>JBCCYT010000009.1:0-55707 GCA_039188975.1 Actinomycetota bacterium
GCGATGGCGGTGTCGTGGATGTGGTCGGGTGAGTCGACGTGGAAGATCACTCGACCCCAGCCGGAACCGGGCGCCTCGCCCGTGTGCTGGAGGTTGACGAAGTTCGAACCGATCGACAGCGAGGTGAACGGTGCGTCGGGACCGCCGTACACGATCTGGAAGCCGAGGTCGGTGTAGAAGTCCACCGACGTTGCCATGTCGGTGATCACGAAGGTGATCGCATTGATCTCGGTTGCCACCCTCAGCCGCCCATCGCCGCAAAGGCGCCGCCGTCGAGCAGCGCCTTGCGGACGGGTTTGAGCAGATCGATGAAGCGCTGCGTGCGATCAGGACCGACCGCCTCGACGAGCGGGAGCGAAGCAACGTCGGTGCGTCGTTCGATCTCGGCGCGGAATGCTTCGCCCATCTCGGTGAACGACTCATCGTCGTTGAGCAGGCCCCGGCGGACGAGCCGATCGATCCCAGCCGACCACTCTTCGTCGGACCATGCTCGGGTGGCGACCAGCGCACCGCGGGGCACCTTGCCGGTCGCGGCGTGCAGCGCCAAGGCTTCGACTGGATCGGCCGGCGCCGAGACGAGTGCGGCAATGTGGGCATCGCCTCGCCATTCGCGTAGGACCGTGATTCGTTGCCAGAGTCGTTCCCAGGCGTCGTCGGGCTCAGGTGTGGCTCGATTCCCGGCGGCGAGTGGCCGACCGGCGTCGCTCACCCCGTCGATCATCGCGCCGGCGATCTTGGTCGCCTCGTCGATGTCGTCGGCTGTGACATCCGGATCGATGCGTCGGAGTACCCGACCCGCCGCTCGGATTCGGGCGGTTTGAATCGTGGCCGGCTCGGCGATCGCCCATGCCGATGGGATCGCCGGATGCACGAGCGTTGGATTGAAGTTGTAGAAGGTCGCGATGACGACTTCGGCGGGTACGGCCCCCATCGCGGCGGCTCGGCTGGCGAAGTAGTGCTGGTTGGCGGCCAAGCCCACTGCGTCGTACTCCTCGCCCGCTTCGGGTGCGAAGTAGATGAACGCGTGGACCAGATTGGTCATCGAACCGAGACGGGCGGAGAGATCGACGAGGTCGGACATGCGACGCACCGTACGACCTCGTTCTACGATCCGCCTCACCGATGCGGTTCATCTATCAGTACCCCGACACCCACGGCCCGGACGGATCGATGCTCGATGCCGGTGACATCGGGGCCATGGCGGCCGCGGCCGAAGCGGCCGGGTTCCGCGGTTTTGCGCTGACCGAACATCCCGCACCCAGCGCCCGCTGGCTGGCGGCGGGCGGGCATCAGACCGTCGACCCGTTTGTTGCGCTCGGCTATGCCGCCGCCGGAACCGAACGGATCACCCTGATGACCTATCTGACGGTCGTGCCCTACCGGAACCCACTGCTGTTGGCGAAAGCAGCCGCAACCGTCGACCTGTTGTCGAATGGACGGTTCGTGCTCGGGGTTGGCACCGGCTACCTCAAGGGCGAGTTCCGGGCGCTGGGAACGGACTTCGAGACCCGTAACCAGGCATTCGACGAAGCCCTTGACGCCATGGCCCTGCACTGGTCGGGTGAGCCATTCGACTACGACGGCACGACGTTCTCGGCTCGCGGCGTACACGCTCGCCCTGCGCCCACCCGGCCGATTCCGATCTGGATCGGTGGTAACTCCGCGCGCACCCGTCGACGCGTCGCGGCCCGAGCCGACGGCTGGATGCCGATGCTCGGCTCGGACGAATTGCTGGCCACCACCCGGACGCCGGGGGTTGGCGGGCTCGATGGGCTCCGCACGCTCATCGCCGAGGTGAAGGCTGATGCCGGAGACCGGGCTGACGATCTTGACTTCGTCCTCGCGTATCACGACGCCGACTTCGGACCGCTTCGCGATGCCGACCGCCACCATGAGGCCTTCGCCGCTTACGCGGCCGCAGGCATCACCCATACTGTCCTGCTGGCGCCGAAGCTCGAACCGGTCGCCGGGTACGACTGGATTGCCGCCGTGGGCGAGGAGTACCTGTGACCGTTCACCGCTTCGCACCCGACACCGCTCCCGCGGCCGTGGCGGCCTTTCTGGCTGAGCATGGGTACGCCATTGTCGAGAACGTCGTCGGCGACGATGTGATGGATCAGCTCGCCGCTGAGTCAGCGCCGTATGTCGACCATTCCGCGGCCGGCCGCGACGTCTACGACGGGATGTTCACTCGCCGGGCAGGATCACTGATCGCTCGTTGCCCCACGGCTCGGCGCTTGGTGATGCACCCGACCGTCCTCGGCACGGTTGGACACGTCCTGGGTCACGCCACCACCTATCAGCTGCACCTCACCCAGATCATCACGATCGAGCCCGGCGAGACGAAACAAAAACCGCATCGTGATCAGATGGCATTCGACTTCTACCCGTTCCCGGCCGGCTATCACGTGCAGTGCAACACGATGTGGGCCCTCACCGACTTCACGGCCGCAAACGGTGCGACCCACATCAGCCCGGGCACGAGCGCCATGGCGGACAGCGAGGCCGACGCCGTCGCCGAGATCCAGGCCGAGATGCCGAGAGGGTCGGTTTTGTTCTACGACGGCAAGGTTCTGCACGGCGGCGGCGCCAATCACAGCGACGGTGTCCGCCAGGGTGTGAACATCACCTATGCGGTCGGGTGGGTTCGCCAGGAGGAGAATCAGTTCCTTGCCTGCCCACCCGAGATCGCCCGCACGCTCGATGACGACCTCCTCAAGCTGATGGGCTACCAGCAGGGCGCGTTTGCGCTCGGGTATGTCGGTGACCAGCAAGACCCGCTCGCCGTACTGCGGGGAACCGACGAGAAGGTGCGCGTGGTCAGCGAGTTCTCCGAGTCGAACGAGTCGTTCGCCGAGTTCGTGGACGACCTCGACGGCTGATGCACCCGAGCGAACGCGTCTTCACCCGCTGGCCCGATACCGAGGGCTACTGCACGCCGCTGTCAGCCGAGGCCGGATCGACGATCGGGTTGCGTGCTGCGAGTCGGGCTGGCCGCTTCGCCGTCGACGTTCGCCGGTGGGGGAGCCCTGACGCGGCGTGGACCAGCGACGTCGACGCGGTCGATCACCCGGTCCCCGATTCGGCATGGGCCGTGGGCTGCGACTGGCCCGTGGCGGTCGAGATCCCGACCGGTCCGTCATGGCAGTCCGGCATGTACGAGGTGACGATGCGGGCTTTCGGGGTCGACGGTGAACGGGCGACGAGCCAGGCCTTCTTCGTGCTTCGACCGGCGGCGACCGGCCCGAAGGCGACGGCCGTGCTCCATCTCGCCACCAACACCTACAACGCCTACAACCAGTGGGGCGGGAAGTGTTGTTATTCGGGGGCCACGCACGTGTCGTTCGAACGGCCGTTGGAGCGGGGCTACCTTCGCCGCTCGGCTGACGCTTCGGGCTTCGACGGTCGGATCACCGACCTCGATGGCGACCCGACCCATCAGCGGTTGGTCGACTACTGGTATGCCCACGACCTTCCGAGCTGGACCAATTCCGGCGGCTGGTGGAACTGGGAACGTCGCTTCGTCGAGTGGGCTGAACGCGAGGGTTTCGTCTTCGACGTCGTGATCGACGCCGACCTCGAGCGCAACGGCGTCCTCGACGACTACGACGTGCTGCTCACGGTCGGTCACAACGAGTACTGGACCCGCGGCATGCGCGATGCCGCGGATGCGTTCGTCGAGCAGGGCGGCCGATGGGCGATCTTCTCGGGCAACACGTCGTTTTGGCAGGTGCGCTACGACCAGCCCGGCCAGATGACCGCCTACAAGGGTCGAGCCCACCTGCACGACCCGGTCGCAGGCACCGCTCGGCACGACGAACTGACGTCGTTCTGGTCGGACCCGTCGATCGCTCATCCAGAAACGTCGACGATCGGGCTCACATTCACTCGGGGCGGCTACCACCGGGTCGGTCACGCCGTCGCCGATGGCACCGGTGCCTACGAGGTGCACGCGCCCGACCACTGGGTGTTCGAGGGAACCGGTCTCGGTGCCGGTGAGCAGCTCGGCGTGGGGTCGTATGCCGTGGGCTACGAGGTCGACGGCGTTGCGCTCGACTGGGTCGATGGCACGCCCGTGCCGACCCACGAAGATGGTGCGCCGTCGTCACTGCAGATCTTGGCGACGGCGCCGGCTCGGCTGATGTCGATCACCGACGACGTCTGCGAGCCTCCTCCACTGCTGTGGAACGACGTTCGCCCACCGGGTGAGCTCGAGGCGATGGCGTTTGGACTGTTCGGTGACATGAGCGAGGAGAGCGTGGCCCGAATCGCACGGGGTCATGCGGTCATGGCGATCTTCGCCAAGGGCGACGGGGAAGTGTTCAATGCTGGCTCGGCCGACTGGGCCTACGGCCTCGATGGCCACCCGCTGGTGCAGCAGGTGACGGCCAACGTGTTGCGCCGGTTCGGGCTGAACTAGGCGTCGACGACGAATGGCGCCAGAGCGTCGAGCATCTCCGAGCTGAACCGAGTCGGCCGCCCGCGTGCGTCGAGCATCGCGGCCCGGATCTCCTGGGTGACCAACACCTCGTCGTTGCGCAGGATGCGTTGGCGCCAGGTAGTCGTGACCCGCTTCAGTTCCACGATTTCGGTTTCGATCGTCAATTCGTCGAGCTCCTCGGCGCTGCCGAGGAAACGGGTCCGGATCTCCGACACCACGATCGATTGGCCCTGCTCTCGCATCGACGCCAACGAGAAGCCGACCTCGGCGAGGAGCTCGACACGGGCCGACTCGAAGTAGCTGACGTACACCGAATGGTTCACGTGGTTGTACGGATCGAGTTCGTAGAACCGGACTCGAATCGTTGTTCGATGGGGTGCCGTCACGAGCGAGGAACCTAGCTGGACGCGACTCGGCCGGCGCCCTGGACAGGCGCCGGCCGAGCGTCGGGTGGGTTGACGATTACTGGCCGGGCGGAGGCGGGAGCACTGCCTGCAGCTCTTCGACCGTGACGCCGAGCGCATCGGCGGCTTCCTGGAGATCCGATCCCGGTCCCGGAAGCAGTTCGAGAAGACGTTCCTCGGTGACGCCGAGCGCTTCGGCTGCTTCGCTGAAGTCGGGCAGTCCTCCGCCATCTTGACCATCGCCCTGTCCGGGCCCGGCGCCACCGACCCCGCCGTCGGCCGGGCCCGCCGCCGCTTCACCCATCAAGCAGCGAGGGATGTAGGGGTATTCGTCGGTGAGGAAGTACACGTACTCGCCGTCGATCTCGGCTCCGTTGCATGCATCGAGGTCGCCTGCGCCCTCGACATAGTCGAAGTCGGAGGTGTACGTGCCGTCGGGGGTGGTGCCCTCGAGGTCGACGACCTGCCCGGCCGGACCGCTGATCAAGCAGTCGGTACCGGCTCGATCGTCGGTCGACAGCACATAGCTCGATTCGTACGAACCGGACTTCGAGTACACCATCAGGAAGCCGTCGGCGGCGAAACCGACCAGGGCCAGGTCCTCGTCGCTGTCGAAGGCGTCGACGAGGAGTTCCGAGACGCCGTGGTAGTGGTACTGGCCACCCGGCTGCACGTGGGCGTTGTTGAAATCGAGGCCGAGGTCGTAGAGATCCTGGAGCGCCTCGATGCGGTAGGTCTCGCCTGACGAGCACGTGGCCGTCTCGGCGGTACCCGGTTCGAACGTGACGCCGTTGAGCGCGACACCTGGGGTCTGGGCGAAGCTGGCGGAGCCGGTGTTGGTGCCCGTCGCCGGAAACTCGAAGACGAGTTCTTGTTCGCTGATCTCGTTCGGGTTGCCCGCATTGGGGAAGGTGCCGGTCTCGTGGTTCGGAAGCGAGTTCGACATCATCGTCCGTGTCTCCCCGTCGACGGACACCGTCACCATGGTCCCGAAGTCCTCGTCGGCGAGTTCGTAGTCCCCGAGATAGGCCACGTTGGCGATCTCGAGCTCGGTGGACAGCGCACTCGTGTCGGTCGTTGCCGCGCTGGTGTCCTCGTCGGTCGCTGTTGTGGTGGTGTCATCGTTGGTCGTCGCATCGGCGTCTGCGGTGCCGCTCGCCGCCGCATCGTCGGGGCTGGAGGCATCGGTGGCGTCGGTGTCGTCGCTGCACGCCGCAGCGAGGATCGCTACGGCCAAGCAGGCGACGAGGAGACGGGGAATCAATCGGAGGAGGTGCATGAGAAGAGCGTCGGTGAGAAAGGTAAGAAACCAACAACGGCTTCCTGACAGCTGTGTTCAGGATTTGCACCGGTCCGGAGGGTCCGCGCGCGGCCGGGTTGGCGGCGAGATGTCAGCCCTTGAGCAGGTGGAGTACATCGCCGATCGTGCGGTGTGCCTCCAACGGGTGCCGCAACGGCAGCTCCTCGATGACGTGGTAGCGGTTTCGGCGCCCGACCTTGTCGTGGGCGAGATAGCCACCCGCTTCGAGTTCGCTGATGATCTTCTGCACGGCACCGATGGTGATGCCCACCGCATGGGCGATGTCGCGTTGGCGTAGCTCTGGATCGCTGGCGATCGCGATCAAGACATGAGCGTGGTTGGTGAGGAACGTCCACGAGGGGACATTGGGAACCGGGTCGTGCAGGTCCATCGTGACTCCTTGCGCCTGACGGGCAAGACATCATGGTATCAACAGACCCATTCCAGTTGGTAGATTGAATTGTGCCTTTCTCGACGGGTGAATCGTGCCTTCCTTTCGATACACTCACCGCCGTCTCCGTCCCCCCGCTGGAGTGTCGTGATCTGGTTCCTTCTGGTGGCCCACCTTCTCGGTGTGGCCCTGGTTCTTGTCGTTGGCGTGCGTCGCATCGCGGCGGTGGCCTTCGCGTGTGCGGCGATACCCGCCGCTGCGACGGCCGGTTGGGCGCTGACCCGGCTCGGCGAACCGTCGCCAAAGGTAGAGAGCGTCTCGTGGGTCGAAGGTCTCGATCTCGGTCTCCGCTTCGCCGTCGGACCGTACGCGGCGCTGTTGACCGTGATCGTCTCCGGTGTCGGACTGCTGGTCTTCATCTATGCGGTCGGCTACTTCGGTTCGGCAACGGACAAGGCCCCGTTCGCCGCAGCACTCTTGGCCTTCAGCGGATCGATGGTCGGGCTGATCTGGGCCGCCGACGTCTGGACCCTGTTTCTGTTCTGGGAGGCCACCAGCATCACCTCGTTCTTGCTGGTTGGAACGAAGACCACCGACCCGGTCGCCCACGCTGCGGCTCGGCGAGCACTACTCATCACCGTCTCGGGCGGGCTCGCGTTGCTTGCGGGCTTTCTGGTCCTCGCCGGTGAGACGGGCACAACCGTCTTTGCTGACATGGAGCCAGTTGGGGGTGACGCCGGAACCGTCGCTGCCGTGCTCGTCTTGGTGGGGGCGCTGACGAAGTCGGCCCAAGTGCCCTTCCATGTGTGGTTGCCGGGCGCGATGGCCGCGCCCACCCCGGTATCGGCGTACCTGCATTCGGCCACCATGGTGAAGGCCGGCATCGTGCTTCTCGGACTCAGTTCGTCGGTCTTTGTCGATGTCGCGGCCTGGACCGGCATCGGGGTCACGGTCGGGCTCGTCACGATGGTCTGGGGCGGTATCGGCGCGCTGCGCCACGCCGACGGAAAGTTGATCCTTGCATGGGGCACGGTGAGCCAGCTCGGGTTGATGACTGCGTTGATGGCGTACGGGTCCGGCAAGGCGATCTTCGCGGGCGTGTCGCTCATCGTCGCCCATGCGCTGTTCAAAGCGCCGCTGTTCATGGTCGTCGGGGAGATTGACGTTCGAACCGGTACCCGGGATGGGCGGGAGCTCAGTGGGTTGCGTCGATCCATGCCGTTGGCCTTCGCTGTGATGGTGATTGCGGGCCTGTCGATGGCAGGCGTTCCCCCGCTACTGGGGTTCCCTGCCAAAGAGGCGGCGATCGAAGCGGGCCTCGGAGCTGATGGGGTCGGCGGTGACCTTATGTTGCTGATGATCGTGGCCGGTTCGATCCTGACCGTCGCCTACACCACTCGACTCGTGCTGCTGCTCTTCGCTGATCGGGGTGAGCCGACGGTTGTGCGTCCGCGACGTCCGTTGATGGAAGTTCCTGCAGTGATCTTGGCGACAGCGACGGTGGTTGGCTTCGTTGCGCTCGGGCTCGTGAACGATGCCGTGATTCCCGCGGCGGTGGAGCTTGAAACCAGTTCCTCGGTCTACGAACTCCTGCGATGGCCTGGCTTCAAAACCGCCTTCTGGATCTCGATGGCGGTGATCGTTGCTGGTGGAGCGGTGGGGGCTGCCGCCGCTCGTCGGGCCTCGCCACCACCGGAGCCGATAGGGGCCGAGGCGGTCGATCGGATGGTCAGCCAAACCTTGGCCCTGGCCCGCTGGACGACGGGGCGTATCCAACATGGTTCGCTTCCCGTCTACCTGGCCGTGATGGCGGTTACCGCGGCCTTGGCGACGATCCCGTTCGTCGATGTGCTCGACCCTGCGCAATGGCGGGCGTGGGACCACGTCCTGCAGGCTGCCTTGGGTGTGGTGATCGTTGCTGCGGGAGTTGCGATCGCGGTGATCCGCTCGCGCATCGGTGCTGCGTTGGGGCTCGGGATCGTCGGGTTCGGGGTCTCGGCCCTCTTCATGCTGCACGGCGCGCCGGACCTCGCATTGACACAGCTGCTGGTCGAGACCGTGATCGTTGTCGCCTTTGTCATCGGGCTCGGTCGACTCACGAGCGAGTTCCCGCCGGTCGGTGCGGTGTGGCGCAGCGTCCGGATCGGCGCCGCTCTGGTGGTCGGCAGCGGCGTCACCGTCGCACTGCTTGCCTCGGGCAGCCGGGACGCGCAAACGAACCCGGAGCTGGTAGCTGCCGCGGTCGATGAGGGCGGTGGCAACAACCTCGTGAACGTCGTCCTCACCGATGTTCGTGCCCTCGACACGCTGGGCGAAGTGCTCGTTTTGGTGGTGGCCGCGATTGGGGTGGTGGCGCTCGGTCGCGCGGACCGGGCCCGTGGTGGTGGCGCCCCGTTGTCGGATGTCGTTCGTGAGGTTCGCCGATGATTCGTTCTCGTTCGCCGGTCATCGTGACGGCGATTCAGATGGCGAGTCCGTTCGCCATCGTGATCGGCGTGTATCTCTTCTTCGCCGGGCACAACCAACCCGGTGGAGGCTTTGCGGCGGGTCTTGTGCTCGGCGCAGTCGTGGCCCTTCGGACGGTCGTGGCGCTGCCGCGGCCCCAGGATGCGATGCCGTGGTTCGCCGTTGGCTCATTGCTCGTGTGCGGTGTCGCACTGGTTCCGCTCTTCGGCGGTGAACCGGTCTTGGACATGGTGGTTGTCGAGCGAGACGTGCCGCTGCTCGGCACGGTCAAGTCGGGCAGCGCGGCGATCTTTGATCTTGGCGTGACGATCATCGTGGTCGGGTTGTTCGTGGCGTTGTTCGACGGGCTCGATGCGGATGATCTGGCTGGAGACGAGGGGACGTCGTGAGTGTCGCGCTCGCATTGACGGTCGGCGGCCTGAGCAGCGTCGGGGTCTACATGGTGACGTCGCGCTCTCTCACCCGCATCGTGCTTGGTTTCGCGCTGCTTGGCCACGCTGCTGTGGTCGCGCTGATTGCCGCCGGTGGCGAGTCAGGCGTGGCTCCGCTTGCCGATGAGGGCCCGGCCGATGGCCTCTCCGATCCGCTTCCGCAGGCGTTTGCGCTGACGGCGATTGTGATCTCGTTTGGGCTCACGCTGTTCTTGTTGGCGTTGGCTCGACGGCAGCACCAGCTCACCGGCGATGACCTGGTCGAGGACGATCTCGAGGATCGCCGAATCTCCATGGAGGATTGGCCCGCGGTTGGGGAGGACGATCCGGAGGTGACGGGATGAGTGTGCTCTTGGGTCTGTTGGTGATCGTGCCGCTCGCTGCCGCTGCGATCGGATTCGCGGTGGGTGAGCGTCAGGCGCTGCGTGACGGACTGACCGTCGCGCCCTTGGCGGGCGCAACGGTCGTCTCTGCGGTGCTCTTGTGGCACGTCGAACGCAAGGGAACGTTGGCGGTACGGGTCGGCGATTGGGAACCAGAGGTCGGGATCGTCTTGGTGGTCGACCTGTTTGCGGCGCTCATTTTGCTTGTTGCGATGGCCACGATCCTCGTGGTCGAAGTGTTCTCGCTCGGTCAGCGGCGAACGGCATGGGGTGCTGATCCCCAGCTTGCGGGTCCGTTGCTGTTGGTGCTGACGTCAGGTGTGGCCCTTGCGATCGTCACTGGCGATCTCTTCACGTTGTTCGTTGCGTTCGAGCTGATCCTTGTCTCGAGCTATGTGTTGTTGACCCACCAGGGCCGGCGGGGGCAGATCCGCTCTGGCATGACGTACGTGGCGATGAACCTGCTTGCGTCGACCTTGTTCATCGTCGGCGTCGCGATCGTGTACGGCGCGACCGGGACGGTGAACATGGCGTTGTTGGCCGAGCGGATTCCCGAGCTCGATGGGGCGACCCGCGCGGGCATTGGCCTGTGGTTCCTGGTGGTGTTTGGAACGAAGGCCGCCATCTTCCCGCTCTTCTCTTGGCTTCCGGACAGTTATCCGACGGCGCCGACCACGATCACAGCCGTGTTTGCTGGTCTTCTCACCAAGATCGGCGTGTATGTCCTGATCCGTTTCCACACGCTCACCGGTATGGAGGATCTCGGGCCGGTGATCTTGGTGTTGGCCGGGCTCACGATGGTCGTTGGTGTCTTCGGTGCGTTGGCACAAGACGACGTGAAGCGCATCCTGTCGTTCCACATCGTGAGCCAGATCGGCTACATGTTGATGGGGCTTGGCTTGTTCACGTTGGCTGGCATCGCCGGCGCAATCTTGTTCTTGATTCACCAGATTCCAGTGAAAACGCTGTTGTTCTTGGTGGGTGGTCTGATCGAGGAGCGGGAGGGAACGTCCGCGCTCGATCGGATCGGTGGGCTCGCGGGCCGTCAGCCGGTCCTTGCGGTGCTGTTCGCGATTCCGGCGTTGAGTCTGGCGGGCATTCCGCCGTTCTCCGGTTTCGTGGCGAAGTTGGCGTTGGTCGATGCCGGGATCGCTGAGACGAGTGTGGCGATCGTGGTGGTTGCGTTGGTCGGCAGCGTCCTCACGTTGTTGTCGATGGTCAAGATCTGGGTTGGTGTCTTCTGGGGTGACGCAACGGAGTCATCGTCGTTGCATCGCACCCGGCCCGGCCATCGGGCGATGGTTGGATCGGCTTCGCTTGCCATGCTCGGGACCGTGGTCATCGCCCTTGCCGCCGGCCCGCTCTGGGAGCTCAGCGAGCGTGCGGCGAGCGGCCTGCTCGATGCGGATCTCTACATTCAGGCGGTGGTGGGGTGATCCGGGTGCTTGGTCCGTTCTCGGCCCGCCGAGTGATCACCGTCGTGTTACTGGCGGCGACATGGTGCGCGTTGTGGGGTTCGCTCAGTTTCGCAAACGGGATCTCGGGTCTGATCGTTGGGTTCCTGGCGAGCAGCGGCATGGTTGGCACCGATGGCACCGGTGGTGTTCGGCTGCGTCCAATGCTTCGCTTCGGGTGGCTCGTCGCTGTCGATCTGGCCCAGTCGACGGTCAGCGTTGCCCGCGAAATCGTGACGCCGACCGACTACACCGATGAGGGGATCGTCGCGGTCGACGTGCCGCTGGGTACCCGGTCCCATCTGTTGTTGTTGATCGTGGCGGTGACGGTCACCCCGGGCACTGCGGTGGTCGATGCCGACCCCGATCGAGGGCGGCTGTACCTCCACTTGCTGCATCTCGATCGTGTCGACGCGACGGTCGAGCACGTGCTCGAACTCGCTGACCTTGCCTGTCGTGCGTTGCCGGTGCCGGGCGATTTGGAGGTTTCGTCGTGATCGCCGCAATTGCGTTTTGTTCGTTTGGATTGACCTTCGTTGCCGCCGGGATTCGCGCGATTCGCGGCCCGGGTATTGCGGATCGGGTCGCTGCGCTCGACGTTGCCGTGATTTCGCTGATGGGTGCAGTGGTTGTCGACACGGCTCGCACGGGGTCGACCCGACTGCTCCCGGCCGTTGCCGTTCTGGCGATCGTTGGGTTCACGGCGACGGTTGCGTCGAGCCGATTCATCGAGCGCTACGAGGCATCGTCGTGAGCGTGGCTACCGCGGTCTTCGTTCTCGCCGGGTCGTTCGTCTCGCTGCTGTCGGCTGTCGGGATGATCAAGTTCGGGACGCCGTATGCGAGGTTTCACGCCGCAGGCAAGGCCAGTCCGGTCGCCTTCTTGTTGGTCGTGATCGGTGCCGGTATCGAGACGTCGGGCGCGACGCGGGCCCTGTTGGTGGTCGTGGCGGGGATGTTGATCCTCACCTTGCCGGTCGCCGTGCATCTGTTGTTTCGGGCTGTGCACCGCACGACTGACGTGGCGCTCGCCCGCGACGATCTGCGAGCTGAGCGACGGGGCTGATCGTTCGTCGGCGACACCGCACACGGTCTGGATGGGTCGACCTTGGATCCGTTCTTGTCCGGGGAAATGTTGCATTGTCCGGTCAACTGCGCCACCCTCACCGGCGATGCCCATCAGCCCCCTCGACCGAAACTCGCCGATGCCGCTGTGGGCGCAGCTCGAGGCCGAGCTGCGCCGTCGAATCGACGACGGTGAGTTCAACGACGGTCGTTTCCCGACCGATCTCGAGCTGACCGAGACGTACAGCGTGAGTCGCCACACGGTCCGTGAGGCGATCCGCCACCTGAACAAGACCGGACTTCTCAAACGCGAACGGGGGCGGGGAACGGTTATCAATCGCTCCGAGTTCGAGCAGCCGCTCGGCACCCTGTACTCGCTCTTCCAATCGGTCGAGGCGGCTGGGATCGAGCAGACGAGCCGAGTGCTCGAGATGGGCTCGGTGACCGACTCGGTGGCCGCCGCCCATCTGGAGCTCGACGAGGACGCCGAACTGTTCCTGCTCGCTCGAGTTCGCTACGCCGGGGGTGATCCACTCGCGCTCGACCGGGCGTGGTTGCCGATGGCCCTTGCCGAACCGTTGCTCTCGGTCGACTGGACGCACACAGCGCTCTATGACGAGATGACCCGCATCGGTGCTCCCACGCCGACCGCCGGGTGGGAGCGGCTCACCCCGGTGATACCACCACCATCGGATCGCAGCCTGCTCGAGCTGCCGTCTGGTGTTGCCGCGTTCTCGCTGGAACGACTCGGTACATTCGGGGATCGACCGGTCGAGTGGCGAACGACCATGATCCGAGGGGATCGGTACCGATTCGTCTCGGAGTGGTCGCCGGGGCACCGGGCCGAACTTCGGCCGTCGACCGACTGAGGGTGATGGCCGAGGCGGGCTTGCTTCGTCGGCCGACTGGCTCGGGCCGGATCGCGCATGTCGCGGCGCTCGACGGCGTGCGTGGGATTGCGGTCATCGCGGTGGTGATCTACCACCTCGATCCCGGTGTGCTCCCAGGTGGATTCCTCGGCGTGTCGCTCTTTTTCACGCTCTCGGGGTTCTTGATCACCAACCTCCTCGTCGCCGAGTGGCGAGACCGCGGCACGATCGACCTTCGGTCCTTTTGGAATCGACGATTCCGACGCTTGTTGCCGGCCAGCGTGGCCGGGATCGCGCTGGTCGTCGTGTTGTCTCCCGCATGGACCGCACGTCAGCTCTCGGCGCTACCCGGGGACGTTGCCGGCGCACTCGGCTATGTCGCCAATTGGCGATTCATCGCCGCTGGCGACCGCTACGGCGCCGGCTTTGAAGCTCCCTCGCCGCTCCTGCACTACTGGTCGCTGGCGATCGAAGAGCAGTTCTATCTGCTGGTCGGGGCACTCACCGTCGTCCTGACGGCGGGACGGTCGCTTCGACGCTGGGCGGTCATGTTCGGCGTCCTCGGCGGAGCGTCAGTCGTGGCAACGCTGGTGCTGTACGACCCGCTCAGAAACGACCGTGTCTACTTCGGATCGCTCACTCGGGCAGCCGAGCTCGTCGCGGGTGTCGTGCTCGCCCTTGCGATTGGGTTCGAGGTGCCCGAGCGGCTGCAGCGATGGTCTCAGCGCGTCGGCCTGGTCTCGGCCGCTGCTGCTGGGTTGGCCTTCGTACTCGTCGAACTCACCGACGACGCGCTCTATCGGGGCGGCTTCTGGTTGATGGCGCTGGTGTCCGCCGGGATCATCGGTGGAGCGTTGACCGATGGCCCGCTGCAACGAGTGTTGAGTTGGCGGCCGCTCACGGCAATCGGTCTCGTGAGCTACGGGATCTACGTGTACCACTGGCCTCTGGTGCTGTGGCTCAACGCCGCACGCATCGGCATTGACGGGTGGACGCTGGCGGCCGTTCGGTTGGCGGCCACAGCCGCGATCACCATTGTCTCGTTTGTCTGGCTCGAGCGTCCGATCCGCGAGGCCCGCGTTTCGGGGCGTTCCCTGCTGATGGGCGCAGTCGGCGCATCCGTGCTCCTTGTGGGCGCCGCTTGGACTCTTGCCCAGGATGCTGACGCGAGGGCGGTGGCCGGGGACGCCCCGGCGGTGTCGTTGCCCAGCTCGACCCTCACGTCATCACTCGATCCGAGCCTCGACGAGGCGGCCCCTACGGTCGAACCCGAGCCGGGGGTGGTCGGATCGCCGACCACCACGACGACCACCACCACGACCGGGCCGGAGCCGCTCGGTCGAGTGTTGATGATGGGGGATTCCCTGCTGCATCAGGCGTACCCGACGATCGAAGATCGCCTCTCGCGGATTGGTGTCGGCGCGACGATCATCGGCGGGCCCAGCGAGACCTTGATGACCCGGCAGGCGACGTGGCTCGATGATCTCGAGCGATCCGTCACCGAGTACGACCCGGACGTGGTGATCTTGGAGTCGTGTTGTGGCACGGGGAATCCGTGGCTGCCGGATCCCTACGTCGACGCTGACGGCACCGACTCGAACCGGACTCAGCGGCGATCTGGGCCGAGTGGGAGCGGCTTGCGCTCGTGTACACCGAAGCCGCTCAGCGACGGGGCGCGCTTGTCCTCTGGATTCTTGGACCCGCCGCAAACACCAACGGCTACTACGGCCCGATCGAGGACCGGATCGGCGTGGTCAATCGCATCTATACCCGGGTCGCCGCGTGCTCGGGAGGCGTCGGCCTCGTCGACTGGGGTGTGGTCGGCGGGACCGATCAGGACGATGTCGAGGCGCTTCCCGATGCGAATGGGAAGCTCATCCGGTTGCGGGCCGATGATGGTTTGCACTTCACCGAGCCTGGCCAGGCGCTCCTCGCCGACCTGACCCGAGCCGCCGTCGAGGAGGCGTGGGCCGGCCGCACGGACTCGCCGACGCCACCATGTGTTGCAGCCACGTCGGACCTTGCTGAGTAGTGGCCATCAGCAGTTCGGCACGTGCTGATGGAGTGGCGCCACTGCCTCGATCGACGCGGCGACCTCGAGGAGGCGGCGTTCCGCGCCTGGCGCGGCAACGAGTTGGAGCCCGACGGGAAGCCCATCGGCGGTGAATCCGGCCGGGATGGAGATGGCGGGGCACTCGGTTGATGTGATCACGCAACACGACATCATCCAGCTGAGGTAATCGTCCATGGGCTGGCCAGCCACCTCGGTCGGGTATTCGTGGTGCGCCGGAAACGGTGGAACCTGGGTCGTCGGGAGCGCGAGGACGTCGACGTCGGTGAACAGCGCGTGGACCGTTCGGTGGAGGCGGATCCGCAACTGCTCGACATCGGTGATGTCGGTCAGCGTCAAGGCTTCGCCGAAGGCGATGTTCTCGCGGATCGTGGCTTTGAGGTGAGGGTGAAGATCCGACGCCAGATCCCGTGCCATCTGGGCGAACCCGAGCCCCCGGATCGTTCGGAAAATACGCTCGGCTCCGGGCAGCTCCACCGCTCGCTCGAGCAGCTGTCCTCCAGCTTCGGTGATCCGGTCGGCGGCGGCGCGGGCCAGCGACATCGTTTCGTGGTCCGCGGCGAATGCGCCGCTCACGTCACCGATCCAGGCAAGGGTGGCCGGTGTGGTGGGCGTGAGCGGCGCGGCGAAGCCAGCAGGGTCGTCGGGGCGGCTGAATGGATCGCGCAGGTCGGGACCGGCGAGCGCCGACAACATCAGCGCCGTGTCGGCGACGGTTCGGCCCATGGGTCCCTGCACGGAGAGTCGCACCAGGCGGTGACTGGTGCTGTCGATCACCGGTACCCGTCCGATGCTCGGCCGCAGGCCGACCACATTGTTGAACGAGGCCGGGTTGCGTAGTGATCCGCCCAGATCGCTGCCGTCGGCAAGCGGCAGCATCCGGGCGGCGAGCGCGGCGGCGGCACCGCCGCTGCTGCCACCCGCTGAACGATCGGTGTTCCACGGGTTGCGGGTGAGGCCATGCACCGGGTTGAACGTGTGACTTCCCGCCCCGAATTCGGGCGTGTTGGTCTTCCCGATGATCACCGCCCCTGCGGCTCGAAGGCGGGCTGCGACGAGTCCATCGTTCTGGGCGGGTCTCGTGGAGCTGGTGGGCGAGCCGAGTGACGTCGGGAGACCGGCGACGTCCTCCAGGTCTTTCACGGCGACGGGGAGGCCGTGGAGCGGACCGGTGGGCGCATCGAGTGCGTCGAGTCGAGCCGCGTCGGCCAGCACGTCGTTGCGGTCGCGGCGAACTGGGATGGCGTTGATCGACCCGTCGACCTCGTCGATTCGGTCGAGGTGGGCGGCGATGACCTCGACCGCCGAGATGTCGCCGGTCGCCAGGCGGGCGGCAAGGTCGGTGGCGGACGCGGCGACGAGCGGATGCAACACCCGGCGAGTATGGCAGTCAGGCTCCTACACTCGGCCATCGTTCATCGATGGGCGGAGGAGACACCGTGGCCAAAACCGTACGCGAGCGGATGAGTGGGTGGATCAGTCGCCCGGACTCCGAGGACGACTTCGTCGCCAACCCCGTTGAGCTGTTCTTCGATCTGGCGTTCGTCATCGCCTTTGCCCAGTTGGTGTCGCACGTCGTGCACCATCCCGACGTCGAAGGGGTGCTCGAAGCGGGGCTGCTGTTTTGGATGTTGTGGCTGCCGTGGACTCAATTCACGTGGGCTGCCAATGCGGTGTCAGCCCACTCGCGGGGCGTGCAGGTGGTGATGTTGTTGGGCACGGTGCTGTCGGTTCCGATGGCTGCATCGGTGCAGACGGCGCTCGGGAGCAATGGCGTGTTGTTCGCCGGAACCGTGTCGGCGATTCTGGGTCTCGGCCTCATGTTGCTGGTCGTCGGGCACCCCACGGGTTCAGCAGAGTGGAAGGCTGCCGTGCAGTACGGCCTCCCGAACGTCGGTGCGATGGTCCTGTTCCTGGCCGGGGCTGGCTTCGACGGCCAGTCGACTCGCATCGGATTCTGGCTCGCCGGCATCGTGGTGATCGCGGTGACGACGATCAAGGCGGGCAGCGGCGATTGGATCGTGCGGGCGGGGCACTTCGCCGAACGTCACGGCCTCATCTTGATCATTGCGCTCGGCGAAGTGATCGTGGCGATCGCGCTCCCGGTGCTCGACGCACTGTCGGAGACGCAGGGTCTTCCGGCGGAGACGGTCGGCAGCTTGATGTTTGCCGGTTTGTTTTCGGGCTTGTTGTGGTGGAGCTACTTCGATCGGCCTCAGAAGGTCTTCGAGCACCGGATGGAAGAACTGCCGCCGGGCCCGACCGCCCGCTTCGCCCGCGACGTCTATACGTATCTTCATGCCCTCATCGTCTCGGGGGTGATTCTCGCGGCCGCGGCCCTCGAGGAGATCACCCTGCATCCGCTCGACGAACTCCACTTCGAGTTCCGCATGATCATGCTGATCGGCCTGCTCTTGTTCTTCGGGGCCGTTGAGCTGGCCGCGATGCGGGCGTACCACGTGGTTCCGCCGGAACGGGCCGTTGCGATGGTCGTTCTCGCGATCCTGTTGTTTGCGGGTGGCTCGCTCGATGGGTTGTGGTTGCTCGCCATCATCGATGCGGTCATCGTCGTCACGCTGTTGGCCGAGAGCATCCGGCTGGATCATCCTGAAGACACGGCCCGGGAGTCGACCGACGAGACGTCAGCGGCGTAGCTGCGCCATCATCCGGCGACGAGGTGGGCGAGCGTCCCGCCTGTGATCGCCACGGCAAAGACGAAACCGAAGAACACGCTCACGGCGGCTGGCCGGGCCATCTTCGACAGCACGACGAATTCGGGCAGGTTGGCTCCTGCCCCAGAGATTGTCAGGGCGACGATGGCCCCGACCCCGACCCCGGCCCCTTCGAGAGAGTGGGCGATGGGCACGAAGAGTTCGGTGCTGAAGTAGAGCGGCGTTCCGAGCGCTGAGGCGGTCGGGATCGACAGCCATGGGGCACCGGTGGTGAGATCGGCGGCGATGTCGGGTGACACGAACGCTTCGATCGCCAAGCCGATTGCGATGCCGATCGCCATCAGCGGGCCAAACGAGCGCAAGAGTGTCCGTGATCCGCTCAGTGCGAGGCGGCTTTCGACCCGCCATCCTCGCCAGGGCTCGCGTTCGGCGGGACTGCACGATGACGGACAGGCATCCGGCTCATCGACACCGATGGAACCGCCACCTGCGGTCACCGGTGTATCGACCGGTCGCAGATGCCGCTCGATGCCGATGCGCTGGGCTACCAGCGCAAGCGCCATCGCGGCCGAGAAGGTGACTGCGGCGTAGATGATTGCCACGGTTGGCCCGGTGATCAGCCACAGCGCCCCGAACAGGATCGGGTCGAGAACGGGAGCGGCCGCGATGAAGGCGATGTAGCCGGCCGGGGCCACCCCGGCTCGTCGCAGTCCGACCAGGAGCGGGACTGCGGAGTACGTGCAGAAGGGGGTGACGAAGCCGATGGTGATGCCCTTGAGTGCGGCGACCGGTGGTGCGCCACCGATCCAGCGGCGGAGTTGTTCGGGCCCGAGCCGTCGCTGCAGGACTTCGACCAGAAACGAGACACCGATGAACAGCAGGATCAACTCGACGACGAGAATGATGGTGTCGTTCACCGGCCCGGCCGATCGACGCTGATGCCCATCACCGCCGCTGCCGCGTCGGGGAGCGCCGTCATGCAGTCACGGTTGATTCGAACGAGGGTGCGAACCCCGTCTGGCTCGGTGAAAACGAATCGCTCGGCGGCCAAGACCTGGAGGTGGCGGGAGATGGTCGATTGGCTCTTGTCGATTCGGGTGACGATCTCGCCGACGGTGACCGGGCCGTCGGCGGCGGCGACGATGGCGAGGATGCGGAGCCGGGTGCCGTCGGACAGACAGCGGAACCATGAGGCGTATTCGTCAGCGAGTTCGGCAGAGAGTTGTTTCATGCATCATCGACGATGAACGATGAAAGCGCTTGTGTCAAGCGAGGCAGGTTGGCCGGGTTCTCTGCGGCCGGCGGGTCAGTCGCCGTCGAAGCGAGCCTTCGACGCATCGTCGAAGGAAGTGGCATCGGCGAGCTCGGTCCCCGCTCGCCATGCGGCTCGAGCGATCACGTGCACACCGGCCGGGATCGTGATGATCGCCAGCACGGCCACGACACTGATCTTCATCCAGGCGCCAGCGTCGCCGATGCGAAGGCCGACCCCGATCAAGATCAGCAACATGCCAAGGGTCGACGCCTTCCCGGCGGCGTGCATCCGAGCGAAGACATCATCGAAACGATGAAGGCCAACCGAGGCCAGCAGGCTGAACAGCGAGCCCAGCAAGATGAACAGGGCGGAGATCAGCTCCATCTCATCACCCCCGAAATCGTGATCGTTGACCGGCCCTCGGTGGTCATGTCCGTGCTCCTCGCCGTTCGACGTAGCGAGCGACGGTGATCGTGCCTGCGAAACCGAGCAAGGTGACGACCACGAGCGAGTCGAGGAAGGTGACGTCTTCGGTCACACCCGCACCGGCGGCAATCCCGCTCGCGAGCACCAGCAACAGTGCGTCGGCGCCGAGCACCTTGTCGGGAAGCGACCCGTCGCGTCCCACCCGGGCGAGGGCGAGAAGACTGGCGATCGCAAGACAACCCAGCGCGATGTACTCGATCGTCTCGATCATTGCTCCGCTCCTTCGGCCACTGGCGATCCCATCGCCGCGAGCGCAAGCCGCTCGAGCTCGAGGACGTCGCGGCGCACATCGTCGATCTCGCGCAAATGCAAGACATGCACGAACATGCGCGGCGGTCCGTCGCGCTCGTCGTCGACATCGATCACCATGGTGCCTGGCGCTAGACCGATCGCATGGCTGACCATCGTGGTGACGACCGGATGATCTTCTCGCAGGTCGACGGCGACAACGCCCTCGTTGACCCTGCTGCCCGGGGTCAGGACCTCCCACGCAACAACGAAATTCGCTTGTGCGATCGCCCACAGAGCCGAACCGAGGAACTTCGCCATCGCCAGCGGTCGAACATGCAGCGAACCAGGCTGATGCGGGACCGGAAAGACCAGCATGGCGACGGCGGCGACGGCGATACCGCCGACGAGGTTGCCGACCGACGGATCACGCCAGAGCGCAACCCAGACGAAGACAAGCCAGGCAAAGAGAAACAGGCGATACCTCATCCGTTCTGCACCGCCTCCACATACGCCGACGGGTCGAGCAGATCCTGGGCGGCTCGTTCGGCAAGCTCGTACACGTCGCCCGCGAAGATGGGCACGATCAGGGTTGCGGCCACCAGCAGCGCCGTGGCACCCGCCGTCATCGGCTCGATCGGGAACGTCGTGTCGTTCTCGTCAGCCTCCGCCATCAACGGAGTCGGGTCGTCAGCGGACCCCCAGAAGACTCCCGCCCAGATCTTCGACATCGAGAAGATCGTCAGCAGCGAGGCCACAAGACTTGCGGCCACCATCACGTATTCCTCGGCTTCGAGACCAGCGGTGATGACCGACAGCTTGGCGAGGAACCCGGAGAACGGCGGGATGCCGGCGAGGCTCAACGCCGGGATGGCGAACAGTGCGGCGAAGACCGGTGCCCGGCGGACGAGTCCCCCGACGCGACCGAGCGTTGCGGTGCCGGTCGCCTGTTCGATCAAGCCGCTGACCAAGAACAGCGCCGTCTTCACCGGGATGTGATGGACGACGTAGAGCACGGCGCCCGTGAGCCCGGCCAGTGTGCCAACTGCGAGGCCCATGATCATGTAGCCGACCTGGCTGATGATGTGAAAGCTCAGGATGCGCTTCATGTCGCCCTGCACGATGGCGCCGACCACGCCGATGACCATGGTGATCGAGGCCACGATGACCAGCGCGGTCTTGGCGTTGTCGAGGCTGAGAATCGAGTACGCCCGGATCATCGTGTAGACCCCGACCTTGGTGAGCAGGCCGGCGAAGACGGCCGTGACTGCGATCGGCGCAGTCGGGTAGCTGTCAGGCAGCCAGAAGAAGAACGGGAAGAGCGCCGCCTTGATGGCGAACACGGCCAGCAACAAGATGCCGAGCGCATATTGGGTTGAGCTCGACAGCTCGGGGAAGCGGGTGACGAGCTGTGACATGTCGACGGTGCCGGTCGCGCCGTAGATCAGCCCCACCGTCGACAGCAGAAGCGTTGACGCCAACACGTTGATGACCACATAGGTCATGCCGGTGCGGATCTGAGCAGCGCCGGCGCCAAAGGTCAACAGCACATAGCTCGCGATGAGCATGACCTCGAAGGCCACGAACAGGTTGAACAGGTCGCCGGTGAGAAACGACATCGAGACGCCGGCCGCCAAGACGAGGTACACCGGCTGCGCGAAGCGGGGAGTCGCAGTGTCGGCGCCCTGGCCGATCGCGAAGAGCTGCACGAGCACGAGCACGACCAGGCTCACGACCAGGAACAGCGCCGAGGCGAGATCGGCGACGACGGTGATGCCAACGCCGGCTGGCCATGCGCCGACCGCATGGGCCTGGATGCCGTTGGCTTCGACGTCGACGAGCACGGCGATGGCGAAGCCCAGCGAACCAATCGTGGCAGCCATACCGATCACCCGCTGCAGCAGCAGTGAACGATGGGCGAGAAGTGACAGCCCCGCGGCGAACAACGGCACGATGATGGGCAAGACGACGAGGCTCACGACTCAGCCTCCGGTGCCGGGACCTGGCCCGGTTCGTGGAAGTCGCCTTCATCGTCGGCGACCTGGCGAGCAACCCGACGGTCCTCGATGTCGTCTTGAACTTCGTCGTTCGCGGTTCCCACCCAGCTGCGATAAGCGAGCGCCAGAAGAAACGCGGTCACCCCAAAGCCGATCACGATTGCGGTGAGGGCGAACGCCTGAGGCAGGGGAGCAGCGACGCCAACACCGTCGGCATCCTTCCCGACGATCGGCGGCTCGCCGGCACGACCGCCCACGGTGATGAGCAACAAAATCGTGCCGTGGCCGAGCAAGCCGAGCCCGAGCACGATGCGGGTGAGCGTTCGCTGAAGGAGTAGGTAGGTGCCAACGGCGAACAACCAGCCGACGAGCACCGCGAGAACGAGTGTCATTGCGCCCCTCCCTCCGCGACGTCGTGGTCGTCGGATTCGTTGACGAGCACCGCGATCAAGGTGGCGATGACGCCGACGACGATCAGGTAGATGCCGGTGTCGAAGAACAGCGCCGATGTCGCTTTGAGCTTTCCGACGACGGGGAGCTTTGCCTCCCACGTGTGGTGTTCGAGAAGGGCGTTGCCCAAAATCCAGCTGGTGAGTGCCGTGCCGGTCACGAGAAGAATGCCGACTCCGAGAAGCCACTCGGACTCGACCGAGACGGTGCTGCGCAGACCCGGTCGGCCAGTGATCACTCGCAGCACGAGGCCTGCGCCGGCGACCAGACCGGCGATGAACCCACCGCCGGGAGCGTTGTGGCCGGCAAAGTGCAGGAAGAGCGAAAAGACGATGATCGTATGGAAGACCGCATTGAGGGTTGTGTCGAGCACGATCGACGGGCGACCGAGTGTCAGTGGCGCGAGACGCCGGGATCGGAAGCGCTCAGTCATCGATCGTCTCCTCGGTGAGCGCAGTGCGGTTGCGGTTCGCGGTCACGACCGAAACGACGCCGAGCGACGCCACAACGAGCACGAGCGCCTCGCCGACCGTGTCGAAGCCTCGGAAGTCGACAAGGGTGACGTTGACGACGTTGGCGCCGTCAGCCTCGGCATAACTTCGAGCGATGAGCTCGTTGTCGGCCGGCTCGGCGGTTCTGTCGGCCATCGCAGTGACGGTGAGCAAAAAGACGGTCAGGCCGACGAACGTCGCAATCACGACCCGGAACGCGTTGGCTCCGGCGAGCGGCGGTGACGTGAAACGCGAAGGCAAGTGGCGAAGCACGAACACGTACACGGCAATCGAGACCGTCTCGACCAGGAGCTGGGTGAGCGCAAGGTCGGGCGCTCCCTGGATGACGAAGAGTGCGGCCGAGCCGAAACCGACGCAGCCGAGCAGCAGTACGGCGGCGAAGCGGCGATGAGCGAAGGCGAGCAGGCCGGCAGCCGCCATCGTGCCGAGCACCACAACGGCCTGCAGCGGCGATTCAGCGAACACCCAACCGTCGGGGAGACGAGCATCATCGACGATGGTGATGAACGGCACGACGACGGCGGCGACGAGCGTGACCGCGAGATACGTCGGCAACGACCCCGGTTGGATCACACCGACGACCTTCGATGCACCGTTGAGGACGCCCTGCAAGCCGTCCTGGAAGAGATCGGCGGCGTCGCGTGGCCGGCCGACGCGAGTCTGGAGCGCCTCGATCGGGGCCCGGAGGGCGAAGAGCACTGCGCCGCACCCGATGGCCAGCAGCGAGAGCAGGAACGCCGACTTGAAGCCGGGCCACAGAACCAGTTCGTACACTGCTGCACCCTCATACAGCGCACCGGCGGCAGCCCGCACGATGTCGGTCGACCAGTCGTCGACGAGGCCGAACACGATCGTGGGAAGCATGAGCACCGCGGCGGGCGCAACGAAGAGGAGCCCGGGTGCGTGCACGTCGGTTTCCACACCGTCCTTGTTCGAGAAGGTGCCCCACAGGAACCGCAGCGTGTACGCGACGGTGAACGCTGATGCGCCGATGAAGACCGCGAGCGCCAGGTCGACCCCCGCGATCTTGGATTGCTGATACCCGACGATCGCCGCTTCCTTCGCGAGGAAGCCGGCGAAGCCGATCATGCCCGCCATCGACAGGCCCCCGACCAGGGCCGTGAGGGCAACGAGCGGCATTTTGCGCAGCAGGCCGCTCAGCTCGGGGATCTCGCGGGTGTGCGTGCTGTGATCGACGATGCCGACGACCATGAACAAGCTGGCTTTGAACACGGCATGGGCGCCAAGCAGTGCCGTGCCGGCAAAGAGCAGCTTCGATTCGCCAGCCCCGAGGACAGCGATCAACATGCCGAGCTGGCTCACGGTGCCGTAGGCGAGCACGAGCTTGATGTCGCTTTGCCGCAGCGCTCGATAACCGCCCCAGGTCATGGTGGCGAGACCGACGATCAACGTCATCGGCTGCCACGGACCGAGATGATGCAGGTCTGGCGCGAGACGGGCGACGAGGAAGACACCCGCCTTCACCATCGTGGCCGAATGCAGGTAGGCCGACACGGGCGTGGGGGCCGACATCGCTCCCGGCAGCCAGCCATGGAACGGCACCTGGGCCGATTTCGTGAAGCAACCGATCAGGATCAACACCGCCGCCCAGTCGGCGACAGCACCGCTGATCTCGGCATCGTGAAGCCCCGAGAGCGTGCTGGAGCCACTGGTGATGATGAGCAACAGCAGACCGGCGAGTAGCGCAAGGCCCCCGGCCCCCGTGATGATCAACGCCTGGGCTGCGGCGCTGCGAGCGGACGCCTTCGTGTCCTTGAAGCCGATCAAGCCGTAGGACGTCACCGAGGTGAGCTCCCAGAAGACGAAGATCATCAACAAGCTGTCGGCGGTCACCAAACCGGTCATCGAACCGGCGAACACGGTGAGGAACGCGGTGAACCGACCAAGCCCGTCTTCGTCGCTGAAGTACTGACTGGCGTACATCATGATGAGCACGCCGACGCCACCCACGATGAAGAGCATCATCAGCGCGAACTCGTCGATACGGAACCGGAGGTCGAGGCCCAGCTGAGAAACCCATGCGGTTTCTTGAACAACGGCGGAGCCATCGGTGACGTCGTTCCAGATCGACAACGCCCAGATGACGGTGGCCGCTGGCGCCGCGAGCGCAAGCCAAAACACTCGGGCTCGCAACTGCGACCCGAAGATGGCGGCCAGCGCAGCGACCACAACATGGATGATGAGAACAGCGATCATCGGCGAACCAGCATCGTCGGTAGGGCCGTCATATTGATAGTCGCCCGTTCATCAGTGTTGGATGTCTGCCACCCGGCCGCGCTCCGTGAGAATGTCGCGTGTGCACGCAACGCAAAACGGCCGAACCCCCACCGGATCGGTGAGGGTTCGGATCAGCGTGTGTTGGATTTGGTCGGGCAGGCGGGATTTGAACCCACGACCTCCTCGTCCCGAACGAGGCGCGCTACCAACCTGCGCCACTGCCCGTGGTGCGACTGGAAAGGGTATCGGCTCAGGCCGACGACGGCTCCTGGGAAATCGCGGATTCGACGGCCCGCATGATCGCAAACGCGTCGAGCGGTTTGACCAGGTACCCATCGGCGCGGGCCTGGTCGGCCAAGAAGACGTCGACGTCGCGATCGAGCAGGAGCAGAACCGGTCGTTCGTCGAGATCGCCCATCTCTTCACGCTGACGAACGGCAAGACACGCGGCCACGCCTCCCATGTTTCCGATCTGGAGATCGAGCAAGACGAGCCCTGGCTCGACTTCACCGATCGCGGGCACAACGTCAACGCCGGCGCGAACGCGATGGAGGAGATGGGCGCCCGCAACGGCTGCTTCGACCTCATCGGTGAGGGCGTCGGAATCGGTGGCGAGAAGAATGTCCGTCACGCCCGCGAGGGTACACGGCAGCCTCCGGTCGCCCACGTTCCGGGGTCAGCCGGTGGGCGCGTGTTCACAGCACGAATCGGGGGTTACCATGCGCCCGTGCTTGAGATCCGTGTAGATCGACCGGAGGGGGCTGACTTTGTGCAGCTCTGCCCAGAAGGCGAACTCGACGCGTACTCCGTCGCCCAGTTCCGCGAGGCGTTCGCCGAACTCGGCGAGGAGGCCCGCCTCATCGTCAACCTCGGCGGTGTGCAGTTCATGGACTCTGCGGGCCTCGGCGCGCTGATCGGTGGTATCCGCAAAGTTCGCGAGAACGAAGGAGCGATCGCCGTCTTCTGCGACCGCGCCAACATCACCCGACTGCTCCACACGACGGGTTTCGACCGCATCGTCCCGGTCAGCGAAGAGCTGTCGGCGGCGGTGGCCGCGCTCGACGAGCCGCAGGGCTGACGTTCGCCCCACGAACCCGCTGACTCAACCGGGCGTTCTGGTTCAGTCGGCGGTCAACAGGTCGGCGATCAGCTGAAGTCCGGCGACATCATGAACGTCGTCGGTCAGCAACGGGACCGCCACGAGAACCGCGTCGGGTGCGGCTTCGGCAAGTTCGTCGACCCGGTCGCGGTCGTTTGCGGCCGCTGCGGTGAGATCGACGAGTGCGTTGGCGGCTGGCTCGGCGGGTCCGCCGGCCAGCTGTGCCCGCAGCTCTCTGGCTCGCGCCGCGCTGAGAGGTACTCGAGGCAACATCCGGTTCACCACCACACCGGAGGCATCCAGGTCAGCCGCCCGGATGCGATCCAGGAAGTAGCGAGCTTCTGCGAGGGTGTCGCCGCGCGGGGAGGCGACGAGCACGAACGACGTTCGCTCATCGCCGAGGAGCGCAAGGGTGGCTTGGGCCCGTTCCTTGAAGCCGTCTTCCATGCCCTGGAATGCCTGGAAGAAGGCCACCGCCTCATCGACAACGGTTGCTCCCACCACCCGTGCGAGTTGGCGAAGGACGGTCTGCGCAGCGCGATTGGCGACGCCCAGTAGCCCCCGGTTCGAGGCGGTCACCATCTTGTAGATCGGGTTGTCGAGGAGCCGGGTCAAGAGTTTGGGTGCTTCGAGAAAGGCGAGCGCATCCCGAGTCGGTGGGGTGTCGACGACGACGAGGTCCCAATCGCCGCTGGACGAGAGTTCCGACAACTTCTCGACCGCCATGTAGTCCTGTGTCCCGGACAACGTGCCCGACACGTTTCGGTAGAACCGATTGCTGAGGATGCGCTCGGCCTGGTCGTCGTCTCGGGCGTGGCGCCGAACGACCTCGTCGAAGGTCGATTCGGTGTCGAGCATCAAGGCGGCGAGGGTGCCGTCCCAATCGCCCTCGATCTCGGTTGGCGTGTTGGAGAGCTCACCGATACCGAGGGCGTCAGCGAGCCGCTTCGCCGGGTCGATCGTGACCACGCATGCCCGCCTGCCGGCCTGGGCTGCCGCGAGCGCCGTGGCCGCGGAGGTCGTGGTCTTTCCGACGCCGCCGGTGCCACAGCAGATGACGACATGACTCGAGACGACGAGATCGGTGTACGAGCGGTGCATCACGCGCCGGCCTCTTCAGGGAGCGCGTCGATTTGCTGGGCGAGCCTGGCGGCGAGCTCGTCGATTTCGTCGGGACCGATCTCGGTGCCGAACAGTTGCGGCAGCCGGATCTGCGCAAGGGGGAGAAGTTCGCCGAGACGCTCGAGCTGTTCGGTCTGCAGGTTCGTGCGCCCAGATCGAAACATCGCTGCGGTCTGCAGCGCGTCCCGGTCGTCGGCACTGAGTTCGGGGGCACTGAGTTCGGGGGCACTGAGTTCGAGAGCCGGGAGCGACTGGTCGAGGCCGGTGATTGTGGGAAGCACCTGGTTGACGACGACCGGCCCGAGTCGAACATCGAGTTCGTCTTCGACGGCAAAGCTCGTTTCGATCAACTCATTGATCGGGGTCTCTTCGGGGATGGTGACCAGCATGACCTGGCAGCGCTCGGGGTCGCCGATGAGGTCGAGCACTTCGACCGCCTGGCGGTGGAGCACCCCGGTGCGGGCAACGTCGCGCACGCCGCGGGGGCTGCGCAAGAAGCCGATGGCGTGACCCGCCGCCGGTGCATCGACGACGATGAGATCGAACCGGGCTTCGTCGACAAGGGCTTTGATCCGGCCGAGAATGAGCAGGTCTTTGATACCCGGCGTTGCGGTGGCGACGATTTCGAGGATTCCCGATGAGGCGAGGCGCCCGACCAGGCGATTGAAGCCGTGGGTTGCGAGCCATTCGACCAGCGCTTCGTCCGGGGTGATCGATCGCAACGTGATCGATCCGGATCCGTTCGGGCCCGCCTCGTGGACGACCGTTGCTTCCTCGTAACCTTGGGGTTCGGCACCGAACATCGGGGCCGACGCCGATCGACCGCCCACCTCGACGAGGAGGACGTTGAGGTCGGCATGGGCTGCAGCAGTAGCGATCGTCGCCGCCGCCACGGTCTTTCCGACGCCACCCTTTCCCGCCACGATCAGGACGTTCGCCGATGAGAAGAACTGTGCAGGCTGCATCTCCTACGGCTCCTCGGTCGACCGTTCGTCGGAAGATCAGCCTATCGGTGGCGTTCCTCGCCCTCGTGCTCGCGCTCTTGTCATCGTTCACCCCGGGTCGTGCAGGCGCGCAAGACGATGATCCAGGGCTCGATCCGCTGGTCTTCGATGTTGCGCAGGTGTCGGGATTTGTCGATGGGATCGTGGCGGACTTCATCGAGGAGTCGATCCGACGGGCGGAGGAGCAGGGCAGCGGCGGTCTCATTCTCCAGGTCAACTCAACCCGGGCCGTGCTCGATGACGAGGAGTTGGTGGCACTCGCCGAGGTCATCGCCAACGCCGACGTACCGGTCTATGCGTGGGTCGGACCGTCGGGGGCTGACGCTCGAGGTGAGGTAGCCCAGTTGCTCGCAGCTGCCGACGAACTCGGTGTCGCCGTCGGTGCCGAGTTTGGCGACACGGGCGAACTGATCGTCCCGACCGAGCTGTTGTCTCCGGAGTTCCTGGCCGTCGCCGACGCGCTCGAGACCGACACCGTCGACGAGGAAACGGTTCGTACGTTTGGGCTCGCAGATCGGGACTCGCCCACGCTTGCCTTCTTCGCCCTCGATCTGCCCGGGTTTGAATCCGAGATCGACACATCCGGTGATGAAGCGGTTCGGTTGCCGGTGTCGCCCGTTCGGTTCTTCAAGCTGTCGCTGTTCGACGGGTGGATGCACACCTTTGCCAGCCCGGCCATGACCTACTTGTTGTTCCTCATTGGCGCAGCGCTCCTGATCTTCGAGTTCTACACCGCGGGTGTGGGTATCGCGGGGGTGCTCGGCGCCGGATGCTTCATCCTCGGCTGTTATGGGCTGGCGGTGTTGCCGACCCGACCATGGGCCCTCGCCCTCCTGATCATTGCGATGCTGGGGTACGCGGTCGATGTGCAGACAGGTGTTGCGCAGGCGTGGTCGGTGATCGCGACACTTTGCCTGGTGGTCGGCTCGCTGTTCTTGTTCGACGGGTTCGGCATCTCGATCATCACGCTCATCGCTGGCATCGTCGGCATCTCCCTGTCGATGATCTCAGGTATGCCGTCGATGATCCGCACCCGGTTCGGCACGCCCACGATCGGGCGGGAGTGGATGATCGGCGCGATGGGTGAAGCCGCCGAGGACATCCGCAAGGAAGGGGTTGTCGTGGTCGACGGCGCACCCTGGAAGGCGCGGGTGAATCGCACCACCCCGATCGCCGAGGGCGACCCGGTCCGGGTGGTGGCGATCGAGGGTCTGTATCTCGAGATCGAACCCGAAGAGGGCGGTGCCCGCGACTATCGAGAGATGCGAAATCGGGGTGCCGATGATGATGTCGCGGAACCCGCTTCGGACTGAGTAGACCGCCAGCGCGAGCCGCGACATTCGGTAGCGATACGACCGAATCGGGCACATGAGTGTGCCCGAACCGCGCCGGTTCGACTAAAATCAGTCGATCCATGCGGAGAGTGTTCAAGAAATCTCCCTTTCTCACCGAGAACGTTTGTGGCTTTGGTCACAACCTGGTAGCCCTTGCGGTTGAGAGCGGGAGAGCACATGGCGATCAGTACTCATCAAACCGAATGGCAGATGCGGGCCGCATGTCGCGGGCCGCAAGCGGTGGTGTTCTTTCCACCGACCGCACCGGAACGACGCGACGAAAAACGGTTCCGAGAAGCGAGTGCCAAAGCAATCTGCGAGGGCTGCACGGTGCGCGGCGAGTGTCTTCAGTACGCCGTCAACATTCGAGAGCAGCACGGCATCTGGGGCGGTCTGTCGGAAACGGAACGTCGCCACCTCAGCAGCGTCTGATCACACCGTTGGCAAACGGGGCCCCGCGATACGCACATCGCCGCGTCGGCGAGTCACTCCGGTCTCGTCGAGTCTCGAGATCAGTGGAATCGCAAACTTGCGGGTGGTCCCCCACCCGTCTCGCACCTGCGCCACGGTGACCCCATCGGGGTGATCCGCGAGCAGCCGAGCGACGACCATCGCGGCCGCGTCGATCGCGGATGCGGCGAAGACGACCCCATCGAGCTGCACCAGGTCGCCTCGGCGTATCAGCTCGCGAATCTCGCTCGGATCGACATCGTCGAGTTCCGGCGGTGCGAACGGTGCCGCCGCAAGCCGTGCGACCACGCCGCTGTCGGCCAGTGGATCTGCGGCATCGACCGGCCGGACCCGGCCTCCATCGACGGTGAGATCGGCCAGGGTGTCGAGCACCGCCCGCTCGAACTCGTCGAGCGGAGCAATGTCGAGGCCGAGACTGTCGGCGTCCTCGATCGCGGCCCGGAGGCGAACCTCTGTCGCAGTCAACTCCGCCGGATCGACCACCCAGTTCCCGACGTCAGGCGATCGGCGTTCGCCGGTGAGCCGCCGAAGATGTTCGACATCGACCCGGCCACGTTCGCGAATGACCCGGTCGATCGATCGGTCGGGGGTGGCGTGTGCCGCAGCCACGAGTGGATCGACATCGAGGATCTCGCCGCCACCGAGGGTGACCCCTTGGCCCGACTCGCGCAAGATGAAGCGGTCGCCCGGAACGAGTGGAAGGTCGACGGGAAGATGGAGCCTGACGAAGCCGCGTGAGCCGGGCTCGATCGCGTCGGGCCCGAGCACTCGGACTCGAACCGGATGCTCGCCCGACCCGAGGTAGAGCAGGTGGGCACCTCGTCTCGTCACCGGGCGGTCGAGCGAATCGAGTACCTCAAGCGCGGCATCGACGCGGCGCGTGAGATGCCAGTCGCCTGGGCGAACGAGCACATCGCCGCGAGTCAGCTGGTCGTGGGAGATCCCCGAGAGGTTCGCGGCCACCCGGTTGCCGGGGCCAACTTTCGTGCGTTCGGCGTACTGGCTCTGCAGCGCCCGCACCCGGACACCGTGGTTGCCGGGCAGGATCGTCAACTCGTCGTCAACTCGCACCATCCCGCCGGTGAGCGTGCCGGTGACGACAGTACCTGCCCCCTTCGCCGCAAACACTCGGTCGATCCACAGTCGTGGCTGCTTGTGGTCGGCGGCCGTTGGGGTCGACTCGAGCAGATCGTCCAGGGCGCCTCGAAGTTCGTCCATGCCGATCCCGTCGATGGCATCGACCTCCACCACGGGAGCCCCGTGCAAGAAGGTGCCCTCCGTCCGCTCCGCGATCTCCATCTGGGCGAGTTCTGCGAGCTCGTCATCGACCTGGCCGATCTTGGTGAGGGCGACGAGGCCGTGGCGGATGCCGAGCAAGCTCAGGATTCGGAGGTGCTCTTCGGACTGCGGCTTCCAACCCTCGGTGGCCGCAACCACGAACACACAGGCATCGACCCCGCCCACGCCGGCCAGCATGTTCTTCAGGAAACGGATGTGGCCGGGCACGTCGATGAACGAGATGCCGCGTCCCGATGGGAGTTTGGCGCCTGCGAAGCCCAGGTCGATCGTCAGGCCGCGAGCCTTTTCTTCGTCGAGGCGGTCTGGGTCGGTGCCGGTCAGCGCCTTGATGAGGGTCGACTTCCCGTGGTCGACGTGGCCGGCGGTGGCGACAACGTGCATCGCAGCTCAAGCAATCGTTTGGAGCGCCGCAGCGACGAGTTCATCATCGTCGGGGTGAACGGTGCGAAGGTCGAGCACCGTGTGGTCGTTCTCCATGCGGGCGATGATTGGATGGTCGAGCTGACGCAGCGTCTCTCGATGGTCTCCAGGAATGCGGATCCCCAGCGATGGGATCTCGATTCCAGGCAGGGTGCCGCCTCCGGGCGCCGACATCACCTCGGTGATCTCCCCGACCGAGTAGGCGCCAGCGCGTCGCCGCAGCTGGTCTACGGTGAGCCCGGCCATCCGCCAGAACGGAATGGCCTGGCCGTCCTCGGCGAGGTACGCCAGCGCGGTTTGCTGGAGTGCGGCGAGCACGAGCGAGCCGGGCCGGAGGGCACGTGCGAGGGGGTGCTTGGCGCAGCGGCGAACGAGCTCGGCATCACCGGCAATGATCCCGGCCTGGGGACCGCCGAAGAGCTTGTCCCCAGAGAAGGTCACCAGCCCGGCTCCGGCATCGAGGGTCTGGCGCGCGGCGGGCTCGTCGGCCAGCCAACCCGGCGGGCTTCCTTTCAGCCAGGGGCAGCGGCTGTCGAGCAAACCGGATCCGGTGTCGACGACGAGCGGTGCGTTGAGGTCGGCGAGTTCGGTGGTGGTCGGCGCCTCGGTGAAGCCGACGATTTTGTAGTTCGACTGGTGCACCCGCAGGACCACCCCGACGTTGGTGTGCGGCGCGTCGACCGCCGCCTGAAAATCGTCGACCCGGGTGCGGTTGGTCGTGCCGACCTCGACGAGTCGGGCACCGGATCGAGCCATCACCTCGGGGATGCGAAAGCCGCCGCCGATCTCGACCAGCTCACTGCGACTCACGACGACGTCTTTGCCTTCCGCCAGCCCTCCAAGCACGAGCAAGACCGCCGCTGCGCAGTTGTTGACGATGATTGCGTCCTCGGCTCCACAGGCCTTTGCAATGAGCGCGCCCGCTGTCGCCATGCGCGAACCGCGACCTCCGGTCGTCAGATCGAGTTCGAGGTTGGTGTAGCGCTCGGGCTGCTCCCATGCCATGGGTGCACGGCCGAGATTGGTGTGCAGAATCGTGCCGGTGGCGTTGATGACCGGCCGTAACATCCGCCGACCGGTCGCCATCGCGATGGCCCGGGCGGCATCGGGGGTACCGGCCGCAATTGCCGCTCGCGCGGCGTCGACCAGCATTGGATGGGGAAGGCCGACATCGGCGATCGAGCGGGCCAGTTTGTCGACGGACGGAGGGCGTTGCGGGGGAGCGCTCATCGACGATCAGCTTAGGCAGGGCGCGTATGGCTCCGTTCCAAGGTGCTCGTACGATGACGGTGTGTTCCGCTTCTTGATGCTTGCCTTTGTCATCGTTCCGATCATCGAGATCTGGGTGCTCATCCAGGTCGGTGCGGTGATCGGTGGTTGGCCGACCATCAGCCTCATGATTCTCGTCTCGGCGGTCGGGGCCTTCTTGGTGCGCCGCGAAGGCTTTGGTCTGATCATGCGGATCCAGCAACGGCTCGCGTCGGGTGAGCTGCCGACAAAGGAGCTGGTCGATGGGCTCTTGGTGGCGATGGCCGGTGCGTTGATGTTGACACCCGGCTTTGTCACCGATGCGATCGGTCTGCTGTGCCTGGTACCGCCGAGCCGAGCGCTCATCCGAACCGCGTTGATCGCTCGTTACCGAGATCGCATCTCGGTCGCTGGTCCGGGCGGAATGGCCGGCGGGTTTGGTCCGGGCTTCGGCGGCCCGGGCGGTCCGGCCGGTGGCCCGGGGTACCGGGGGCCAAGCAGTGGCCCGGGCGATGGCGTCATCGATATCGGCGATGTTGCCTATGACCGACCCGACGACCCGCCGGAGCTCGATCGTTGATCGTCAGCTGGCCACGATTGCAGCGAGGCCAGCGATGTCGGTCGGCGGCGCAATCAGGCCGCCTTGGGCGTAGGTGCATCCGGCGGCGAGCACGGCGGCGAGGTCAGACTCGGTCTCGACGCCGAGCGCGCAGACGGCCACTCCCTGTTCGCGCAACGTCTCGGTGATCATCTGCACTCGGCGGTAGCCGTGTGCGCCATGGATGCCTTGCACGAGGCGCCGGTCGAGTTTGACGACATCGACCAGGGTCGGGTCGAGCAGCCCAAGCGGGGCGGTGTCGTGGACGTCGTCGATCGCGATGTGGACGCCGAGCGCCCGGAGTTGGGTCACGAGTCGAATACTCGGGCCGTGTTGGGTCAAGACCGCCGCGGGGAGTTCGAGATGAATGTGTTCGGCGGGGAGTCCCGCGGCGTGCAGGCTGCGGGCGAGCGTCAAGGGAAACCGGCTGTCGGCGAGACGTTCTTCGGAGATGTTCAGCGCCAGTTGGAGCAGCGTGTCCTCGGCCTGGTGAAGGTCATGGATCTCACCTGCTGCACGCTGCACGACCGCCTCCTCAACCTGGCTGACAAGCGCGAGATCGTCGGTCGCGGCAAGAAGTTCTCGGACATCGAGATGGGAGGGTTCATCATCGCCGAGCCGTACGGAGACCTCGCACCCGACGACACGGTGTCCGGCCAGGTCGACGACTGGCTCGTAGTCGACGCGAAATGAGTCGTTGTCGAGTGCTGTCCGGAGCCGCTCGTTCAGCGTGAGGCGGCGTTCGGTGGTGGCTCGGATCGTGTGGGTGAAACGTTCACAGCGGTCGCGCCCCTGCGCTTTCGCGTGGTGGAGTGCCGTCGTTGCGTGGCTCAGGAGACGCTCTGCTGAGCGGTCGCGTGCCGGGCTTGTCGGGGTGGTCACTGCGACCCCGACCGAGAGCGTGAGATCGTGGAGCCAGCTGGTGGCGGGGGCGCGGGACGGCGCTGCCCGGAAGCGCTCGGCGAGCGCCATCGCTTGGTCGACATCGGGAATGTTGGGGCAGACGACCACGAACCCGTTGCCTCCGAATCGGCTGATGACGTCGTCGGTGCGGAGCTCGGCTTCGAGGTAGGTGGCGATCTGTCGGAGCGCGTCGTCACCCGCGTCGAACCCATGCTGGTCATTCACGAACTTGAAGCGGTCAACGTCGATGTTGTACACCGCAACGCACTGTTCATTGGCGGTTTCGCGCAGCGCACGATCGAGGACGTCGCAGGCGGACGCTCGGCCGCCAAGACCGGTGACCGGGTCGATGTCGCGCTGGTGGTCGAGATCGTCGATCAGGGCGGACGCGCCGTTGTCGTCACCGACGACCGTGACCCGCAACTGACGCTCATCGGTTGGTTCGCTCCCAGCGATCCGGGCCACCATCGTCGTCGAGAACGGTTCCGTTCGGTGTTCGGCAAGACGAAGCAGTGCGCTGAGGGTCACCGCATCGTCTGGGTGCACGCCGGTGGGGATACCGAGTGCGTCGAGTCGATCGTTGATCCCGTCCAGATCGCTTGCGTCGCGAACTCGTGCCGCTGCCTCTACCCGCCGATTCCACGAACTCATTCTCGTCCCGCCCGGGTGGTGCCTAGGCCGATCGACCTGATCGGCATCAGTCCTTTCGACAGGGTCCGCCGTCGGGTTGAGCCCACCCAAACCGTGTTCACTGACGGCGATCGCCGTCGAGTGGGTTTGGGATCAGTCGTCGAGCGCGTCGAGCGCCGCGACGGCGGCGTCGAGCATGCGAGCGCTGCATCCCGCCATCTCGACGGGCGGGATGTACTCCTCGGCGATCAGTTTGGCAATCGCACGGAGCTCCTCTGCGGCGGCGCCTTCGCCAAGCGCCGCTGGTTCCCCGGTGTCGCCGCCTTCGCTGACAATCGGTTCGATCGGTACTCGGCCGAGGAGTGGTGCGCCGATGTCGTCGGCGAGCTGGTGGCCGCCGCCGGAGCCGAACAGTCGGTGACGGCTGCCGTCTGGCGCGACGAACTCGCTCATGTTCTCGATGACGCCCACGATGCGCAAGTAGTTCTTGGCCCCCATGTCGGCGACGCGTGCGGCCACCTTCTGGGCGTTGAGCGCAGGGGTCGTGACGATCAGCATCTCGGCCCGAGGAAGCATCTTGGCCAGGCCCATCTGGACGTCGCCAGTACCGGGAGGCATGTCGATCAGGAGGTAGTCGAGGTCGCTCGGCCAGTCGACGTCTTGGCAGAAGTGCTGCACGGCTCGATTGAGCATGAGTCCCCGCCACATGAGCGCAGAGTCTTCTTGGGCGACCAGGAAACCCATCGACACGATCTCGAGTCGGCCGGTGCCGATGTCGCGCACGATGGGCTGAATCTTGCCGTCCTTGGAGACGAGATCGCCCTCGACGCCAAGCATGCGGGGGACCGAAAATCCCCAGATGTCGGCATCCATGACACCCACGGCGTAGCCCTGCTCGGCGAGGGCGGCAGCCAGATTCGTGGTGATCGAGGACTTGCCCACGCCGCCCTTGCCCGACGCCACCATCACGACCTTGGTCGTCGAGGGGATGCTGGTGTCGGGCGCGTTCTGGCTCACGTTGAAGCGGGCTTTCGCCATTGCTTCCGCACGTTCGTCTTGGCTGAGCTCTCCCCAGTCGATGGTGACGCGTGTGACGCCGGGAAGTGTCGTGAGTCGAGCCCGGATGTCCTTTTGGATCTGGGCCCGAAGTGGGCAACCGCTGGTTGTGAGGTCGATTCGTAGCCGAATCCAGCCCTCGTCGGTGACGGTGGCGTCCTTGGCCATGCCGAGTTCGACGATGTCGCTGCCGAGCTCAGGGTCGATGACCCCGCGCAGCAGCCCCATGACGTGTTCGGTTGTCGGAGGTGCGGTGGGGGCCACAATCTCAGGATACGACACGGCTGAGACGATTTGAACCTCTTGAAACAAACCTACTGGAAAAGGTCCGTTTGACCTGCTTTGATTGATTTCGGCCCGATTCCGCCGATGGAATAGGAACCGATACACTCCCGTTTACAGGTTCGACGGGCACCGTCGTCTCCGTCCCACAGGAGGAACCCATCATGATCATGCTCACCGACAACGCGGCTTCGAAGGTCAACGAGCTCATCACCGCGGAAGGCGAAGAGGGCCTGGCCCTTCGGGTCGCCGTTCGTCCCGGTGGCTGCTCGGGATTCTCCTATGAGATGTTCTTCGACACCGACCGTGCCGTCGACGACATCACCAAGGACTTCTCTGGTGTCGACGTCGTCGTCGACCCGCAGTCCGCTCAGCTGCTGCAAGGGGCCACGCTCGATTACAAAGACGGCCTGCAAGACGCGGGCTTCTCGATCGACAACCCCAATGCGCAGCGCACCTGCGGTTGCGGCCAGTCCTTCAGCTGACCGACGCGTCGCTTCGTGACCTTCGCCCCGCTTCGGCGGGGCGTTTGTCGTTTTCAGACGAGATCCAGCGCGTCGCCGCTTCAGACAAGATCCAGCGCCTGTCGTAGTTCGCTGCGGTCGAAGGTCGTGTCGAGGCGAGCGACGATCGTGTGGTTGGCGTCGGCGACGAACAGTGACGGCTCGAACGGCAGGGCGGCGGCTTGAACGACATCGGTGAGGTCGGGGAAGCCGCCGGCCGCGAAGTCGGACGGGTCGACGTACACCTCGGCGTGGATGACGTTGAGGTCGCTGCGATCACTGGCCTCTTCGATCAAGAGGTCGACGACCGGGCCGCAGATGTCGGTCTGACAAAAGCCGGGTGTCGCAATCAACAGGACGGTCGGTTTGTCGTTGGCTGCCGCGTCGACGAGATCGATCTCGTGGAATTGGCAGTCGACGGCGCGGGTGCAGATGTCGGCGACGCCGGCATTGTCGTCGAAGGTCGGCGTGTTCACGACCGGCAACTGGTCGCCGACCTGCGGGATCAGCACGGATCCTCGATCGACGACGAGAAAGTCGATGGCTGCGACCTGGTCTCGGCCCGGGAGCGTGACCGTGTAGGTGCCGGGCGTGTCGAGGGTGACGGTCGCCGGGTAGTAGGGCGTGATGATGCCGTCGACTCGACGTTCGACGGTGGTTTCCATCACGGTCGCGCCCCCGCTGCTGATCGCGAGGTCGAGCGTCGGAGGGGCTGTCTCGCGAAGGATGTCGATCTCGTCGCTGACGACGAAGGCCAGGCGCTGCGGGATGCCGGCCACGATCACGGCTTCTTGGCGGAAACCGTCCGGGAAGGTCGGCTGCAGGAATGCCACCGGGTCATCGGTGCCGCCTCCGCAGGCGGCAAAGAGAATCGACCCGGCGGCGAGACCGAGAAACGAGCGACGAGGGAGCGGCTGCACGGACTCCGACGCTAACCGGAAGCTCGCCCGAGTGAGGACGCGGCCGAGCGAGACGGTCGCTCACCCGACATGTGGTGAACTGTGGGGGTACGGGAGGACATCGCAGTGAGCTACCCGGTCGATCCGTTGCGAGCGTTGCCGATGATGGCGTATCGGGCAGCGACCGCGCCCGTCGAGGACGAGTGGATCTGGCGTGACGCCTGGGTCTTCGTCGGAACGGCCGACGAGGTGGCCGAACCCGGTCGGTTCATCACGACGACGGTGGGCGGACAGCCGGTCATCGTGCTGCGCCGACAAGACGGCGAACTCGCCGCGATGTCGAATCTGTGTGCGCACCGAGGCACGCTCCTGGCGGACGGACCGGGAACGACCAAGCGATTCCAGTGCCCCTACCACGCCTGGACCTACGCCGACGACGGGCAGCTGCTCGCCGTGCCGCATGCGCAGCGCAGCGACGTCGACCGCGCCACCCACTGTCTGCCGACGTATCGAGCCGAACTCTGGCACGGTCTGATCTTCGTCTCCCTCGGCGATGGCCCGACGGTCGCCGAGCGGCTCACCCACCTCGAATCGACTGCGCTCGACGCCGACATGGCGTCCCTCCATCACTGGACTGCTCATCGAGGCCACGACGAATGGTCGTGCAACTGGAAGCTGGCGATCACGAACGCAATGGAGAGCTACCACCTCTTCCACGTCCACCCCGAGACGCTCGAGCCGTACACCCCGACCGCGGACGCGTACTACGTGGTCGGGAACGCCGACGGCACCGCAACCGGCGGCCGGTCAACGCGGCGCAACGAACCTGACTACCGGTTGCTGAGCCTCCCGCCGAACTTCGTCGGCGTGCTGACCGGTGACAGCCTGCTGTGGCAGGCGGTAGAGCCGCTGGCGTGGAATCGAACTCGCGTGATCACCGGCGGGGCGTACCGTCACCGACAACCCGAAGACAGCGCCGGATTGTCCAAGCTGATGGGGAAGGCGGCGAACGCACTCGGCTCGTTCGTGCCGGACTTTCTCCCGGAGGACAAGACGATCTGTGAACGAGGTCAGATCGCAGCGACCGGCGACTTCGATCCGGGAACGCTCGTTCCGATGGAACACGTCGTCAGCGATTTCCATCATTTCCTGAACCGCCAGCTTCATGGTGTGCCTGCGCCGCCGGTGCGCACGGCGGCGCAGGTCGGGATCGCCCCACCCGAGGGGTGACCGCTCAGCGGGGGTCTGGCTGCGGACCCCGGATCAAGCGGCCCGGCGTCTCGCCGGTGAACGCGTCGTCGACGACGGTCACCGTCCCGCGGCACACGGTGGCGCCGTAGCCCTCGGCCCGCTGCACATAGCGCTTGGCACCGGTTGGCAGGTCGGCCACGAGGTGGGGTAGCTCGACACCGAGTCCGTCGAGGTCGATGACGTTCAGGTCCGCGCGCATCCCTGGTGCCAGCAGGCCCCGGTCGTGGAGGCCGTACATCTGTGCGGTCTGTCGAGTCTGGCGATGTACGAGCCACTCGATCGGGAGTTGCTGACCCCGCTCGCGGTCACGGGCCCAGAACTGGAGCATGAACGTCGGCATGCCGCCGTCGGCGATGGTGCCACAGTGCGCACCTGCGTCCGCGAGGCCCATCCGGGTGTAGGGGTGTTGATGCAGCTCCCAGAGATGGTCGAGGTTGTGGTTCGAGTAGTTGAAGAGCGGGTAGTAGAGCAGGCCGCGACCGTTTGCGGACATGAGCTGGTCGTAGGCCACCTCCGCCGGTTCAACACCGCGAGCCGCTGCGATCGCTGCGCACGTCGCGGCTGGATTGGGTTCGTAGTCGGCCTCACCCGAGAACGGATAGAGCTTGTCCCAGCTTCGCGTGATCGAGGCAATGAAGTCGCTCCACACAGCTGGGGCTTCGGTGGTGAGTGCCCGTCGCACGTCAGGTCGGGCGAGCTCCTCGAGGCGCCGTTCCTCGGGCAGCTGCCCGATCAGCCCCCAGGTCGGGCAGAGCATGAAGGGGTTGACGGTGGCCGACCACGACTCGAGGATGCCGACCGGTCGCCCGGAGACCTGGGCGAGGACATTGAGGCCGTCGGCTTGGGCCTGTTCGAGTAGACGGAGATCCTGTTGCCACAGGTCCGGTGCGTAGTCGGGCTGGTTGAGGTTGAAGACCACGGGCTGGCCGGTGATGCCAGCCACTGCTCGCATCCACGAGAACGACTCGGGGACGTCGGGATGGTGGGTCGCCGTCTGGAAAACGCCGTGGCCAGCATCGGCGATCGCCCGGGCGATCGACAGCAACTCGTCGTCGGTCGCAAACGTGCCCGGCACCAGCTCGCCATCCTTCGCCTTGTGCAGCGGCGTTCGCGACGTGGAAAAGCCGAGGGCTCCAGCCCGCAATCCGTCGCCGACGAGTCCAGCCATCGCTGCGATGTCCTCGGGGGTGGCGTCGTCGAGCGCTCGGTCGCCCATCACGAACGCACGCAAGGCACCGTGTGGCACCTGTGTCCCGAGGTCGAGAACCCACTGTCGGGCATCGAGGTCGTCGAGGTATTCGGGAAAGGTCTCCCAGCCCCATTGGATCCCGTCGGTCAGGGCCGCACCGGGAATGTCTTCGACGCCCTCCATCAGCTGGATGAGGAAGTCTCGCCGGTCGGCGGCGGCTGGCGCGAAACCAACCCCACAATTCCCCATCACTGCGGTGGTGACACCGTGCCATCCCGATGGGGTGAGTTCGGGGTCCCACGTTGCCTGGGCGTCGTAGTGGGTGTGTGTGTCGACGAACCCGGGCGTGACGATGCGGCCATCGGCATCGATCTCTCGGCGGCCCGTGCCGACATCGTCGCCGACCGCAACGATGGTCTCGGCATCGATCGCGATGTCTGCCGAGCGAGCGGGGGCACCCGAACCATCGATCACCTGGCCGTTGCGAATCACCAGATCGTGCATTGCCTCAGCGTAGGGGAGTCGCTGGTGCAGATGCCCGTCGAGGACCCGGTCAGCGCCGTCGCCGAGGAAGCCGAATGCCGAACGTCGATGTCGGGGATGCGCCGTCGCTCACCTGGTCCAGCAGCCGGTTGAGTTCCGTTTCGATCGTGCGTGCGCCCCGTTTGGATCGTGACGCGGCGACTCCCGCGATCGCGACGACGGGCACGCCGATGAGCGCGAGCGGCGGTGTCACCGTCGCGAACCCGACGCCGGCAGCGATGCCGCTGACGCCGCTTGCGGTTGCCACGCCAACGTGGCGCGATCGGCTCGGCGCCCGGTCGACCATCAGCCGAACGATGCTGTGGCGGTCGTCGACTCCGACCACGTGACCAGCGATCGACACCGTCCCGAGTCGAGCGCCACCGGTCACGCCACGGACCCCTCGCTGGAGCCCGGCCGCCACGTCTCGACGGCGGTGCCATACGCCGGTGGTTCCATGCCGCGTTTCTCGACGGAGCTGGTGGCCGGTGGTGAGCCACTCGTCGAGCCGGTCAAAGCAAACCCCGGCAGATGCATCGACCCGCCGCTCGACGACGACCCAGCGGCTCCCGAACATCGGGTCGAGCGTTTGCGAGGGTGGCCCGTTACCAAGTCGTTCCCGTGCCACCGACTCGAGCACCGCGCCGCGTGAAATGCCCACCTCCTCGGCGGCGGCAATCACCGCATTCACGTCAAAACCCGACGGTCGCTGGTCGTCAGCAGTCGGGTCCCCGTCGAGTTCGAGTGCGCGACGAACGATGCGCTCGACCGCTTCGTCGTTCAAACGCTCCGACATCGGTGATCAGCGTAGGCCGGGGGCCACGTCGGCACCCGAGCGGTGAGAATCAGACCGGTCACCGGCCGGCTTGGCGCGGTCGATGACGCTACCGTCGCCACCGATGCTCGAATCGGCACCGGCACCAGCCGGCCTTACGCTCACCCGCGCCGCCGGAGTTCGCGTGGCTGAGGGCGGCCGGGTTCTGGTCGGCGGTTCACCGCCTCGCCTCCTGCGGTTGTCCGATGACGGAGCGACGCTCGCGATCCGTTGGTTCGATGGTGCGCCGGTCGGGGGCACCGTGTCCGAACGCAACCTGGCGCGACGACTTCTCGATGCCGGCATGGTCCATCCTCGGCCGTCGGCCGGCCTGGTCGGCGCACAGGTCTGGTGTGTCATGCCGGTTCGAGACGAGCCCGGCACACCCCTGGTCGCGTCTGCGGCCGCGGCGCCCTACCCGGCGATCGTCGTCGACGACGGTTCGGCGACACCGGTCAGTCATGGAACGCCCAACGTCGAGGTGATTCGGCGAACCACATCGGGTGGCCCAGGAGTCGCCCGCAACGACGGCGCATGGCGGGCGCACGAACTGGGCGCAGAGTTCGTCGCCTTCGTCGACGCCGATGTCGACGCGCACGCGGGCTGGATCGATGACCTGCTCGGGCACTTCCTCGACCCGATGATCGCCGCCGTGGCGCCTCGCGTCCGTGCCGCATATGGCACCACCGCTCTCCAACGATACGAAGCGACGTTCCCGTCACTCGACCTCGGCGCTGAGCCCTCGCTCGTCGGCCCTGGTCGATCGGTGTCGTATGTTCCGTCGGCCGCGCTGATCGTTCGGACCTCCGCCTTCGCGGCGATCGGCGGGTTCGACGCCGACCTGCGGTTCGGTGAGGACGTCGACCTCGTGTGGCGCCTTGTCGCCGAGGGGCAACAGGTGCGCTACGAGCCACGAGTCGAGGTCTGGCACCGAGCCCGTGACGACTGGAAGTCCTGGCGGACGCAACGCCAGGCATACGGCTCGTCGGCGGCGGCGCTTGCTACCCGCCACGGCGAAGCGGTTGCACCGGCACGAGCGCCATTCGGCGTCTACGTGGCAACCGCCTCGGCGCTCGTGGCGCCAGCACCGGTCGCCGTCGGGCTCGGAGCGGTCGAGCTCATCGCGGCTGATCATCGGGTCAAGGCGTCGCTTGGCGAGCACCACGATCCGACGTTGGTTCGAGCCGGGCTCGTTGCGGCCGCCCGCACCACCGCACTTGCGTGCGTTCGCGCGTGGCTGCCGTTCACCGGCGCCGCCGTGCTCGCCGGCCGCCGGCTCCGACGAGGCATCGTTGGGCTGGTCATCGGCGCCGTCGTGGCTGAGGCGGCGGCGTCTCCGCGGCATCTGGGGTGGATTCGCACCGTTGGGCTGCGAGTGCTTGATCACGGCGCGTACGGCATCGGCGTGTGGCAGGGCCTTCGCCGCGTCGGCCGTCGCGGGATGGGGGCGATCCGGCCGGCGGTTTCGCGGCGCGGGGTTCGTGCCGACTGAATCGACACGAGTACCGTCTCGCGCATGCGCGCCACGATCATTCCGTCCCGCCTCGACACGCTGGCCGCCCGCTGCCGCCGCGAAGTCGACGAAGGTCGGCTCCCTGGCTACCAGCTCGCAGTAGGCTTCGAAGGGGACATCGTCTTCGCTGAGTCCTACGGCGCAGCCCGCGACGACCAACGCTTTCACACGTACTCAGCGATCAAGCCGACGGTCAGTCTGACCATCCTGGAGCTCGCCGCCGAAGGGCTTCTCGATGTCGACGCGCCGGTGGCCTCGGTGCTGCCGTCGTTTGGTGAGAACGGCAAGGCGGCCATCACCTTGTCGCAGGTGCTCTTGCATGCCGGAGGCTTTCCGAGTGCGCCGATCGGGCGCGATGCTGCCGTGCGGTCTGAACGGCTCGGTCGCTACGCGACCTGGCGCACCACGTGGGAACCCGGCACACGCTACGAGTACCACCCGGTGCAGGCGCATTGGGTACTCGGCGACATGATCGAAGAGGTCACCGGGCGCCCCTACCCCGACGTCGTCGATGAGCGGATCATGGCTCCCGCCGGCCAGCCCCGATGGTTGTCCATTGCCCTCGACGAGCAGGACGACATCGTCGACGCGGTCGATGTCGGTGAGCCGATCGACCCCGCGGACTTCGAACGCATCTTCGGGATGCCGATGCCCGACACCGGTGTCACCAACGAGGGCCTTCGTTCGCTCAACGATCCCGAGGTCCGGGCTCTGGGCCACCCTGGCGGGGGCGGCATTGCTTCCGCGTCGGCACTGGCCGGCTGGTACCAGGCGATCCTGCACGATGACGGCACGATTCTGCGGCCCGAGGTCAAGCACGACGCGCTGCGCGTCATCCGGCAAAACCACCCTGACCCGTTCGGCGTGCCCGCCGAACGGACCCATGTGTTCACGCTCGCGGGCGATGATGGCAAGGCACCCGGCCGCGGCCACGGCTATGCGAGCAGCCGATGGACGTTCGGCCATGGCGGAGCGAAAGGGCAGATTGCGTGGGCCGACCCGGAGACCGGTCTGTCCCTCGGCTTCATGACCAACGGCCTCGATCTCAACGACCTTCAGGTGGGGCGCCGCTCGATCGGGATCTCGTCGAAGGCTGGACTGCTTACGACGCCGGAGTAGTGGTTGGCTTCGGCGCACCCGCTCGGACCACGGCCCACATGGCCGTCATCGCAATGACGACCGCCAGCGACACGGTTGCCAGCGCTTCGGCGCTCGACCGGTCGATGAGGATCCCGATGAGCGAAGGGATCACGATTGCACCGGCCGATGACGCGGCAAATTGATAGCCGACGACGCGAGCCGCCCGCGCTGCGCCGAGGTAGACCGGCGTGCGGTTGACGACGGCCGGAAACATCACCGAGAACGCAAACCCGAGCACGGGTAGACCGGCGGCGCCAAAACCGCCGGGGTCGATCGCGAAGACGGTTGCGCCCGCGACGGCGAGGGCCGACGCCCGGCTCATCATCAATTCCGGGGTCATTCGGTCACCGACTGCGGCGAGCAGGAAGCGTCCTGCGGTCAAGCCGCCCCAATAGGTAGCGACGAGGATTCCGGCGGTCTGGTCGGCGACGTCACGCTGTTCCGTCAGCAGCGTGAAGCTCCACTGACCGATCGCGACCTCGGCGCCGACATAGAGAAAGAACCAGGCGAGCACCATCGGGAGCAGTCGGGCCGACCCCGACGCGACGTGCTCCTGGGCCGCCTCGACGTCGGCGGTGACGGGAGCATCGTCGAAGCCAGCTCGCGCCTGGGGCAACGCGACGAGTACCGCGATCTGCAGGGTGGCGAAGATCCAGAACGGCACCTGCCATCGGTCATCATTCGCAACGAACGCCGTCGCGACCAGAGGCCCGGCGACGGCGCCGATGCCGTAGAACCCGTGAAGCAGTCCCATGGCCCGTTGGGTCTGCTTGATCGCAACCCATGCGTTGACCGTGGCGTCCAGGAGACCATTGCCGAGGCCGAGCAGCAAAAAGCCGGCCAGCGTTACGGGCCAACTCGCTCCCGTCGCGATCACCGCCAGGGCGAGCGCGGCCAGGGTCGAGCCGCCTCGCACGACCGCGGTCACACCGTAGCGGTCGCTCAGGTGGCCCGAGGCGAACGACGCCAGCATGTACCCGCCAGCGAGGCACACGAAGACCTGGCCGAACGAACCATCGCTGCGGTCGAACTCGTCGCGCAGATCCGGCCACACGACGCCGAGGGCGCCGTCGGTCATGCCCAACACGACGAACCCGAAGACTCCGAGGAGCAAGGCCCGCCTTGCGGCACCATCCGGCAACGGCGACGACATGTCCTGAGTCTGCCGATCGGTGCGCAACAATGCGCGGTTCTCGCTCGCTGCGAACCCTCGACCCATGATCGAGGTCTGGGCGTGCCGGCCTCATTGTTTGGGCCATTTGGCCTTGAGGCCTGGGCCATTCGGCGTTGAGATCTGGGCCTATCGGCCTTGAGGTCTGGGCCTATCGGCCCCGAGACGTGAGGTACGCCGCACCCGCCGCCCGTGATTCAGGATCATGGAGTGCGTTGACCAGCGCGTCGGCATCCGACCATGCGGTGCCGGTTGAAACCAACTCCTCCGCAGCGGCATCGACAGCCTTCAAGGTCGCCCGAAGCGTGAGCCGCGACTTGGTGACCAACCCATCGGCGAGTGACCGGGCCTCGGCCAGGTGGGCGCCGTCAGCACAAACGGTGTTGAGCATCCTCAGCGCCTGAGCTTCTGTCGCCGAGAACGGCCGACAGGTCAGGACCAGTTCCCTCGTGGCGGCCGGACCGATCTCGCGCACCAGGCGCTGGATCCCACCCCAGGCGAGCGGAATGCCGAGGTCGACCTCCGGGATGGAGAACCGGGTTGATTGGGCCGCGACCCGCAGATCGCACGCTGCAGCCAGCACCACGCCACCGCCCACACAGTGCCCGTGGATCGCTGCGATCGTGACGGCCTCCATCCGCTCGATCGCCTCCGCCATCCGGCGGCCTGCGTCGGCTGCCTCACGAGGAAGAGGAGCGCTGGCGTCGTCGCTGGTGCCGAAGCTCGACAGGTCGGCCCCGGCGCTGAACGCCCGCCCCTCGCCGTGGACGATGACACAACGAACTTCGGGCTGGGCATCGAACCACGCGGCTGCCGCAACGAGCTCCTCGAGGCACGTGGTCGACAAGGGATTGAGCGACGCGGGTCGGTTGAGTCGGATCTGGCCGATCCGATCGTCGACCTCCACGATCAGCGTTGTGAACTCGGTCATGGCCAACGTTCGCACACCGGCTGGCGACATCGGGGGCTCTGGACCGCGCAACTCGAAGTCGATGATGGTGGCCGCAGCTCAACGCCAGAAGCTGGACGGTGTTTGTTGTCGAACCCGCACAAACCCGAACGGCGATCAGCAAATGGGACGCGTGTTCCCTTGGCCCAACCTGATTCAGCCGGAGGACCTATTGTCGCTTCTTGGCAAGAAGGCCCATACTTGAGTGCGATGCGTTGGAAAATCCCGGTAGAGGATCACTCTGTGCGGCGAAACACTCAGGAGCGACAACAGCGAGTGGGGCAATCCCTCGGGCGACGAAGCGTCGCCGTCGTCGCCGCGCTCGCCACCATGATCGCCGGTGTGGTTGCGTTCGGTGGGTCCGCCAATGCACAGGCGGTCGCTGCCCGTGAGGGCCAATGGGGAAGCACCACCAGCTGGGACATGATCCCGATTCATGCGACGCTCGACGCCGGTGGTCGAGTCGTCACCTGGGGCAACTCCGACGCCGTGGTCGGTGGCGTGCGGAACCAGTTCGTCACCTGGGATCCCGGCTCTGGATCTCGCAGCTACACCCGCAACACGGTCGGCTCGCACCAGTTCTGCGCGGCCACCGTCACCGACACCATCGGCCGCCGAACCCTCATGCTCGGCGGCAAGACCACCGCGCTTCGCGACAACAGTTTTGCGGCCCAGTTCCAGAGTGGGGCGATCAGCAACTTTGACCAGCTGACGAGTCAGCGGTGCCTCGGCAACGCCGTCACCCTCGCCGACGGTCGAATCGTCATGGTGGGCGGCGCCCCAGTCGAAGACAGCAAGATCTCCGGTTCCGCGGCGGCCCGGACCGCCGAGATCTGGGAAGACGGGGTTGGCTGGACCAACCTCAGCGGCACGTTCAGCAACGGCATCTGGAGCAACGACAAGGACCGCTGGTTCTACCCGCGTGCCCACGTCATGCCCGACGGCCGGGTTTGGTCACTCGCCTACGACGAGACCTACATCATCAACCCCACCGGGAACGGCTCGTTGTCTCGCACCGGCGGGTTCCCCGGCGGGGCAGTCGGTGCCAGTTCGATGTCGGTGCAGTACGGCGACGGCCTCGTCTTGCAGGTCGGCGGCGGTGCCTCGGACAACCGAGATCGAAGCCGGCGGGGATCCACCGAAGCATGGATCGTCGACCTCAATGGCGACTCGCCGACGTACACCCGAACCGGTTCGATGACCTATGGCCGGCACTGGGGCGACGCCGTCGTGTTGCCGAACGGCAACGTCATCGTCGTCGGTGGTTCCGGCGCCAACAATCAGCTCGACGACGTGGCGTACGCGGCCGAGATGTGGAACCCCAGGACCGGGTCCTGGTCGACACTCGCGAGCAACAGCACCCCTCGGCTCTACCACTCGGTTGCCCTGTTGATGAACAACGGCGAGATCTTCGTCGGTGGCGGCGGCGCATCCGGCCCCGTCAACAACAAGGATGCCGAGACCTTCGCCCCGCCGTATCTCTTCAACGCCGACGGCACCCGGGCGAGCCAGATGACCATTTCTGGCGCACCCGATTCCATCGAGCACGGCACCTCGTTCTCCTTCAACGCCAGTGGCAGCGTCAGCCGGGTCACGATGATCAAGGTCAACAACGCCACCCACTCCGTCAACACCCAGGTGTTCCAGGAGCTGGAGTTCACCCAGTTCGGCAACGAGATCACCGCCGGCGCACCAGAGAACCCCAACATCGCAACCCCGGGCCTCTACCAACTGTTCGCCCTCGACGCGAGCGGCGTGCCGTCGGCGGCGGCGATGGTGTGGGTCGAGCCGGGCGAGCTCCTTCTCGAGCCGACCGGCGAGAACCTTGCGCTCGGACGGCCCGCGACGGCCTCATCGACGTCCGGCGACACGTCACCGGCATCGGCGGTGGATGGCGACAAGATCGGCACCAGTTGGGCGTCGAACCCGGTCGACAATCAGACGTTCGAAGTCGACCTCGGCACCATGGCCAGCATCGAAGCATTCGTGATCCGCTGGGCGGAGGACTACGGCACCCGTTATGCGATCGACGTCTCTGACGATCAAGGCAGCTGGACAGAGGTGTATCGAAGCGACGCCGGCGCGGGCGACCGAGACATCCTCTTCCTCGACGCTGCCGTCGATGGCCGCCACGTTCGTCTGCGAGCGATCGAAAGCGGCACCGGCAACGGGTTCGAGATGTACGAGTTCGAGGTCTACGGGGTTCGTACACCCATCGACTTCGGCGAGAACCTGGCACTCAACAAGCCGGCGACCGCGTCGTCTCGGCCCGACGGGCCAGCCGCGCTTGCGGTCGACGGTCAACGCGACACCACGTGGGTGTCCGATGCCGCTGACGGCGAGAACTTCCAGGTCGATCTCGGCACCCTGGCCCGAATCGACACGGTCAACATCGAGTGGGGCCGTCGCGGCTTCGGCGAGCGCTATGTCGTCGAGGTGTCCCGCAACGGCACCACGTGGCTCGAACTTCACAACGAGACGGCCGGCAACGGCGCCGGCGACATCCTCGATGTCACTGACGCTGCGCTCACCGGTCGCTATGTGCGGGTCCGTCTGCTCGAACGGGGCACCGCCGATGCCTTCTCGCTCGAAGAGTTCGAGGTCTACGGCGCTCGCACCGGCGAACGAGGCGAGAACCTCGCCCTCAACAAGCCAGCCCAGGCGTCGTCGATTCAGGACGACAACGCTGCGGCGTTCGGGCCGACGCGAGCGAACGACGGCGATGACACGACCCAGTGGGGTTCGGCCTTCGACGACGGCGAGTGGTTGCAGATCGACCTCGGCCGCCGAGCCCGCATCGACGAGATCGTGCTCGAGTGGGACACCGCCTTTGCGAAGTTCTACACGATCGAGGTCTCCGACGACGGTGAGAGCTGGAGCGAGGTGTACCGCACCACCGACGGCCTCGGGGACCTCGATGAGTTCCGGATCAATGCGACCGGCCGGCACCTGCGTCTCGAAGCCCGCGAACGCGGCACCACCGACAACTTCGCACTCCTCGAGTTCGAGGCCTACGGCGAATGGCTTGCCCAGGACGACCGCGGCCTGAACCTCGCCCTGCTCAAGCCGGCCCAGGCAACCTCGATCCAAGACGACAATCCGGCCTACAACCCGGGTCGGGCCGTCGACGGCAACATCTCTACGCGCTGGTCCTCGGCGTTCGCTGACAACCAGGAGTTCATGGTCAATTTGGGAGCGCCGGCCCGGATCGATGAGATCGTCATCGAGTGGGACGTCGCCTTCGGTCGCACGTACGCGGTCGACGTCTCCGACGACGGCGTGAACTGGTTGCCCGTGTACTCGACAACCGGACAATCGGGCGGCAACGACGAGTTCCGTGTCGACACCACCGGTCAGTACGTCCGCTTGCGGGCCATCGAACGGGGGACCGACTGGGGCTTCTCGATCTGGGAGTTCGAGGTCTACGGCGCCTGGCTCGACCAAGACAATCCGCCGCCTGACTGCACCAACGGCGGTGCCCCCGGCGACGACGGCGACACCGACTGGTGGTGCGAAGACGGCGGCGGCATCGATCCGGGACCGTGGGACGTCGACATCGACTCACCTGACGATCTCCGTGACGAGATCACCGCGCGCCTTGATGTTCCGTCGCTCGATGTCGCCACCAGTCCTGGTTTCGACTCGGTAACGGTCGGTTTGGAGACCTGGTTCTGGGTTCTTCGTGGTTGGGAGACCACCGAAGGCAGCAGCACGACCCCGGAGGGCGTGCTCGTCGAGGTCCGGGTGATCCCGGTCCGCGCGACCTGGGACTTCGGCGACGGCGCCACGCTCGTGTGCAACGGTCCAGGTACGGCATGGAGCGTTGGCGCGACGACCGATTGCGCACACACCTACACTTCTTCATCTGCGGGCCTTCCGGACGATGTGTATAAGGGATCGCTCACGATCACCCGCGAACACCACAGCTGGGAGGACGGCGTCTACCAAGGCATCGACCGGACTTCCGACCTCATCCGTCACTTCGAACTCCCCGTCGGCGAGATCCAAGTGATCGAAACCGGAGATTGATTCATGGCACGCACACCGGACCGCACCTCGGGGCGGGCAGAGAAGATTGACCTAGCGACGCCCAAACCCTCGAGCGAAGGGGTTCGTTGGGCCGAAATCCTGATCGGACTCGTCGTGGTCGGCGCCTTCGTCGCCGCTGGCGTCTTCCTTTTCGAGACGGCAACGGCGACCACACCCGTGTTGGTCGTCGCCGACGAAGGGATCAACCGGGGTGACGTCATCAGCGTCGACGACCTCCAGATCGCCGACATCTCGTCAGAGGATCCGATGGCGTTCATGGGTTTCCAGGAAGCACCCTCGATTCTCGGGCAGGTTGCCGTGACCGACATCCGGGGCGGCACCCTGGTCACACCTGATCTGTTCTCCGACGGGGCCGACATCGGCGACGGTCAAGGTGTGCTCGGCCTCTCGCTCGTCCCTGGCGAATACCCGTCGGCATCGCTGGCGATCGGCGACCGCGTCCGCATCGTCCAGACCCCGCGTATTGACGACGAACAACCGGCGAGTGTGCTGGTCGAATCTGCCGAGATCGTCGAGGTCAACCGCAACATCAACGATGCGTCTATTTTCATCGGTGTGTTGATGCAGCTCGGCGAGGCAGATGCCGTTGCGGTTGCCGCCGCCCTCGATCAGGTCACGATCATCCAGATTCCTCGCGGCGGGGAGTGACCCATGGCTGTCGTGGCACTGATGTCGCAGCGAGGGTCGCCGGGCACGACCACGTCCGCGCTCGCGCTTGCCGCCACCTGGCCGCTCGCAGCGGGTCGTCGCAAAGTCCTGATCGAAGCCGATCCAGCAGGGGGCGTCCTCGCTCTTCGCTACGGGTTGCCGATCGAGCCCGGCTTGCTGTCGCTTGCGGTGGCGTTGCGCTCACGGCCCAACGCCGACACGTTGCACAACCATGTGCAGACGCTGCCGGGCGGACTCGACGTCGTCGTTGCGCCCGAGGATCCAACCCAGGTCGAATCGGTGCTCGGCCAAGCCGGTAGTCGGCTGATGGATCTCCTGACCGGACTCGCCGACGTCGATGTGATCATCGACCTCGGACGGGCACAGAGCGAGTCTGTGCAGCCGATCACCAACGGGGCAAAGGCGCTCTTGATGGTGGCTCGGCCCGAACCGGAACATCTCATTCCGGCCGCCCAACGAATTCCGCTCATCCGCCGGCCTGATCTCGCATGGTTGCTTGTCGGTGATCGGCCCTACAGCCCCGACGAGGTCATCGAAGCATCCGGTTATCGTGTCGCCGGGGTCATTGCCGACGACGCCCGGTCGGCGCAAGCGATCCGCAGCGGCGAGGGCGGTGACCGGATCAATCGCGGTGAGCTGATGCGCTCGGCGTCGCGTATCTCCTCGACACTTTCCAACGCGCTGGTGTCACCCGAGTCGTTGTCTCGGCTCAAGGCAAGCCGACACTTCCTTCGTGGAGGTTCGAAATGACCACGATCGATCGTGCCATCGTCGCTCGGCTCCGGGAACGGGTCGGCGAACGGCTCAACGAGTATGTGACCGAGGCGGAGGCCGCTGGTCGGCCCGCGGCTGCTGGTCAGGACCGCCGGATGCTGGCCCGCAAGGTGATCTCCGAAGAGATCGAAGGGTTGTCGCGAAGCTTGGTCCGCCGCAACCGGGCGGCGATCCCGTACGAGGAGTTCGACGAACTCACCCGGGCGGTGCTCGCCGAACTGTTCGAACTCGGCCCGCTGCAGGAGTACATCGACGATCCGGAGAACACCGACATCGCGGTCAACGGGTGCGATGTGGTTTGGCTCACCAAGCGCGACGGCCGCAAGGTTCGTGGTCGTCCGGTAGCTGAGTCGGACGCTGCGCTGGTCGAACTGATCCAGACGGCGGCCCGCCGTGGTCGCTCCGAACAGCGCTGGGATCGCGGCTCGCCAACCCTCGACATGCAGTTGCCGTCGGGCGACCGTCTCAATGCGATCGCGTGGGTCTCGGGTCGCCCGTCCATCTCGATCCGTCGACACGACTTTGGCATCAACCGGCTCGAGCAGTTGCTCGAACTCGGCACCGTCACCCCGCCGTTGCTCGACCTCCTTCGGGCCATGGTCGCCGCTCGGTTCAACATCGTGATCGCTGGCGGTACCGGTGCCGGCAAGACCACCTTCATGCGCTGCCTCATCAACGAGGTGCCGCCCCGTGAACGGCTCGTGACGGTGGAGGACAGCCTTGAACTCGGGCTCGGTCGTTTTGCGGACCTTCATCCCGACATGGTCGACCTCGAAGGTCGGGCCGCGAACGTCGAGGGTGTCGGCGCTTTGACGATGAACGACCTCGCGCTCAACGCACTGCGGATGAATCCGGGCCGATTGGTGGTTGGCGAGGTGCGCGGCGACGAGGCGCTCACGCTGCTGCTGGCGTGCACCCAGGGCAATGACGGCGCCATGTGCACGTTGCACGCCGATTCCTCCGAGGGTGTGTTCGGCCGTTTGCGGATGTATCTGGCCATGACCAGGGAACGGTTCGAACCCGCAGCCGCCAACATGATGACGGCCCAGGCGCTCGACGCCATCGTGCACGTCAAGAAGGTCGGTCCCGGTCAGCGGGCGGTCTCCTCCATTCGTGAGGTCACCGGCTCTGATGGCGAGCAGGTCATTTCGAACGAGGTGTACGGCCCCGACGAATACGGCTGTGCGGTTCCGACCGGCATCCCGTTTACTCAGGAGCGAATCGCTCGGCTCGAAGCGGTTGGCTTCGATCGCCGCACGCTCGACCAAGCGTTCATGTGGGAGCACGCCTGATGTGGGCGGTCGCCGGCATGTTCGTTGCCCTCGGATGTGCGGCGGGCGTGCTGATCATCGGTATGGGCATTCGCGGCAAGCCCCTCACGACGAGCGACGACGATGACGGGCCGACCGAGGAGGGGCTCTTTGCCCGACTCACGGTCGGCATGCTGGCCTTGGGGGCCGTCGGCGCGGTAGCCGCTGGCGGACTCGTGTTCTTGTTGACCGGGTGGCCGGTGGCCGCGGTGGCGGCCGGTGCGCTCGCAGCATGGATGATCTATTCCGTCGAACGACAAGATGGGCCGAGCGAGCTCGAGCGCACCGAGGCCATCGCGACGTGGACCGAAATGATCCGCGACAACATGGCTGGTGCCGCCGGACTCGAGCAGGCGATCATTTCCTCGGCTCGGCTCGCGCCGATCGCCATCCGGCCCGAGATCGGCCGTTTCGTCAACCGGATCGAGGATTCGTCGTTGAGCGACTCGCTTGCTGACCTCGGCGACGATCTGGATCATCGATCGGCGGACCTGGTGATCGCTGCCTTGAGCAACGCTGCACGGATGGAATCGCGCGACGTCGGCGACCTGCTGGCTCGGCTGTCTGAGTCGATCCGCAGCGATGTGCGGATGCGGCTCCGGATCGAGACCAGCCGTTCGAGCATCCGGACCTCGGCTCGGATGGTCATCGGCGTCACGGCGTTCACCGTGCTGTTCTTGTTCTTGTTCGCCAATGACCTGCTCGACGCCTACGACTCGCTGGGTGGGCAGGTTTGGATGGCGCTCGTGTTGTGTGTGTTCTCGCTGTCTGCGTTCTTGCTTCGCGGCCTCAGCGACATCGAGATGCCTGATCGGTTCATCCGGCGTGAAGAAGCGGATGCCGAGTCATGAGCGACTTTGGACTCATCGGCGTCATCGTCATCGCCTGCGGACTTGCGTTTGGGTTGATCGTGCTCATCCGAGCGGCACGGGTGCAGCATGTTCCGCTCCATGTTCGGGTCGCTCGATTGCAGGACCTCGAGGTTGTCGAGGGCACCTCGACCGAGCAGAACGACTCGGCGCTCGAGTTCCTTGCGGTTCGAGCGATCGAGACGTTCCGTCTCGGGAGTGCCGATGAGCGTGACGAGAAGCTCCGCGTGCTCGACAAGCCGCTGGCCAAACATGCGACGGAGAAACTGCTCGCTGCACTGGCCCTCGGTGGTATCTCCACCCTGCTGGTGACGGCGCTCGTCCTCGGGGGAATCGGCGTCGATCCGCTGCTCAGTGTGGTGATCGTGTCGGTGCTCATCGTCGCCGGCTGGATGTACCCCGATCTTCCGCTCGACGATGCCGTTGCCGCACGCCAGCGAGCGTTCCGCTACGCGCTGTCGTCGTATCTCGACCTCGTGACGATCATCCTGGCGGGTGGCGGTGGTATCGAGACGGCCCTTCGTGGTGCTGCCGCGGCCGGCGACGGCTGGGCATTTGTCGAGATCCGCAATGCGCTGCGGCGCTCGGACCTGACGGGTCGCAACCCGTGGGAACTCTTCGAAGAGCTGGGCGTGACGCTCGGGCTCACCGAGCTCCGTGAGCTCGCGGCCTCCATCGAGCTGGCTGGTGGCGAGGGCGCCCGAGTCCGCACCTCGCTGACCGCCAAGTCGGACTCGTTGCGATCGGCGCAGGCGGCGGAGCTCGAACAGATCGCGCAACGCAGTAGTGAGCGAATGATCTTGCCGGTGTCGATCATGGTGCTCGGGTTGTCGATGTTTGTGTTCTATGGCGCAATCAACGCCGTCTCGGGTGGGGGTACGGCCGACTTCGAAGCGGAGATCGACACGCCGATCTTTGTCGAGGAATTCGAGCCCTAGGCCCCGCTGAGTGCTGTGTCGCCGCCGCTCACACGATGCAGGAGGGAGCGCTCGTGGACAGGCTGACAAATTCGGCAATAGATTACGCGACTAACTACGTTCAGTTTGCGTCTCTTGCCGTAGAGTACAACCTTCGCCTTCTCGGACTGGAGACCCGAGACGAGCGGGGGGCCCTGGCAACCGAAACCGCGGTTGTCATATCGATTCTCGTCGCCGTGGCGGTCGCCGCAGGCGCGGTTTTCTTCGCTCGAGCGCAACGAAATGCTCGAGCGATCCCCAGTGAGCCGAACCTTCCGGCCTCCGGCTGACTGGGACTACCGGGCCAGACAGTATCGACCGATCGAGCACGAAATTTAGACCGAATGCCTCAGGATCGGTCACCCGGTCCTGGCCCATCATGAAGTTGTTCCCGCACGAGCCAATCTTTGGAGGAGTCCACCGTGCATACCTTGGCAGACAAAGCCATCACCTCAGCTACCAACTATGTCGAGTTCGCAGTCTTTGCGATCGAGTACAACCTTCGCCTCGCTGGTCGTGAGACCCGCGATGAGCGTGGTGCGGTGACCAC
>JBCCYT010000010.1:0-55451 GCA_039188975.1 Actinomycetota bacterium
CACGACGCCAAAGATCATGCGGAGTGTCGCGAGCCGGTGGCGGCCGGTGCGAGGGCCGAGTTCCTTGAGAATCGAACCGCCGGCGAAGATGACAGCGTCGCTGCGAGAGATCGCGGCCAGCAGTCCGACTCTGGCCTTGGCAGTGTCGAGCACTTCGACATCGAAGTGCTCGTTCAGTTGACGGCTGGTTTGCGCGGGTGCGTACGAGTTGACCGTGTACTGATGCTCGTCGCCGAGCTGGTCCAGGAACGTACGGAGAAGGAGTTCGTCTCCGACATTGGCTTGGCCGTGCGTGCCGAGGACGAGCAGTCTACGAGCGGACATGGGAGCGATCCTTGTGTCGTTGGGAGGGACGACTCCACGCTGCGGCGCTCAGGTCAAGCCACGAGTGGCCCGCTCTCAAGATCCCGTCAAGCCGGGCGGCAGCGCAGGCTTGACGAAGCCTTGATGCGGTCTCGACGCCCTCTCACGGTGCGGCCACGAACCTGAGACTCCACCCGAGACCTTCGCCCTAGGAGCGCTCATGACCCTCACCCGTTCTCGAACCGACACCCCGACTGCCGCCCGACGCCACATGCTCGCCGGGGGCGCGGTGCTGTCCGCTGCCATGGTCGGTGCTGGCGTTGGCAACTATGTCGTCAATGCGGCGGCGGCCCGGCTTCTCGGGCCGGCCGAGTTCGGTGATGCGAGCATCGTGATCTCGATACTGCTGGTGCTTGCGGCTGCGGCCGGTTGCCTCCAGTTGGTGGCGGCCCGGCGCGTCGCCCGCGATGAAGGCTGCCGGTCGGCCATGATCGATCAGCTCGAGCGGATGGCCTGGTTCGGGGGGAGCGCACTGGGGCTGGTGCTGGTTCTCGGGGCCCCAGCCATCGCGGGCGTCCTGACGCTCTCGTCGGCGTTGCCGTTGGTTGTGGTGGGACTCGGCGTGCCGTGGTACTGCGCGCAGGCGATCGAGCGAGGCGTGTTGCAGGGCCGCATGGCGTTTGGCATCTTGGCCTCGACGTTTCTGATCGAGACGCTCGTTCGATGCGCCGCGACCATTGTCCTGCTCGCGGCGGGCGTCGGTGTGGTCGGTGTCGGCATCGGCCTCAGTACGTCGTTCGTCGTGACCTATGGGATGGCCCGGTTCGGGAACCGCCGAGTCACGACGACCGTTGTTTCCGGCGCGCAGGAGCGGGTGGGCCGAGAGCTCGCCTCCATGTCGCTCATGTTGCTCGCCCAGATGATTGCAACAAATGCGGATCTGTTCGTCGTGAAGGCGCTCGCCGATGGCGTCGACGCAGGCCAGTACGCGGCGGTGGCCGTGCTCGGGCGCGCCGTGTTCTTCTGTAGCTGGTCGATCGTCACGGCGCTCTTCCCGTTCAGTGCGGCAGCCGCAAGCGACCGAGAGGTCCACCTCGTCCGGCGCGGCGGCCTTGTCGTTCTCGGCCTTGGGGGAGTCGTGGCCACGGGAACTGCGGCCGTGTTCGGAGGGCTGGTGCTTTCGCTTGCCTTCGGGGCCTCGTACCGCGAGGTTGCCTCGCTGCTCGCGCCGTATGTTGCTGCGACGTCGTTCTTCACGATGGCGAACTTCGTGGCGAGCACGCAGGCAGCCCGAGGAGATCTCCGCGCTGCTCGTCTCGTCCTCGCGGGCGCGATCGTGCAGACGGTGGCGGTGATCGGCGTCGGCTCAAACATCGTCGCTGCTGCCTGGATTCAACTTCCCGTCATGGCGGCCACTGTGCTCGTGGTCGCCTGGCACCGGGGCTCGCCGAAAGGACCGGTCAGTCGGCGGTGACACCGGGCCAGTAGAGCGTCGATCGCCGGCCGGCTGGCTCGATGGCCGGCCCTCGCAGGGCTCGACTCAAACCGGCGTCACGTTCGGCGAGCAGACTGGACAGGTTCCACACGCCTTTGAGGTCGACCGCTTCGATCGCAACACACGGAACCGTTCTCATGCCGTCGGCGAGGAAGTCGGTGCGCGCTCGGCCGCCCACTGCTGCCGCCGCTTGTGCCAATGTGGCGAATTGTGTCGTGCTCAGATTCACGATCACCCTTGCGTGACGACCGTCACCGCCATGATGCGCGCGGGTTTTGCCCGTCGTCTAGGGGCAAAACGCATCCGTGAACGGCGTTTTCCGACCACGAGGCCTCAGCGCGGGAGCGCTAGGGTCACGTCGACCAGGAGGTTTCGTCGATGACCGAAAAGCTCATCTCCGCCAGCCGGGTGATGCCCTATCCCGCCGAAGCGATCTTCGAGGTGCTGGCGTCGCCTGCCGGCCATGTGGAGATGGACGGCTCCGGCACCGTCAAGGGCGTCGCCCGGGGCCCGGCACGGCTCGCGGAAGGCGACAAGTTCAAGATGAAGATGCGGCTCGGCGTGCCGTATCAGATGTCGTCCACGGTGAAAGAGTTCGACGACAACGTTCGGATTGCCTGGGCCCATTTCGGCGGCCATCGGTGGCGTTACGAGCTCGAACCGGTCGATGGTGGGACCAAGGTGACGGAGTCGTTCGACTGGTCGACGTCCATCGCCCCTCGGTTCATCGAAATGGCGGGCTATCCCGAGCGTCACAAGACGACCCTCGCCTCGACTCTCGAACGTCTCGAAGCGGTCGTTGCAGCCCGTCAGGGCTGATGTGTCAGGTGCAGCCCGTCAGGGCTGATGTGTCAGGTGCAGCCCGTCAGGGCTGATGGGCTAGTCGAGGCCTGGCGCGGCGTCGGGGCGAGACTCGATGAATCGCCGCAGCGCGGCTTCGTCCAACGAGGTGCATGAGAGTTTCCAGGTCCAGGCGGTGACGACGATCGGTTGGGTCAGCGCGGCCACGGTGGGTGCGATCACGACCCGTTCGTCACCAAATCCTCGGAGTGCGTCGAGGCTGGCGTCGTCGAGGCGATCGTCGTACTGGATCATGACGCCGCCTGCTTCCAGGAGTCGCACCTGGATGGCGGGGTCGAGCGGCGCATCGAGCGGGCCCGATGGTGTGGGACCTGCGATGTGGGGCCCGCTCGTCGGAGGGTCGGTCAAGTAGGTCGCTTCTCCTGGGCTGAGCACGTGAAGGCCGGAGGCCGGGTCCTGCGGCTCGCGGAGCTCGACGCACGCTGCGGCGGCCCCGTCGGCGCATGCGGTCAGCACGGCAGCGAGCAGGACGAGGAGGGGAGCGAGACGCATGCAGACCCCATCCTGCCCCGGTACTTCGACAGTTGCGGTGTCGGCTCTATATTCGAGACATGTCCCGGGCCAGCATCGAACGGCGCCTTCGAGCGGTGAGTGAAGAACTCAAGTCCGCCCGCGAGGATCTCGTGGTCACCGACGAACAGCTGGTTCAGCTCGCCGACGAGGCCGAGGACGCCCGACTCCGTGCACTGGTGTCGGAGACGCCGTTGGCCGAAAAGGAGCACCGGAAGGCAACCCGCCACGCCGATCGGCTCCGCAAGCACCGCGACAAGTTGGCCGCCAAGATCACTGCTCTCGACCGTGAACAAGACGACCTTCTCGATCGGTTCAGCGCATCATGAGCGATTCGGTTGCCGAGCCTGTCACCGTTGTTGTCGCTGAAGACGAGGCGATCATCCGCATGGATCTCATCGAGGTGCTTCGTGAGGAGGGCTATGACGTCGTCGCCGACTGTGGCCGAGGTGATGACGCCGTGCAACTCGTCGGTGAGCATCAGCCTGATCTCGCTCTGCTCGACATCAAGATGCCGGGGATGACCGGCATCGACGCCGCCCGCGAGATCACGTCGGCAAGCGACACCGCGGTCGTGATGCTCACGGCGTTCAGCCAGCGAGACCTGATCCATGAGGCGAGCGATGCCGGCGCGATGGCGTATCTCGTCAAGCCTTACCAGCGTGAGGATCTCGTACCTGCGGTCGAACTGGCGATCGCTCGGCGCCGTGAGGCTGCCGCGCTGCGCAGCGAGCTCTCCGCGGTTGAGCAGCGGTTCGAAGAACGCAAGATCATCGATCGAGCGAAAGGGAACCTCATCGACGCCCACGGATTGAGCGAGGCCGACGCCTTCCAGTTCCTTCAGCGTTCGGCGATGTCGTCTCGGCGGCGGATGATCGATGTCGCTCATGATGTCCTTGCGGGAGCGGTGACGCCCGAGGGCGGCTGATCAGCTCGTCTCGATGTCAGTCCCCTGCGTTAGGGTCGCCGCCATGGCCACCGTGATGCTCATCGACGGCAACTCTTTGACCTATCGAGCCTTCTTTGCGCTCCCGACCGACATGGCGACGGCTTCGGGCCAGGTCACCAACGCGGTCTTCGGCTTCACGTCGATGCTCATCAACTTGATGAAGGATCACGAGCCGGACCGCATTGCGGTTGCGTTCGATCGTCCCGAACCGACGTTTCGCCACGAGATGACCCCGACCTACAAGGCGCAACGAGAGTCGGCCCCGGACATCTTGCGTCAACAGATGGGTCTGGTGCGCGAGGTGCTCGACGCCATGGCGATCCCGACGATCGAGATGGTCGGCTTCGAAGCCGACGACATCATCGCCACCCTCGCAACCCAGGGCCGAGATCGGGGTGACGATGTCATCGTCGTCACCGGTGATCGCGACAGCTACCAGCTGGTCGAAGATCCCCACGTCAAGGTCCTCTACAACAAGCGGGGCGTGAGCGACTATGCGTTGTACGACGAGGCGGGGATCCTGGAACGCACCGGCGTGAAGCCGGTCGACTACGTGCAGTACGCCGCGCTGCGTGGCGACAACTCCGACAACTTGCCCGGTGTCCCTGGCGTTGGAGAAAAGACGGCAGCCAAGCTAATCAACGAGCGGGGGGGAATCGACGGCATCTATGCGGTGCTCGACGAGCTGACGCCCAAGCTGCGGGAGAATCTGGCTGCGAATGAGGCCAACGTCCGCAACAACGTCGAGATGATGGTGCTCGTTCGAGATGTCGACCTGGAGTTTCAGCTCGACGACCTCACCCAGGGCGCACCCGACACCGACGCGATCAAGAAGCTCTTCGACTTCCTCGAGTTCCGCACGCTGTGGGACCGCCTGGCCCCGGTGCTCGGTGCCGCTGCGAGCGCCCCGGCCGAGGTGCTGGTCGCCGAGGTGACGGTGTTCGACTCTGCCGCGGAGGCGGCGTCGGCACTGGCGCTTGCCAATTCCGGCTCTGATGTGTTGGCCCTCGGGGTGCCGGACGCAGGCGTTGACGGCGGGTTGGCGTTTGTCATCGACGGACCCGGCTCCGAGGTCGGCTACGTGAACGGTGGTTTTCTCGACGACCCGTCGGTCCTCGACGCGCTTCGTGCACTGTTTGGCCGCGAGGGTCGGCCCGTTGCCATGCACGGCGCCAAAGCCACGATGCGGCGGCTGTATGACCACGGCGTCGACGTTCGTGACCTGTCGGTCGACACCCGGCTCGCCGCGTACTTGCTCGACCCGGCCGACAATCTCTATGACCTCGGCGACCTCTTGCTGCGTCACTGTGGTCTGGAACTGCCCGACTCGGGGCCTCCCGAAGGGCAGCTCGACCTCGATGGCGGTGAGGTTGCCGACGACGCTCAAGAACCATCGACCGCTGCGCTGGCGGTTCACCATCTGGTGACGCCGCTACGAGAAGCGATGGCCAATCAGGGGTTGCTCAACCTGCACGACGAACTCGAAGTGCCCCTGGTGCGAGTCCTGGCAAAGATGGAGTACCGCGGCATCGGGGTCGACCCGGCGGTCCTGACCGAGATTCGCGACGAGCTGGTCGCCGAGACCGAGACGCGGCGAGCATCGGTCGTCGAACATGCCGGGCACGACTTCAACGTCAACTCCACCAAGCAGCTTCGCGAGGTGCTGTTCGATGAGCTGGGGCTGACGCCGCAGAAGAAGACGAAAACCGGCTACTCCACCGACGCCCAGTCGCTCGAGAAGATGCGTGACGAGCATCCGATCGTCGAGAATCTGCTCGAATACCGTGAGGTCGAGAAGTTGCGGTCGACCTACGGCGAAGGCTTGCTAGCCGAGGTCGGGCCCGGAGATCGCATCCGGGCGACCTTCCAGCAGACGGTCGCTCGCACCGGTCGACTGTCGTCGGATCAACCCAACCTGCACAACATCCCGGTGCGTTCCGAGCGGGGGCGGGTCTTCCGCACGGCGTTTGTGGCCCCACCCGGCCACAAGCTGCTGATCGCCGATTACGACCAGATCGAGTTGCGATGCATTGCGCATCTCGCGGAAGACCCTGGGCTGATCGAGGCCTTCGAGGCCGGCGACGACATCCACACGGCCACCGCGGCTCGGGTGTTCGGCATTGCGCCCGCGGACGTGCATGTCGAGGAGCGCTCGAAAGCCAAGATGGTGTCGTACGGATTGGCCTATGGGATGGAGGCCTACGGGCTCGCGCAACGCCTCAACATCGCCGTGAGTGAAGCGGCGGAGATCCTCGAGAACTATTTCAAGGCGTTCCCCGCGGTGAAGCAGTACATGGACGACACGGTCGCACTCGCCCGCGAGCGGGGGTACACCGAGACCCTCTTCGGGCGTCGTCGACAGATCCCGGAGCTGTCATCGAACAACCGGCAGATCCGCCAAGCCGGCGAACGCCAGGCGATGAACGCCGGTATCCAGGGGCTCGCGGCCGACATCTTCAAGGTTGCGCTGGTCAATCTCGACCGGGCGCTGGAAGACGACGGGCTCGACAGCACGATCGTGCTGCAGGTCCACGATGAGATCATCGTCGAGGCACCTGACGTCGAGGTCGACGAAGCCGGTGCGTTGATGACGTCGATCATGCGTGACGCCTATGAGCTCCGGGTGCCGCTGGAGATCGATCTGCAGGTTGCCGACACGTGGGCCGACGCCAAGGGCTGAGCGGCGTGGCCTTCGTGGCCCTATGCGTCGCCCGTGTTGCGGCTCGGTGAACTCGCAAGGCTGAGGCGACGTTCACCGGACGGCCACCGCACCGCCTCGTCTAGGTTCGGTTCATGAGCTCGATGCGTGTGATGGCTGGCCCCGATGATCCCCTTCGGCTGCTCCCCAAGGTTGAGTTGCACTGCCATGTCGAAGGCACGGCCCGCGCCACGACCGTGGCCGAACTGGCGGCGAAGCATGGCATTCCTCTGGGGGTCGCCACCCCCGAAGACCTGTACGAGTACAGCTCCCTCGCTGACTTCTTGGCCGCGTTCGGCACCGTGTGTTCGGCCTTTGTCGATCGAGACGACTTTCACCGGATGGCGTACGAGGCGGTCGAGGATGCCGCCATTGCCGGTACTCGCTACCGCGAGATGTTCGTGTCGCCCGGCTTTCATCTCGATCGAGGTGTCCGGTTCGACACGTTCTGGGAGGGCATTGCGGCCGGTGTCGCCGATGGCGAACACGACTTCGGTGTGACCACCAAGATGATCATCGATATCGACAAGCCGAAAGGACTCGGCCCTGCGCTCGCAGTGCTCGAGGCTGCTCGCCACCTCGATCGCGATCTGCTCCTCGGGATTGGAGGCGACAGTACTGAGGCGGGCGTCGATCATCTCGCCTTCGAACCGCTCATCCGTGAGGCCCACAACCTCGGGTTCAAGACGTGCTTTCACTGCGGCGAGGATGGGCCGGCAGAGAACATTGCGGTGATGGTCGAGGCTGGCGTTGATCGCATCGATCACGGCACTCGCCTCCTCGACCTTCCGGAGCTTGTTGACCGCATCGTCGAGGAGCAGATCCCGTTGACGAGCTGCCCGAGTTCAAATGTCGAACTCGAGGTCGTTGCTTCACTCGAGGAGCATCCGTTCGCCCAACAACTCGGCGCCGGCGCGTTGGTCACCTTGAACAGCGACGACCCGGCATTCTTTCGGTTTGACCTCGCCGACGAGTTTGCTCGTGTCGCGGCGGCCTTTGACTTCGGCTTCGACGACATGGTCGCCATTCGCGATCGGGCGATCGATGCATCGTGGCTCGACGACATCGACAAGGCGTCGCTGCGAGCCGAGTTCGCCTCCTGAACCGCATGCGTCGATGACCGACCCGGCGCCCAGCCACCCGGCTCGTTGGCGTGTCCTCGCGGTGGCATGCCTGAGCGTGTTCATGATCGTGTCGTCGTTGAGCGCCCTCAACGTCGCGTTGGCAGAAATCGCCGAGTCGTTGGACGCGGAGATCGATGACCTCCAGTGGATTGTCGATGCGTACGCCATCACCTTTGCCGGGCTGCTCCTCGCAGGTGGTGCGATCGGCGACCGGGTGGGGCGCCGCATGGCCATGACCATTGGTTTCGTGACCTTTGCGACGGCGAACGCTGCTGCTGCCCTCTCGGGTGCGGTGGGCATCGTCGTTGGCTTCCGTGCCGTCGCCGGGGTCGGCGCGGCGCTCTTGATGCCGGCGTCGCTGGCTGCGGTCAGCGAGGTCTTCGGTGATGACAGTCGACCGCAGGCGATCGCGATCTGGTCGAGTATCGCCGCGGCCGGCGGTGCGTTCGGGCCCGTTCTCGGCGGGTTGCTCGTCACCGTGTCGGGTTGGGAGGCGGTGTTTGCTGGCAACGCCGTCCTCGGTCTCATCGGGTTGGCCGCGACCCGACGTTGGGTTCCCGTGCTGGCTGGGCGGCGGGTCGGCACCTTCGACGCGTGGGGTGCAGTGCTGTCGGTTGCCGCAGTCGGCTGCTTGGTGTTCCTGGTCATCGAGGGCCCTCGCCACCCATGGGCCTGGTCGAGTAGCGCAGCACTCATCGCGACCGTCGTTCTCACCGCTGCGTTTTTTCGCCATGAGGCTCGGGCGGACTTCCCAGTGTTGCCGCTCCACCTGTTTCGTGACCGGCACCGAGTCGCCGGCTCCGGAACGTTGCTGATGGCGGCCATGGGGTTCAACGGGATCTTCTTCGTGGGCGCATTGCTGCTGCAGCTCGGTTGGGGCGAGTCGGGTCTCGTCGCGGGGCTGCTGCTCGTGCCGATCGGAGTGGTCGAGGTGATCATCGCGAACCTGGCGATCCGTCTCGCACGCCGATTCGGCCTGGAGACAACGATCACAGTCGGCCTGGTGGCGATGGCGGTGGGGTACGTCGGGATGGGGTTGGCTCCAGCGGGGGAGCGATGGTGGTTCGTTGGGGCGGGGATGATCGCCGGTCTCGGAAACGGGCTCACGATTCCTCTCTCGGTCGAACGAGTCATGGGAACGGTGGCACCCGCCTTTGCCGGGTCGGCGGCTGGACTCAACGACATGGCGATCGAGTTGGGGGCATCCGCAGGGATCGGTCTGCTCGGCACGGTGCAGGCCGTGTGGTTCGAGGCCGCCCGTCCGCCCGGTTCGTCGGTTGCGCTCAGCGACATCACCGATGCCGCGGATCGCGACGCGTTCAGCGATGCATCGGCGGCGGCGTTCGCGGTTGCGGCCATGGTGGCGCTGCTGGCCATTCCGGTGGCGAGGTCCACCCGTTCGGCCGGCCGGGTGCCGGTCGGCTAGCCGACTTCCAGGGCGGCGAACTTCTCCGCCAGGTAGTCCTTCGCGAGGATGGGTTCATAGCGGGCCGGGTTCTGGTCCGACACGCAGGTGGGGAAGGGCGTGATGAGGGCGTCGGCATCGGGCTCGTGGAAGAAGACAAGGCTGATGAGTTCTTCATCGGGTGCGTCGGCCGAGGGTGGCAGCACGCGGTGCTCGTTCGAGCTCCACCGGTCGTTGGTCCACTGTCGGATCATGTCACCGGTGTTCACCACCAAGCTGCCCTCGACGATCGGGGCATCGATCCACGCCCCCGTCTCGTCTCTGACCTGCAGCCCACCAAGCCCGGGTTCTCGGTCGAGGATCGTGATCGTGCCGAAATCGGTGTGCGGGCCGATGCGGTACTGGCCATCCTCGGCCGCTCCGTGCCGATGGGGCCAGTACCAGTTGACATTGCCGGTTGCGGTCGTGGATCGGCAGTGATCGAGGATGGTCTCGGAGCCGAGGCCGAGGGCGATGGCGAAGAGCACCAGGAGTTCGTCGGCCAGTTCTCGACATGCATGCCAGTAGGTCTCGGCGACAGATCGGAAGTCGGCGGGGTGGTCGGGCCAGAGGTTGTGGGCGTACAGCTCAGCGCTGGTTGCTCGAATCGACGCGGGGAGGTCCTCGACGGTGCCGAAGGCAAACGTCTCCTTGAGGTCAGGTGGGGTGTCGATGCCGTAGGTGGCAGCGTTCGACTCGCGTCCGGGACCAATCCAGCCGCGGTACAGGCCCCCCTCATCGGGGGTCACCAGCGCCTTGGTCTCGGGAGGAAGATGGAAGAAGTCCCGTGCCCGCTCGCGCATCGCCCGCAACACCAACGGTTCGATGCCGTGGTTCACGATGATGAGAAAGCCGCAGCGGCGAAGATGCCCGTCCACCGTCTCTGCAAGGTGGTGTCGATCGGCGTCGGATCCGTTGAACCACGGATCGAGATCGACCAACGGGATGAAACCAGGACTCATCGGACCTCCATCATCGCGATTCGCGGGCGTAGGGCTGGGCAAGCGCGGCCGGCGCGGCCACCTTGCGGGCCCGGCTCGGGTTGGCCGAGATGGCGACGACCACCACGTAGGCCGCGACAAACGGCACCATCTTCAAGAAGTCCGACGGGATGTCGACCTCGGCGAGCTGCAGGGTGAAGCCCAAACCGTTGAGGACGCCGTACATGAGCGCTCCGACCAGGGCGATCCAGGGCCGCCAGCCCGCCAAGATGACCAAGGCCACCGCGATCCAACCTGCGCCAGCGGTCACGCCGTTTTGCCAGGTGCCGACGATGGCAAGGGTCAGGTAGGCGCCGCCGAGCCCGGCACCGAAGCCACCGATCATCGTCCCGAGGTAGCGGATCTGCACGACCGGGATACCGGCCGCGTCTGCGGCCGCCGGGTCTTCGCCGACCGCTCGGAACGCCAGGCCTGCGGAGGTGCGATACAAGACGTAGGCGGTTGCGCCGACGAGGGCCACACCGATGTAGACGATGATGTCGTGTCCGAGCAGTGTCGGCCCGATCGCCGGAAGATCGCGGATCGACTCGGGGAGGAGCGGATTGACATCGACACCGTTGGCGGCGGACAGCACCCCTGGTTCCCCGGCGGTCCCGATGAACGACGACAGGCCACCGCCGACGATGACGAGTGACAGGCCCGACACGGTTTGATCGACGCGAAGGGTCACGGCCAAGAGGGCATGGACCAAGGCCAGACCCGCACCTGCGGCACCTCCCGCCAGCATCGCCAGGGTGAGGCTGCCGGTCTCGATGCCGGCCCAGAAGCCGACGACGGCACCCATCAACATCATGCCTTCGACCCCGAGGTTCATGACCCCGCATCGGTTGGCGATGATCTCGCCCAACGCGGCGAACAGCACCGGTGTGGCGACCGCAACCGCACTTGCGATCGAGAGGATCAGCACACTGTCGTTCATCGGGCGGTCCCTTCTTGTTTCCTGCGGGCTTGGCTCATGTCGCTCCGGCCAGGTCGGCGCCGGCATCGGCGGATGGCTCGGTTGCTTCCGCCGCCGTGAGTTCGACCTTGTTGGTGACGAAGAACTCGCCTGCAGTGACCGTGAGGAAGATCAGACCCTGGAGCAAGAACACGACCTCGACCTCGATGCCGATGCCTTGCAGGCGACTGCCCGATGTCGCGATTGCAGCGAGGAAGGCTGCAACGGGCACGACGCCGAGCGGGTTCGAACGGGCGACGACGGCGACGATGATGCCGGTGAAACCGATGTCGGTGGCGAGCGAGTTCGGTTCGAGCCCCTTGCTGACGCCGCTGACCTCGCTGACGCCGGCGATGGCCGCAAGGCCTCCGGAGATGGCCAGGACGGCGATCGTCTTCATCCGCACGCTCATGCCGGCGTAGCGAGCGCTCGATGGCGAATCGCCGATGGTGCGGATCTGAAAGCCCCACGTCGTTCGACGCAGGAGCCACCACAGACCCACCGCACACGTGATGGCGATGATGAAACCGAAGTGCAGGCGGCCCGAGAGCTCCGGCATGATCGCCGACTCGGGCAGCCGCTTCCCGCCGGGGACGGTGCGCTGCGGGTCACGCCAAAAGGACTGGGATCCGAAGATCAGATAGTTCATCAGGGACAGCGCGACGAAGTTCAACATGAGGGTCGTGATGATCTCGTCGGCGTTGAACAGCGCCTTGGGGATGGCAGCGAGCAAAGCCCAGGCCGCACCGGCGAGGGCGCCGAACGCAACCATGGCGGTGATCATCACCACGGTCGGGGTGCCTGCTGGGAGCGAGAGTCCTACCCAGCTCGCCGCGATTGCGCCGAGGTAGAGCTGGCCTTCGCCGCCGATGTTGTAGACCCGCATCTGGAACGCTACCGCCGCGGCGAGCCCGGTCAGGATCAGCGGGGTCGCGAGGGCCAGGGTCCGGGTCAGCGGGTTCCAGCCGTTGAGGCTGGCGTTGAACATGGTGCGGTACGCCTCGACGGGGTTGCTGCCGGAGACTGCGAGCAGGATCGCGCCGATCAGCAAGGCGACGACGAGTGCAGCGAACGGCACACCGAACCGAACCGCAGGTCCGGCGAAGCCGCGAGGGGTGACGCGCAATCGGCCGATCATGGGGTCACCACCGCAGGGTCGGGGTCGGACGTGAGGTCGAGATCGCTGGCTTCGCCGGGTGGTGATTCGCTGGCCTCGCTCGTGGAGGATCCGGTCATCAGGAGTCCGATCTGATCGATGTCGATCTCGTCACGGGTGAAGCGTCCGACGATGCGACCTTTGAACATGACGAGCACGACGTCGGACATGCGGATCACTTCGTCGAGGTCTTCGGAGAAGACGAGGACGCCTCGGTCGGTTTCTCGTTCGTCGACGATGTGGGCCCGCACCGCCTCCGCGGCGGCCATGTCGAGGCCGCGGGTTGGGGCCGCAGCGAGGAGGACGTCGTGGATCTCGTCGAGTTCGCGGGCGAGGATCGCCTTTTGGAGATTGCCGCCCGACATCAGCGACACACGCATACCGCGTCGGTTGCCACGAACATCGAAGGCGGCAACCAGCCGCTTGGCGGTCTCCTCGATCGATGACCACGACAACAGGCCGTTGCGAGAATGGGGAGCTCGGTCGAAGTTCTTGAGCGCGATGTTGTGTTCGAGTTGCAATCCCGGCGCGAGGCCGACCCCGAGTCGGTCCTCGGGTACATAGGCCAGGCCGGCAGCCGTCCGGTCCTTCGGGCCGCCGGACGTGCAGTCGGTGTTCGACACCACGACCGATCCCGCCGCGAGGGGACGCAACCCGGCGATCGCTTCCTGCAGCTCACGTTGACCGTTGCCGGCGACGCCGGCCACCCCAACGACCTCGCGGCGCCGCACGGTGAGCGAGACGCTGTCAACGGCGGTGAGGCCCTTGTCGCCCTTCACGGTCACGTCGGTGAGTTCGAGCACGGGATCGCCGGCCGGGCGATCGCTGGCGGCGGCTTGCTTACGTTCGGCGGCGTCGCTGTCGCCGAACATCATGCGGGCGACCTCGCCGGGGGTCGTCTCGGCTGTGGCGACCGAACCGGCATTGACGCCATGGCGCAGCACCGTGATCCGGTCGGTGTACTCCATCGTCTCGGCCATCTTGTGCGAGACGAGCACGACCGCTTGGCCCTTGCTCACCATCGTCGAGACCGCTTCGAACAAGCGGTCGGTCTCTTGGGGAGCGAGCACCGCCGTCGGTTCGTCGAGGATGAGGATGCGGGCCTTGCGGAACAGCTGCTTGAGGATCTCGACCCGCTGCTGTTCACCGACGGACAACTGCCAGATCGGAGCGGTTGGGTCGACGTGCAGGCCGTACTCGTCGGCGAGATCACCCACGAGCGATTCGACCTCCCGCATCGACCGGGGTCGTTGGTCGCGTTTCAAGCCGAGGACGATGTTCTCGGCGACGGTGAAACTGTCGACCAGCCGAAAGTGCTGGTACACCATGCCGATTCCGTGCTGCGCGGCATCGAGCGGTGAACGGAAGTCGAGGGTTTCGCCGTTGATCGACACCGTTCCCGAGTCGGGCCGGTACAGCCCGGAGAGGACGGAGCACAGGGTCGATTTCCCGGCGCCGTTCTCTCCGAGCAGTCCGTGGATCTCCCCGCCTCGGAGGTCGAAGTCGACCGAGTCGATGGCGCGCACGCCATAGAACGACTTGGTCAGACTCCTGACCTCGAGATGGGTTTCCGGTTGGGTCATGGTTGGTGGGCGCTGGGTTTGAGAGGCTCTGGACAGGGCTGGCTAGGAGGCCGGGATCTCGCCGACGATGCCGTCGACGAGCCACTGGCAGCAGAGGCTGCGCTCGCCGAACGGGATGGTCTCGCCTTCGGCAATGACCTCGTTGCCCTGGTTGTCGAAGATCGGGCCGGCGAACATGTCGAAGGTGCCGTCGATGATCTGCTGCTTGCGTTCCTCAACGAGGTCGAGGATTTCGTCGGTGACGGCCGGGCCGTACGGAGCGAAGTCGATCCAGCCTTCGGCGAGACCGCCGTAGGAGAAGCCGGGCTCGAACTCGCCGGCGAGAATCGATTCGACCTGTTCGATGTAGTAGGTGCTCCAGTCGATGAGGAACGAGCCGGCCCACGCCTCGGGCTCGAAGTCCGACCAGTCGTTGGTGTAGCCGAACACATAGCCGCCTCGTTCAGCCATCACGGTCGCGTACACCTGGGCGCCGACCTCGTGGGCGATCACGTCGGCGCCTTCGTTGGCGAGTGCTTCTGCGGCCTGCTGCTCGATGGCCGGGTCGAACCAGGTGTTGAGGTAGAGGGCCCGGACTTCCACGTCGGGGTTGACTTCCTTGGCGCCGAGGGTGAAGGCGTTGAGCGCCCGGTTGACCTCTTCGAACGGGAAGCCGACCGGGTAGCCGATGATGTTCGACTCGGTCAGGAAACCGGCGACCATGCCGTCGAGGTAGCGCCCGTCTTCGGTCGCCTGGGTGAAGTGGCCGACGTTGGGCTGTTCTTCGAAGCCGGCCCAGGTGAGGAAGTAGGTGTCCGGGTTCTCGTCGGCGACATCGATCATGTCGAACTGGTAAAAGGTCGTGCCGATCACCAGGTCAGCGCCGGCATCGACCGCGTCCTGGAACGCGTTGGTCGCCGGCTGGCCCGGCTCGATCTCTTCGACGTAGGAGAAGTCGATGCCGGGGAACGCCTCGGCCATCTTGTTGCCGCTGCGGAGGTGGGTGGTGTTCCAGCCGCCGTCTTCGGCGGAACCGTCGAGGATCATCACGACCTTGAAATCAGAGAAGTCCTCGCCGCTCTCGGCGGCTGCGTCGTCGGTGCTCTCGGAGGCGGTGTCCTCGGTCGTGGTCTCTTCGTCGTCGCTTCCGCACGCGGCAGCCACGAGCGAAAACGCGAGCAGGAGGCTCAGCCAGACGCCGAACTTGGATGTCAAACGGTTCATCATGGGGCCGGACTTCACCACCCGTTTGTTTCCCGCTTGTTTCCCTTGAGTGATCCTCGGGTGTCGTTACGTGCCGTTCACATGCCCGACTTCTCGGCGGCGAGAGTCGGTCTATGGTCGGAGGTCGATGACCACTTCGGTGACACCGTCCGTCGACCCGGCGATCTGCACGAACACAGCGATTCTCGATCGATGGCATCCGATCGCGCCGCGAGATGACGTGGCCCTCGGCGGCGGGGAACTCGCCACCCAACTGCTCGGGGTCGCTCTCGTTTGTCGACGAGAACCTGACGGCAACCTGTCGGTTCGTCGTGCGATCGGTGGTGAACTGGTCGAGACGATCGAGGCCTACGGATGTGTCTGGGCGTGCCTGGGAACCCCGGTCGAACCGCTCTTCGCGATCGACGAAGTCGACGAGCACGATCGCCGGATCGTGCACGCCGGAACGGTGGGTGTGCACGTCTCCGCGCCGCGAGCGGTCGAGAACTTTCTCGACATGGCCCACTTCCCGTATGTGCACACCGGCATCCTCGGCGAGGAGCCCTTCACCAGCGTCAACGAGTACGACGTGCACGTCGACCCCGACACCAACGACGTGTGGGCGACCGACTGCGAGTTCTGGCAGCCGCTCGCCGCGACGACCTCGACCACCGGCCAGATGACCGACTACCTGTACCGAGTGCCCCACCCGTTCAACGTCATCCTCTACAAGACGACTCCGGTCGACCCCGAGCGGATGGATGTGATCGCCCTGTTCTGCCAGCCGGTCGCGCCGGACCGGATCATCGCCCACCCGTTCCTGTGCCTGCTCGACGCCGACAACACGGTTGCGTCGATTCGCGCCTTCCAGCTCAAGATCTTCGGGCAGGACAAGCCGATCCTCGAAAACCAGGTCCCCAAGTGTCTTCCGCTCGACCCCCGAGCCGAGCGGCCGATCCGCGCGGATCGGGTCGCCATCACGTACCGGCGCTGGCTCAGCGACCTCGGCGTGACCTACGGCGTGATCCCCACGAGTTGAGGTCGACGTCGTGACGACCTGGTTTCCGATCGCTGATTGCTTCGACGTCGTGCCGCGACATGTGGTGCGGGCCTCGCTGCACGGCCACGAACTCGCGGTGTGGCAAGCCGACGATGGCAACGTGAACGTCTGGGAGAACCGCTGTTTGCATCGCGGTGTCCGCCTCTCGATCGGCACGAACGACGGGGCCGAACTGGTGTGTCGCTACCACGCGTGGCGCTACGCCAACCGATCCGGCGGGTGCACCTACATCCCTGCGCATCCGGCCGACGCGCCGGCGCGGACCGTGCACTGTGTGACCTTCCCGGTCATGGAGCGGTACGGCCTGATCTGGACCACGCTCGACTCGGAAGAGGACGCGGGCGAGGAAGCCCCAACGGGGGTCGAGCTGCTCGACGACGACGCGTTCGTGCTGCGAGCACGGCCGGTCGACGTTGCCGCCGACGTCGCCACGGCCGCCCTGCTCGACGACTCGGCATCGGCATCGGCGGTGAGTGGAGGAGTGGCGCTGACTTCGACCGTCGGCGGCGTTGAGGAGCGATTCGTTGTGTTCGTCCAGCCGGTGGACAAGCAGCACTCGGTGCTGCGTCCCGTGTTGGCCGGTACCCCATCGGACCGGCACGCCACCTGGCGCCGACACGCGGCCTGGCTCGGTCGGTTCGTCGAACAACTCGAAGCACTGCCGCTCGCAGTTGCGCAGCAGCCCATGGACGAGACAGCGGTGGCACTGCCGGTGGCGACGCCTACGGCCCCCACCGAGCGGGTGGCGGTTCGGATCGATGCGAAATGGGCGGTCGCCGAGGGCATTGCGGGCTTCGACCTGGTGAGTGCCGATGCTCGGGTCTTGCCGGTGGTGCAACCCGGCGATCACATCGACGTGCATCTCCCGGGCGGCTTGGTGCGCCAGTACTCCATCACCAACGCGCCGGGCGAAACCGATCGCTATCGGATCGGCGTGAAGCGGACGGTCGACTCCGCTGGTGGGTCGGCGTATCTGCATGAGACGGCCGCCGTCGGCGACACGCTGGAGATCTCCCCGCCGCGCAATCACTTCCCGCTGAAGCGAAACGTTCCGCACAGCATCCTGATCGCCGGCGGGATCGGCATCACGCCCATCGTCGCGATGGCGCAAGCGCTGGACCACACCGGCCTGTCGTTCGAACTGCACTATTTCGCTAGTTCCGACGCCGAATTCGCGTTCACCGACGTGTTGGACCGATTCGGTACGTCCGTCCATCGCCACACAGGCCTCGGGCCCGACGCAACCAGCGCTGAACTCGACTCGCTGCTCGCAACGCCGAATCCGGACACGCAGGTGATCGCGTGTGGACCTCCACCGATGCTCGACCGGATCCGGACGATCGCGGCGGATCGGAGTTGGCCCGAGGCGTCGGTCTCGTTCGAGTACTTCGATGCCGGCGAGGTCGATCGGTCGTCGTCGTTCGTGGTCGAACTCGCTCGTTCGGCTCGAACCATCGAGGTGTCGGCCGGCCAGACGGTGCTCGAAGCGGTGCGGGCCGACGGCACCGACCTCGCGTCATCGTGCGAGCGTGGTGCCTGCGGCACCTGTGCGGTGACGGTGATCGAGGGCGACGTCGACCACCTCGACGTGTACCTCAGTGTGGCGGAACGGTCGGGCGGGGAGACGATGTTGACGTGTGTGTCGCGAGCTCGGTCGGAGCGGCTCGTGCTCGACCTGTAGGCCCCTCATGATCACGCTGCACGAATTCGTTCTCTCCGCCAACTGCTACAAGGTCCGGCTGTTGCTGGCCCAGCTCGGCGTGCCGTTCGAGTCGGTCGACGTCGACTTTCATCCCGGCCGGGAGCACAAGAGCGCCGCCTTTCGGGAACTGAACCCGATGGGGCACATCCCGGTCTTGGTTGACGACGGTCTCGTCCTTCGTGACGCGCACGCGATCTTGATCTATCTCGCCCGCCGCTATGACGAGCAGGGGACCTGGTACCCGGTCGACGATGCACGACGGTTGGGGGAGACGGCGCAGTGGATGGCCTTTGCCGAAGCCACCGCGTCGACGTTGAGCGCGGCTCGACTGGTGATCAATCTCGGCTATGACCTCGATCTCGATGCCGCCCGAGCGGGCGGGCACGAGGTGCTGCGGGTCCTCGACGAACATCTGTGGTTTCAGGAGCGAGCCGACCGCGCCTGGCTGGTCCACGGGCCCGATCCGACGCTTGGTGACCTTGCGGTGTTCCCCGATGTGGTGTTGGCCGAGGAGGGCGGGGTCGACCTGCTCAGCTACCCCGCGGTGCGCCGTTGGCTCGACCGGGTCAAACAGTGGCCGGGATTCGTGGTGATGCCGGGCGTGTTCCCGTTCGAACGCCGCTGACGCTCAACCGACGCCGTAGGCCTCCTGCATGCAGGCCTCGACATAGGCACCCGCGGCGACTGGCGGATAGCGGGCTGGTCGATCGTCGGACTGGCAGCTGTCGAGGACCGCAACCGTTTCCAGCGGGTCGATGTTCGAAAAGAACGGGATCGAATGACGGTCGTGGACGCCGATGTTGATCGCCCGGTGCACGGTCGAGCGGTAGAGATCGTTCGTCCAGCGCTCTAGGAGATCGCCGACATTGATGATGAATGCATCTGGGCGCGGCGGCACCCGAATCCAGTCGCCGGCGGGGTTCAAGATCTCGAGCGCTTCGTGCTCGTCGGTGGCGAGCACGGTGAAGACGTCGTAGTCCGAATGCGCGCCGATGCCCAGCACATCGGCTTGCGGTTCGGGCTGTCCGGGGTAGCGAAGGAGGCGAAGCTCACCGATCGGCTTGTGCATCTTCGAGGTGAAGAAGTCCTCGTCGAGGTCGAGCGACAGCGCAAAGCCCCGGTAGAGCTGATCGCAGAGCGTCCGCATTGCGTCGTAGTAAGCCAACACGTCGCTGCGGAAACCGTCCAGGTCGGGCCATTGGTTGCGCCCCCAGCCATAGGTGTCGCCGTCCGCGTCGGGATCGTCGTCATCGAGTTCGAGTCCGATGTCGAACGCCTCGTGCAGATCGCCCGCATTGTCGGGATCGGTGTTCTCTTCGAGCAGGCCGGTGTAACCCCGCAGCTTGTCGGAATGGAGTATCGAGACCTCGGCTTTCTGCTCGTCGGGGAGCGCGAAGAAGCGGTCGGCTGTGGCGAACGCTGCATCGATCACCGCCGGGTCGACCCCATGGCCGGTCACGTAGAAGAACCCGACTTCGAGACACGCCGTGCGGATCTCGGCGGCGACGTGCGCTCGGGCCTCGGCCGAGTCGCTTCGCATTGGAGCGAGGTCGATCGTGGGGATCTGCTGGAACGGTGGCGCGGTTGCGGCGGCTTCGGCTTGGCTGACGAGCCGGCTGGCGTTGCGAGCTCGAAGGGTGGGCGCCGCGTTGTCGTCGGTGCCCCAGGTTGGCTGATCGGTCGTGCTCATCGGCGTGCTGTGAGGTGGTTCGCTTCGGTGGCTCAGTGGTTCCAGAACGCGTGGTGCTGATCGGTGATCTCTGCTTCGAGTTCGGCGAACGGTCCACGAACCGTGGTGGGGTTGCGGCCCGCCGCGAAGACCGTTCGGCAATCGAGCGCCTGGGTCGGGTTCTGGTCGTCGCCTTCGGTCAACTCAGCCAGACGAGCTTCGGTCATGCCGAAGACGACGTTGCCGATCTCGGCCCAGTAGATCGTCCCGGCGCACATGCAGCACGGTTCGACCGACGTGTAGAGGGTCGAGCCGCGCAGGGTGTCGAGCGGGTACTCGCGGGCCGCCCGGCGGGCGAGGTTGGTCTCCGCGTGGCCCGGGCCCCGGTCGATCGTGTACTCGTTACCGCCTTCGGCGAGCACGGTTCCCGACTCGTCGACGAGGATCGAACCGAACGGGTGGTTTCCGGCTGCGACGGCTTCGTCGGCGAGCTCGATCGTGCGACGAAGAAAGCGAAGGTCGTCGTCTCGAGTCACAGCTCGAACGTAGGGGCCGGCCGTGTCTCGCCGAGGTCGCGTTTGTAACGGCGCCGTGAACGTTCATCTGCCCGAAACGAGAGCGGCAACAGCGAGCAACACAGCCGTTCTACGTTTTCGGCATGGCTCCTTCGACACCTGCTCGTGCGGTGCCCGTCGATCTCGCGCCGTGGTTCGACGGTGGCGACGCCGCAAAGGACGCTGTCGCTGCTGCGATCGACGAGGCGTGCTCGACGTCGGGGTTCTTGGCGCTCACCGGTCACGGCGTGCCCGCCGAATTGATGGAGCGCATGCTCGACGTGAGTTCGGCCTTCTTCGACCTGCCGGTCGAGGAGAAGCTGCGGTACCACCTCGACGATGCCGCCGCGAACCGCGGCTATGCCCCGTTCGAGTCTGAGGCGCTGTCATACAGCCTTGGGGTCGATTCGGATCCGGACCTGTTCGAGGCGTTCAACATCGGCCGCGAACTCGTACCGGACGGCATCGACGCCACCGCCGCAACGACCTACTTCTCGCCGAACGTGTGGCCCGAGGCGCCGGCGGACATGCGCGCCACCTACCTCGCCTACTGGGACGCCTGTGAGGAGCTCGGCCGGACGCTCTGTGAGGTCTTCGCGCGTGCGCTCGCACTACCGGAAGGCTTCTTCGAGCCGTTCCTCACCCGAACCCCCAGCGTGATGCGAGTCAACAACTACGAGCGTCGCCCCGAACACGGCACCCCGAAACCCGATCAGCTCCGGATGGGCGCCCACAGCGACTACGGAAGCCTCACGGTGCTGCTCGCCGACTCGGTGCCGGGCTTTCAGATCCAAGACGAAGCGGGAGAGTTCCACGACATTCTTCCGCCCGAAGGCGGGTTCCTGGTGAACCTCGGCGACCTGCTCGCCGAGTGGACGAACGATCGATGGCGTTCGACCGTGCACCGGGTTGTGCCGCCGCCGGCCGATCAGCCCGGTGCGTTCCGGCGCCGCTCCGTGGCGTGGTTCCAGCAACCGAACCATGACGCCGTCATCGAGGTGCTCGACGTCTGCTGCGACGACGACAACCCGCCTCGCTATCCGCCCACCACCTCGGGCGAACACCTCATGGCGAAACTGATGGGTCCCCGGGCCGGGCATGAAGTCGATGTCGACGCAGCGTTCCTGGCGTCCGCCGACTGAACGCTCAGCTCACCTGGCGGCGAAGCCGTCGGAGTTGGCTCGCGAGGTAGGGGCGGGCCTTGCGTTGCCCGCCTTGTTCCTCGATGCGTAGCTGGAGCGATTCGAGCACCCGAACCAGCCGCATCCGATCAGGTGTCCACCCGTTGGCGTCGCATTCGTCGGCCCAGTCCACCAAGTTGCGATGACCTCGGCGACCGTTGCAGCGCTTGCACGCGGCGACCTCGTTCTCGATCCATGACGGCCCGCCTTTCAGGCGAGGGATCACGTGTTCCGTCGTCGCCACGACCAGGGCGGTGTCGACGTCGCAGCCGCACCAGACACACGTCGGCCCGTCGCGTTCGAGGATCAGCTCGAGGCGCCGACGTCGGCCCGGTTCGCTCACCCGGCCATGATGGCGGACGTGGAACCACCAGCAGAACCCGGCTCGTCTCATTGGTTCGAGGAACTCGCCGATCACATGGGGCCGGCCTACCTGCGGTATTCGTTCACCAAGGGCACGGCGAAGGAGGTCGACGAGCTGCTTCGGCGGGTGCCGCTCGAACCCGGTGCGCGGATTCTCGACGTGGGATGCGGCCCGGGCCGCCACGCCCATGAACTCGGCCGTCGCGGCTTTGAGGTCCATGGCGTCGACATCAGCCAGACCTTCATCGATGTTGCGACGGAGGGTGAGGTTCCAGGGACGACGTTCGAGCGCATGGATGCCCGGGCGATGCCGTTCGTGAACGAGTTCGACCTGGTCCTTTCAGTGTGCCAAGGCGCGTTCGGTATGAGCGGCGGTCCGGCGGCCGGGCCGACCCCCGATCCCGACGCGGAGATCCTGGCCGGAATGGCCCGTGCGGTCCGCCCGGGTGGCCATGTGGTCTTCACCGCATTCAATGCCTATCTCCAGGTGGCGAACCTCATCGATGGAAACGACTTCGACGCCGAGCGAGGTGTGCATCGGGAGGCAACCGAGGTGCGAAACAGCAGGGGAGCGGCGGCTGAGGTCGACCTCTGGACGACGTGCTTCACCCCTCGAGAACTGCGTCTGCTCTGCGCCGCGGTCGGCCTCACGGTCGATTCACTCGGCGCCGCGGAGCCCGGCGACTGGACGCACCGGCCCGCCGACATCGAGTCTCCCGAGTTTCTGGTGATCGCCGTTCGCTTCTCGCACGCGGCCGCGCCGTGAGCGACTGAGCGAGCACAGAGAAAGCCGTGGCCAGGTTTCTGGACGTGACATTCTGCCCGGGGTATCTTGCCACGCAGCGTGAGGGGGCGGAACATGGGTTGGCGAACGATGTGGGTAATCTTGGCGAGTGCCTTGGTGAGCTTCGGGCTCGCAACATCGGCAGCCTCCTTCGAGGTGGTCAACGCCGACGAAACGTTTGCGATTGCTCCTGACCTCGTTGTTAATGACGTTGCGTTCGACCCGGTGACAGGGCGTGCGTATGCCGTCGTAGCCGGTCGTGACCGCAACTTCCCAAACCGCTTGGTCGTATTTGACCCTGCAAGTGGCGCCGTTAGTGGATCGGTCTTCGTCGGGAGCGAGCCCGATCTCGTCGAGGTGTCCACCGATGGCTCCGTGGTCTGGGTTGGGCTCGACGGTAGCGATGCGGTTGCGCAGGTGGATGCGAGGTCGCTGGTGCTCACACGGACAATCTCTCTGCGCTCGGACCTCGACCGGCCGCGGTTCGCCGAGGACTTGGCGGCGGTGCCCGGTTCGCCGGAATCGGTGGTCGTGACGACTCGACGAGGGGCGACGGATCGACACGATGGCGTCGTGCTTATTCGAGATGGTGTCGTCGGCGACAAGCAGACCTCGGCCTTTATCGGTCCGAATGTTCTTGCTGCGGTGAGCTCGACACGAATCGTGGGCTACACCAACACCAGTAGCGGCTACACCTTCTGGAGGTTTGACCTTGACGACGCTGGCGTGAGTGTCGCGGCCACCTCCGAGACGGCGATTCGGCGGTTCAACACGAGGATCGCTGTTGCGGACGGCCTCGTTTTCGGTTCGAACCGTGCAGCGATCGACGCTAGAACCGGGGCGACCGTTTGGGAAGGTGGGCCGGGGTCTCTGGGGACCGACGTTGCCGTGTTCGACGAAAGCGTTTACATCCTGGACGGCATGGAGGTCTCTGTGCTCGCAGCGGGTGACGGGTTGGTCGAGAACGTCATTACCCTGTCTCGGTCGGCGGATCGGATCGAAGTGACCGACGACGGTCTGTTGGCCTGGACGAGCGCCACCGAAGAGAGATCAAGCTTCGCCACGCCGACGACTCGGGTGAGTGGGATCGATACCTCATCGGATCGCGTGTACGAGTTCGCCCGCACGCCTGATCTCTCGGCTATCGAGGACGTGGCCTACCACCAGGAGAGCAACCGGGTATTTGTCGCTGTCTCGTCTCACGACGAGAACTATGCCGACCACGTCCTGGAGTTCGACCCGACCTCCGGGGTCGTCACGCGGGCCGTCGACCTTGAACATCGGCCTGATCTCCTCAAACTATCAACGGACGGTTCGATCCTCTGGGTTCGATTGTCAGGCTCCGACGAGCTGGTCCAGCTCGACCGTCGCACGATGTCGGTAGTGGCAACGATTTCTTTCGAAGGGTTGGCGGAGAGGTTCCTCAGTCCCGAGGTCATTTCGATGGCGCCGGTACCGGGCGACCCTGACGCCGCCGTCGTTAGCTTGCGGTACTACGGGCTTGTCTTGGTCGATAACGGTGTCATTGCGCCCCGGTCGGCGCCGGATCCGCCGCCGTATTGGGCGCTCACAGCGGTGTCAGCGACGGAGGTCGTTGCGATTGATGGCTCGTCGAATGAGCAACTGCATCGCTTCGAGGTCGTTGCTGACGGGATCAGGGTGCGGGGACCTGCCCTCCCGATCGCCGTGAATGCCAACACACTCTCGACCCTCGGCGGCAATGTGTACACCGGTCGCGGCTTCGTTGTCGATCCGGAGTCAGGCGACGTGGTGGGTCGGTTCGGGGCCAGGGACACCCTGGGGTCAGTCATCAACAATGAGGGTTCAGTGCTCCATGTCGACCCGCGAGCTGGCACTGTTTCGGAATACGACGCGACCTCGTTCGTTCAACGTGGCTATCCGATTCGTTTCTCGGGCGGTATCGATGATGTCGTTCTGACGGAGGCAGGCCTGGTCGCTTGGCACCGCTTTGGGTTTGAGATCGGCCAGGTCGACTACCCGACCGGTGCGCTCGGCGGGGTGGTGTCGGACGATCTGACGGGGCGGGGGATTAGTGATCTGTGCGTCGATGTCTTCGACGCTGCAGACGACGACTTCGAGGTTGTCGCCACGACGAAAACCAATGGTGCAGGCAGTTGGCGATTCGACGCGCTCAGAGCCGGCATCTACCGCATCTACTACTACGAGTGTGAGTTTTTCGAGTACTTCTCGGCGTTCCACGGTGGTGCACTTCCGGCGAACCCCGGCGCTGCGGAGCTTGTCGAGGTGGTTGAGGGCAACTGGCTCTCAACGTTGCGCGCCGGCCTTCGTCGCTTCTTCGAAGACGTCCCCCGGGACTCGTACTACGCCACCTCAACAATTTTCATGTGGCACGCGGGGATCACAACCGGTTGCGGTGTCTTGCAGTACTGCCCAGAGGAGTCGGTGACCCGGGAGCAGATGGCGTCGTTCATGGCTCGGTTCTGGCGGCTCTTCGGGTCGTGTCCAGTGTCGGGGCCGACCTTCGAAGATCTTCCGTCTTGGTCGTTTGCCTATGCCGAGGCGAGCTGCGTCGCCGCTATTGGGGTCACGAGCGGTACGACACCGACCACATACGACCCGAACGGCAAGGTGACTCGCGAGCAGATGGCGGCGTTTCTCAGTCGCTTGTGGCGAGCGCTCGGTCTGACGTGTCCGACGGGCGAGATGCCGTTCAACGATGTCTCGGCCACGTCGTTCGCCCGCAACGACATCGTGTGTATCGCCGAACTTGGGATCACCACTGGAACAACGCCGACCACCTATGCGCCGTCGGACTCCGTGTCGCGTGCACAGATGGCGGCGTTCCTCGATCGCCTGTTCCGTGCTGCGCTGGATCGATCTGATGAGATCACCACGTCGTCGCTCTCTGTGGCACACGCCGGTGCGGGCCGAGGCCCGGTAGGTGCGTTCAGCGAGTTGTATCGACCGGACGCTCTGGTTGGCGCACGCCGGTAGGGCTACGGTGCGCGGGCATGGTCCGCAGAGGCGAACGGCGTAGGGGAGCGGCGGCCCAACTGGCCGCAGCGCCCCGTGAGATCTTCCGACCGATGCGGCGCAAATTCGCGCCGTCGACCGTGCTCACCGACGAACAGGTCCACGAGGTGCATCGGCTGTCGATGCGCGTGCTCTCCGAGATCGGGCTGACCTTTCACGCCGAGTCGGCGTTCGACACGCTCGAAGCGAACGGCTGCAAGGTCGATCGGGGGAGTGGCAACGTCACGTTCGACCCCGCTGTCGTCGAGCACTTCATCGCGATGGCACCATCGTCGTTCGACATGGCCGCTCGCGACCCGGCCAAGACCGTGCAGTTCGGCGGCGACTCGATCGTGTGGGGATCGGCGTCGAGCGCTCCCAATGTGCTCGATCAGGAGCGCGGCCGGCGCCCCGGCACCGGCAAGGACTTCCAAGAGTTGCTGCGGCTCGGCCACATGATCCCGAGCCTGCACGTGATGGGTGGCCATCCCGTCGAGCCGATCGATCGGCCGCCGAACACCCGCCACCTCGATTCCGTCTTCGACTGGCTCACGCTCTCCGACAAGGTCATGCGGGTCTACGGCATCGGCACGACGCGCGTCGATGACGGGCTCGAGATGATCAAGATCGGCTACGGCATCGATGAGGCGCAGCTCAACGCGGTGCCGCACACGATGTCGGTGCTCAACGTGAATTCGCCTCTTCTCGTCGACGAGCCGCTGCTGCTCGGGTCGATTGCGCTCGCCAAACGGGGCCAGGCCACGATCGTTTCCCCGGTGGCGATGTCGGGGGCGATGTCGCCGATCACGGCGTCGGGCAGTCTCATTCAGCACAACGCCGAGTCGGTGGGTGTGTCGGCCTACCTGCAGATGGAGGTGCCGGGAGCGCCGCTGTTCTACGGCTCGTTGATCGCCGCGGTCGACATGAAGTCGGGGGCACCGGCGATGGGCGTGCCGGAGGTTGTCACCGGCGCGATCGCCGCCGGTCAAATGGCCCGGTTCTACGACATGCCGTACCGCACCTGGCTCGGGAGCACGTCGAACACGGTCGATTCGCAGGCGGCCTACGAGTCGATGATGTCGATCATGTCGGCTCACATGGGCGGTGCTCATTTCGTGCATCACGGACATGGGTGGATGCAGGGCGGACTCACGACGAGCTTCGAGAAGGCGATGCTCGACGCCGATCTGATCCAGATGTACGACGCGATCAAGCCGACGATCGACTTCAGCGACGCCGACGAGGTGATCGATGCGATCGCCGAGGTCGGGGCCGGTGGCCATTTCTTGGGTTCGTCGCACACGATGAGCCGCTACCAGACCGAGTTCCACACGCCGGAACTCTCGGACTGGAGCAATTACGAACAGTGGGAAGAGCAGGGGAGCACTCGAGTGATCGATCGAGCGACCACGGCGTGGAAGGAGCTCCTGGCGTCGTATGAGCCTCCGCCGATGGACGACGCGATCCGGGCCGAACTCGCCGAGTATGTCACCCGCCGCACCGCCGAGATCGGAACTGCGGAGATCGCCTGACTCGGGTCGTCGGTGGGGCGGTGCGATCGCCGCAGCGAGTGAACTGCGGAGATCGCCTGACTCGGGTCGTCGGTGGGGCGGTGCGATCGCCGCAGCGAGTGAACTGCGGAGATCGCCTGACTCGGGTCGTCGGTGGGGCGGTTGACCGAGGCCGGGGCGCGGTCTTCCACAGGCGCCGGTACCCTTGCACGGCTGTCTGTCTGACAGACCGGTGCGGTCCGATACCGCACGGGTACCTCGATTCGCCGAGAAAACGCAATGACTGATACCGCCACCGAGTTCGGAACCTTTGATTCCGACGGCAACTACATCCCCCGCCAGATCATCGACACCGACTTGGGCGGCGTCGACATCGAAGAGGCCTACACCTCCACCATGGTACTCGTCGAGGACGGACAGCTCGTTGAGGGCACCGTCGTCCGAGTCGATCAGGACGAGGTTCTCCTCGACATCGGCTACAAGAGCGAGGGTGTCATCCCCAGCCGTGAGCTGAGCATCCGCAACGACGTCGACCCCAACGAGGTCGTGTCGATGGGCGAGCGCATCGAAGCGCTCGTCATCACCAAAGAAGACAAGGACGGCCGTCTCGTCCTGTCGAAGAAGCGGGCCCAGTACGAACGGGCGTGGGGCAAGATCGAAGAACTCAAGGAAGCCGACGGCGTGGTCAAGGGCCAGGTCATCGAGGTCGTCAAGGGCGGTCTGATCGTCGACATCGGTCTGCGTGGCTTCCTTCCGGCGTCGCTCGTCGAGCTTCGTCGTGTCCGTGACCTCCAGCCCTACATCGGCAAGGAGATCGAGGCGAAGATCATCGAGCTCGACAAGAACCGCAACAATGTGGTGCTCAGTCGTCGGAGCTGGCTCGAAGAGACCCAGAAGGAACAGCGTGGTGCGTTCCTCGACAACCTCAAGCCGGGCGAGCGTCGCAAGGGCGTGGTGTCCAGCGTCGTCAACTTCGGTGCGTTCGTCGATCTCGGCGGTATGGACGGCCTCGTCCACGTCTCCGAGCTCAGCTGGAAGCACGTCGATCATCCGTCGTCGGTTGTCACTGTGGGTGACGAGATCGATGTCGAGGTGCTCGAGGTCGATCTCGACCGTGAGCGCATCAGCCTCTCGCTGAAGGCCACCCAGCAGGATCCGTGGCAGGAGTTCGCGTCGGGCCACCGGGTCGGCGAGCTCGTCTACGGCCGGGTCACCAAGCTCGTGCCGTTCGGTTCGTTCGTTCAGGTCGGCGAAGGCATCGAGGGTCTGGTCCACATCTCGGAGATGTCGGCCCACCACGTCGATCTGCCCGAACAGGTCGTCACCCCAGGCGAAGAGCTCTGGGTCAAGATCATCGATCTCGATCTGCAGCGTCGTCGCATCAGCTTGTCGATCAAGCAGGCTGCCGAGGGCGGCGAAGTCGCAGCCGAGTACCAGGAGGCCTTTGGCGAGCACGCCTATGACTCCGACGGTAACTACATCGGTGGCGACACCGCTTCTGAAGGCCAGGCCGCGTGGGAGGAGTACTACGCCGAGCATGGTGAAGAGGCCGCTGCCGAGGGTGAAGAGGGCGTCGAGTACGAGTACGAGTACGTCGAAGAAGAGGTCGAGGTCGAGGCCGAAGCGCCCGCCGAAGAGGAGTGATCCTCGGGCCATCACGGCCCAGACCATCCGAACCCGCTCGAACGAAAGCGGCGGTACCCGACCGGGTCCGCCGCTTTCGGCGTTTTTCGCACGGAATTACGTCATCGAAGGTCAAGAGTTCATCGACATGAGCCGATTGACGCAGGGTCTGCCCTTGCGTTCACGCGGGGGAAGGCAAAGAGCCCCCGCCAGAAGCCTCAACTACGAGGAGTGACTTCCGACAGGGGAACGCAGAAGGTCGCACTCCACTCAAACGAGGTACTCGTGAGTTCCCGTCGAACGCTCATCCTTATCGGCGCCATCGTTGTCGGCATCTTCGCCGGCCTGGCCCTGCTGAACTATGTCCGCGGTATCGAGGACGAGATCGCCGCCGAAAAGCAGTCGGTCCCGGTGTTGGTCGCCATCCAGGACATCCCGAAGGGCACGCCTGCCAGTGAGGCTGTCAACATGATGGCGGTCGAGCAGGTTCCGCTCGAGCTTCGTCCCAACAACTTCGTGCCGGTCGACGCCACCGACTCGCTGCTCGGGCTCGAAGCCCAGAACGGCATCGCCAAGAACCAGATCATCATCAACGGCCTCTTCGTCGACCCGACGGTGGTGCAGCAGAAGTTCACCGACCAGATCCCGTCGGGCCATGTTGCGATCTCGCTGACGATCGATCAGGTCGCTGGGGTTGCCGGGTTCGTGCAGCCCGGCGACGAGGTCAACTTGCTCGTCAAGACGGCGTGCCCGGAGCAAGAAGAAGACGAGGGCGCGACCGACACCGGCGACGGTGGCGAGGATGCGGTCCAGATCGGCGACGGCCCGGGCGAAAACAGCGGCGATTGCCTGCTCCCGGACAACGCTCGCTACCTGTTCCAGCGTCTCGAAGTTCTTTCGGTGGGCGCAAACCTGCCGCTCGCACCGGGCGAGACCAGTACGCAGGGAATCACCCAGCTCGGCGGCCCCATGACCTTCATGGTGCCGAACCAGGCAGCTCAGATTCTCGCCTCGGTTGACCAGGGCAGCCTGTACATGACGCTGCTTCCCGAGGACTACACCGCCGAGCCGCTTCCGGCGCTGCCCGAAGGGGCGCTGCTGGGGCCGACGCCGGCCGAAATCGCCACCTGTCTCACGCCGTACGGCATCGACGGCTACATCGCTGGCGATGCCATCGAAGCCGGTGAGGTCATCGGCGATTCCGAAGATGAACCCGTCGTCGAGCACTTCAGCTGCGACGAACTCTGGGAGGGCTGAATCCTGATGTCCAGTTTCTACACCGACGACACCAGTGCTCCACGCGACGCTGGCGAGGGCGAAGCGTCGGTGCCGACTGCAGGGGCGATGTCCCCGGCAGGAGGCACGGGCCGAGCGCCCGTGAACCTGGTCGTCATCGATCCCGACGACGTGGCTCGCAATCGCCTCGTCACCCAACTCGGTTCCGATGTGAGCAGCTTCTCGGCCGTCGAGGACCTCCAGCCGTACCTCAACGGCGAGCCGGTCGTCTTGGTTCTCGGACCGAGCTGTGCAAACGACGGAAGCCTCAACAGTGTCGAGCGGATGCTGCAGAGCCACCGTGAGGTGGGCGCCATCCTCGTCGCTGAGGAACTCACGACGAACCTGCTGCAACAAGCCTTGCGCGCCGGGGTGAAGGACGTCTTGTCGAGTCCGGCCGACGCGATTCAGATGAACGAGGCGATCTCTCGCATCGTCGGCGGTCTCAACAGCGCCGCATCGTCGACATCGACCACCGGCTCGTCTGCGGGCGCTGACGAGTTGTTCGAAGCCGATGGTGAGATGGGACAGGTTGTCACCGTCTTCAGCACCAAGGGTGGTGCCGGCAAGTCGGTGATCGCGACCAACTTGGGCGTTGCGCTGGCCGAACGATCGGACAAGCCGGTCTGCCTCATCGATGCCGACCTGCAGTTCGGTGACATTGCCGTGATGCTGAAGCTGTCGCCGCAGCACACGATCGTCGACGCGGTCAGCTCGCTCGATCGCCTCGATGCCAGCCTCATGCAGAGCCTGCTGGTGACGCATGAGTCCTCGGGACTGTTGATCCTTCCCGCTCCGCTCGAGCCGGCGTTCGCTGATCAGATCGGGGCAACCGAGATGATTCAGATCGTCGAGGTCCTCCGTCGCTTCTGTTCCCACGTGATCGTCGACACCCCGGCGTACTTCAACGACGTGGTGCTGGGAATGATCGAGATCAGTGACGATGTCTTGTTGGTCGCGGGCATGGACATCCCCAACATCAAGAACGTCAAGATCGGTTTGCAGACCCTGCGACTGCTGAACACGCCGATGGAGAAGCTGCGGCTGATCCTGAACCGAGCGAACTCGAAGGTGAAGCTCGATGTGACCGAGGTGGAACGGACGCTGCAGGTCAGCGCCGACATCTTGATCCCGAGCGACATCGTCGTGCCCCAGTCCGTGAACCGTGGTGTTCCGGTCATTCAGAACTCGCCGAGGGCCGGTGTGTCCAAGGCCCTCGAAGAACTCGCTGACTTGTTCGCACCTGCCCGTGCGGCCAAGAAGAAGCGCAAGTAGTCATCCGAATCCCGAAATGAGCACGGACTGGTTCCCAGTCCGAAGGAGCCATCCCGATGAGCCTCTACAAACGTCTCCACGACGTCCAGCAGAGTGACACCGCCGCGCCGGAAGCGCCGGCCGAGGCGCCACCCGCTGCGGCTGGCGGTGCCGCCGGGGGCTCGACCCCACCGTCGGGACTCGCCGCTGCGCAGGCGGCCAAGAGCGCCGGCTTCGCCGGTCGCCGTGATCCGGTGCTCGACGAGCTTCGTCAGCGGATCCACCACAGCCTCATCGAAGAACTCGGACCGATTCTCTATGACTCGCGACTGAGCGAGGAAGACCTCCGCAAGAAGGTCCACGAGCAGCTCCACCAGGCGATCGCCCAGGAGCGGGCCCCGCTGTCCGCCGCCGACAAGGCGCAGCTGATCCAAGACGTCTCCGACGACATCCTCGGCTACGGCCCGATCGATCCGCTGCTGCGAGACGACGACGTTTCCGAAATCATGTGCAACGGCCCCGATTCGATCTATGTCGAACGGGGCGGCAAGCTCACCAAGGATCCGATCACGTTCGTCGATGAGGGGCACCTGCGCCGCATCATCGACAAGATCGTGGGTCAGGTCGGCCGTCGTATCGACGAGTCGACACCGATGTGTGATGCTCGCTTGCCCGATGGCTCTCGTGTGAACGCGATCATCTCGCCGCTGACGATCGGCGGTCCGTTCCTCACCATCCGTAAGTTCAAGGCTGATCCGCTCCAAGTGGACGACCTGATCCGCTTCGGCACGTTCGATGCCAACGCCGCCCGCTTCTTGCAGGCCTGCGTGGTCGGTCGCCTGAACATGATCGTTTCCGGCGGTACCGGTACGGGTAAGACGACGACCTTGAACGTCTTGTCGTCGTTCATTCCGACCGGCGAGCGCATCGTGACGGTCGAGGACGCGAAGGAACTTCAGCTCCATCAGGACCATGTGCTCTGCATGGAGACCCGGCCGCCGAACATCGAGGGCCGTGGCGCGGTGACGATCCGTGACCTGGTCAAGAACTCGCTGCGTATGCGTCCTGACCGCATCGTCGTCGGTGAGTGCCGCGCCGGTGAAGCACTCGACATGTTGCAGGCCATGAACACCGGCCACGACGGTTCGTTGACCACGGTCCACGCCAACACACCGCGCGACACCCTGAGCCGCCTCGAGACGCTGACCCTCATGTCGGGGTTCGATCTTCCCGTGCGGGCCATCCGCGAACAGATGTCTTCCGCGATCGACGTCATCGTGCAGATCGCTCGTCTCCGTGACGGTTCTCGCCGGGTCACCCACATCACCGAGGTGCAGGGCATGGAAGGTGACGTCATCACCTTGCAGGACATCTTCTTGTTCGACTTCGCTGCCGGTGTCGATGACAACGGCAAGTACCGAGGCGTGCTCAAGCCGACCGGTATCCGGCCGAAGTTTGCCGAGAAGCTGACCGCCGAAGGCATTCGGCTCGGCCCCGAGACCTTCCAGCCGAATGGCGGCGGGATGGTGTCGCAGTGACCGATCGTTTCGCACCGCGTCGTCGTCGCGGCGCGGGTGCAGTCCTGCTCTCGATTCTGGTGTTCCTCGCTGCGCTGGCAACGCCCGCGCTCAGCCAGGAAGACGACGGGTCTGCGCCGGTCAAGCCGCCCGAGCTGGTGCTCATCGATGCGACCGACGACCCGTTCATGGTCGTTCGCACCGGTGCGGCACCGTCGAGCGTGCAGGTGACGACCAACGGACTGCCGGCGGAGGTCGGTACCCCGGTCGCGGTGTCGCAATCGAATCTGCCGGTCCAAACGGCGATCGTGATCGACAACAGCTCCGAGTCGTCGGAGTGGCTCGACGCCTTCAAACAGGTTGCCGACGAGTATCTCGCAGCCGCCCCGGCCAACGAAGACATCACGGTCTGGACGACGGGCGGCACCGCCCGGATGCGGGTCGGTCTCAATACCGATCACGACCGCAACGCCTTGATCGTCGATGGCATTCTCTCCGCCTCTGGCAGCAACCACCTGTGGGACGGCGTGCGTGGTGCAACGCTCGGATTCGAAGATCCGGTGGCCGGCGCGACCAACGTCTTGATTCTCACCGCCAACATCGATGCGGGGTCGACCTCGACGGACGTGCTCGCCCGCGGTGCGGCCCTGGCCAACGACACGTCGGTGTTCATGATCCACGGCGGTGAATCGACCTGGTCCGACGACGCCGACATCGTCAGCGTGAGCGCGGCCGGCGCCTTCGCACTGGTCGAGAACCCCGAAGAACTGTCGGCCTACGGTCCGTCGCTCACCGCGGCGATCGCCAACACCTATGTCATCCCGTTCTCGGGCGACGGGGTGGAGATCGGGTCTTCGATCGACATCACGGTCGACGGCACGATCATCAACGGTTCGTACTCGGTCGGTGCAGCCACCAGTGGCCGAGCGCTCGCCCCGATCATCCCGCCCGAGCCGACAACGATCCCCGGTCTCGATTTCCTGTCCGGAAACACGGCGAAGAACCTCGGCATCGTGTTCGGCATTCTCGCCGCGATGCTCGGCACCTTCTCCATGGTGCTGCTGTTCCAGAAGAACCAGTCGGGCTTGAACGACATGCTCGAGGCCTACGCCGACCCGTACGGGGAAGGCGAAGAGGACGGCAACACGTCGCTGCTCCAGAGCTCGTTGGTGAAGCGAGCGGTGGCGATCACCGAGGACATGGCCGAACGCCAGGGAGCGCTCGAACGCGCCGAGGCGTTGCTCGAACGGGCCGACCTTCCGTTGCGGGCCGGCGAAGCGCTCACGGCGTGGGCCGGCATCGTGTTGGCGGCACTGGCCGTGGGCGTGCTGATGTTCGGCGGCTTGATCGGTATCGCCTTCATGGGCGTGCTCGGCGTGTTCGTCCCGCCGATCGCGGTGAAGTTCATCGCCGGCCGCCGCACAAAGGCATTCCTTCAGCAGCTGCCGGACATGTTGCAGCTGCTGTCGTCGACGCTGAAAGCCGGCTACTCGTTCATGCAGGGCATCGAAGCGGTGAGCCATGAGACCGAGGACCCGATGGGCGGCGAGATGCGGCGCATCGTCACCGAAGCCCAGCTCGGTCGACCGATCGAGGAAGCCATGGATGCATCGGCAACCCGGATGGAGTCCCCGGACTTTGCGTGGTGCGTCATGGCCGTCAAGATCCAGCGAGAGGTCGGCGGCAACCTGTCGGAGCTTCTGCTCACCGTCGCGGACACGATGACCGCTCGCGAGCGGATGCGACGCGACATTGCCTCGCTGACCGCCGAAGGAAAGATGAGCGCAATCGTGCTCGCTGCCCTTCCCTGCTTGCTCGGTCTCGCCATGTGGGCCCTGAACCCCGAGTACATCGAAACCCTCTTCACCGACAGCCTCGGCAAGGTTCTGCTCGGGGCGTCGATCACGTCGGCGCTCATCGGGTTCGCCTGGATGAAGAAGATCATCGCAATCGAAATCTGAGGACAGCGTGTTCGACATCGATCTGCAAATCGCAGCCGCCCTGGTCGGCGGAAGCATCGCCTTGGTGATCTGGACGATCGCATCGCAGGCCCACGACAAGTCGGTTGTTCGCGACTCGTTGCGGGCCCTCGACGACTACGAAGTCGACAACACCCGCGACCAGGAGCTGCTGAACCCGCTGACCGAGCGGGCGCTGATGCCGGTGCTGGGAGCGCTCACCAGCCTCGGCCGTCGACTGACCCCGGTCGGCTACGTCGACGGCATCCGCCACAAGTTCGTCTTGTCGGGTCGGCCGTCGTCGCAGGAGATCGATCGCTTCTTGGCGATTCGAGTCGTGACCGTCGTGATGATCCCGGTCTCGTTCTGGGTGATGATGTCGATCAACCCGCTCGGGCTCTCGGGCAACACCAAGACCGGTGCCGCGCTGCTGCTGTGCATGGTGCTGGCGCTTGGCCCCGACGCCCGGCTCAACAAAGCCGTTGAGGAGCGACAGAAGCTGGTGCTGCGGGGCTTGCCCGACATCATCGACTTGCTGGTGATCTCCGTCGAGGCGGGTCTGGGTTTCGAACAGGCCCTCCAGCGAGTGATCGACTCCGTCGAAGGCCCGCTCCCTGAGGAGTTCGGCCGCATGCTCGGCGAGGTTCGGGCCGGTTCGACCCGGGCTGAGGCGATGCGGGCGATGGATGCCCGGATCGAAGTGCCTGAGGTCCGCAGCTTCGTCCTCGCGATCTTGCAGGCCGACGCGTTCGGCGTTTCGATCGGTCGGGTCTTGCGTGGTCAGGCCGAGGAGATGCGGATCAAGCGCCGTCAGATCGCCGAGGAAAAGGCGCAGAAGGCGCCCGTCAAGATGCTCATTCCGATGGTGTTCTGCATCTTCCCAGCGCTGTTCACGATCGTGCTCGGCCCTGCGGTGATTCGGATCATGAACAACTTCTGAGTCGACGATGCAGACCGCGGAGAACGAACGCGGGCTTCCGTCGTTGGCGACGGTCTTTGCGTTGGCGACGGCTGTCGTCGGGGTTGGCATCGGCGCTCAGCGGTTGGGCGACAACAGCTTCTTGACCCATCTCGCCACGGGGCGATTGATGCTCGACGAGGGGGTCGTTCGCGAGGACGCGTTCACGTGGACCTCGGCGGGGGAGTCGGTCACGGTTCAGAGCTGGTTGGCCTCCTTGCTCTACGGCGTGGTCGACGAGCTGGCCGGCTTCGATGGGCTTCGAATCTTGATGTCGGTGACGGCCGGTGCGTTGGCGTTGCTGGTTTGGGTGACGACGGAACGGTCGTCGAGCCTGTTGACCCGGATCGCAATCGTGACGCCGGTGCTCCTGGTCGGCGTGCAGATGTGGAGCGAGCGCCCGTTGCTCCTGGCGTTCGTCGCGTTCGTGGCGACGATCATCGTTTCGGAACGGCGGGTGGATCCGCGGGTTCTGGTCATCGTCGGGTTCGTGTGGATCAACCTCCACGGAAGTTGGCCGCTCGGGATCGTGTTGCTGGGTGCCCGGTGGATCGGTGCCCTGCTCGATGTCCGGACCGGTTCGCAGGCGCACCCGAGGCACGAGTTCCGGGCCGGGATGTGGCTGAGCGTCGGCATGGTCGCCGGTGGTGTGATGAACCCGTACGGGCCGTCGCTGTTGTTCTTTCCGATCGAACTTCTCGGCCGCCAGGAGACGTTGCAACACGTCGCGGAGTGGAAGGCCTCCGATTTTGATTCCTTCTGGACTCAACTGTTTCTCGTCTTGGTCGCGGCGGCGCTGGTCGCGGCTCGGCGGGCGCCGTATGTGCTGACGGTGCCGTCGATCGTCTTCGTGGTTGCGGCGCTGCTGAGCTCCCGCAACATCGCACTGGCGTCGATGGTCTTGGTGCCCATGTTGGCGGCGGGCCTCCCGTCCCTCCCAGGCGGAGAGGGCGGCTACCGGTCCAACGCCACCCGTCTCGCAGCGATCGGGCTCGGTGTTCAGCTGGTGGTGATTCCGCTCGTGGCGATCCAGGGCGACAATGTCGACCTTCGCCGGTATCCGATCGACGCAGTCAACGCCATGGAAGACGAGCTCGACCTGTCACCGGCAGACCATCGGGTCATCCATCAGGACTTCGTCGGGAACTATCTCGACCTGCGCTACGGGCCGGCCGGGGCGAGCTGGATCGACGACCGATTCGAACTTCACGACCTTGCGTTGGTCGAGGACTATCTCGCCTTGCTGAACGGGACCCCAGACTGGTCCGAGGCCCTTGCGAGGTATCGACCCGATGCTGTTCTGTGGCCGGCCGACGGTGTGTTGGTCGAACTCATCCAGCATCAGGGCTGGGAGGTCGCGTGGTCCGACGACGACTGGGTCGTCTTGACCCCACCCGAGGGCTGAACGTCGATTTCGCCGCGTGGATTCCTTCGGATTGCCGAACCGGCGCCGATGGAGGAGGCAGGTTCAGGAGGTCACGGCCATCGACACGATGACGGAAACCCAAGCTTCGCCGCCGACCAGCGGTCCCGGCGACGTGACGCGACTGCGTCGCCCGCGCCATCGCGGCAACTCCTGGATGCGCCCACTCGCTCGGATCGGCCGGGCGTCCGACGGCTACGAGGTCGGCGGCGGGGTCGGTGGCGTCGACCGGGGTGACCGGGTCGCCAGCTTCGCACCGGCCGTGCTCGCCATTCGCTGGTGTATGACGTCGGCGTCGCTCGCTCTTTCGGCGACGGCGTTCATGGACAACAACTGGGGCATCGTCGCCTGGTGCATTGGTGTCGTTTCGTACACGGTGATCCGCACCATCAGCCCGATCCGCTATCGCGGGAGCCTGCGGTCACTGTTTGCGGTGATGTTCGAGACGGCATTCCACGTCGCCGCGGTGGTCGCCACCGGATACTGGGAGTCGCCATTCGTCTTTTCGTTGATGACCGCGATTGTCGTCGCTGGGTTCGCTCGCGGCTTCGGGTTTGGTCTGCGGATCGCCGTCGGTGCCTCCCTTGCCATCAGCCTCGCCGACGTGGCGGGCAATGGCTATGAGCAAGCCGATGTGCGCCTTGCGTCGCAGTGGGCTGTGGTGTTGGTGTTGGTCGGTGTCGTCGCCGGCTACGCCCGCCGTATCAGCGGCGAGGCCGACCGACAGCATTCGCTTGCGCTCGATCGTCTCGACCGGTTGAGCGACGCCAACGCGCTGCTCTTTTCGTTACACCGGGTGGCCCAGACCCTCCCGGCCTCGCTCGATCTCGGCGACGTGCTCGACACCACCGTTGCTCGGCTTCGGGGACTCGTCGAGTTCGACTCGGTGGCCGTTCTCGTGTTCGACGACACCGATGCCTCGTGGCAGGTCATCCGCCGCGAAGGCGCAGCCCTGCCGAATCGGTTGGGTCCAACGGAGCTGCCGGTTCCGTTGATGGAAGCCATGTCGATGAACAAGATGGTCGAGAAGAGTGACCTGCGCGAGCCGCACGGTCCTGGGATCTCGCCCAACTCGTCGTCGGGCATCTACACCGTGCTGCCGGCTCGCGGCTCGATCATCGGGCTCCTCGCGGTCGAGTCTCGCAACCCGGGCGCGTTCGGTCGTCGTGAGATCGAGCTGCTCAATGGGTTCGTCGAGCCGGTTGCGCTGGCGATCGACAACGCGCGCTGGTTCGCCCGCCTTCGCACGGTCGGCGCGGACGAGGAACGGACCCGCATCGCTCGCGATCTCCACGACAACATCGGCCAGTCGCTGGCCTACCTCGCCTTCGAGTTGGATCGCATCGTGACCAAAGAAGAGAAGGGCGAGCCGCTCGGTGCGCCACTCGAACAGTTGCGCAACGATCTTCGCGGGGTGATCGGCGAAGTCCGTGACACGCTCTATGACCTTCGCACCGACGTGTCGGAGCAGTTGGAGATCGGCGAGGTGCTCGAACAGTTCGCCGGCCGGTTGATGGAACGAACCGAGCTCGACATTCGGATCTATGCCGACTCGGGCCATCGACTTCCGCTGTTGCAGGAACGGGAGATGTGGCGGATCGCCCAGGAAGCGCTCGTGAACGTCGAACGGCACGCCCAGGCCAAGGCGGCTGCGGTCCGGTGGCGATGTGACGGGAACGCCGCCGCGCTCGAGATCGCCGACGATGGCCGGGGCTTCCCAGACGGCAAGGCCGGCCGGATCGACAGCTACGGCATCATGGGCATGCGGGAGCGGGCATCGAGTATCGGGGCGACGCTGGAGATTCACTCCGAAGAGGGCCGAGGCACGGTGATCCGTTGCTTCTTGCCGGCCGATCGAAACAACGGCCGCCGAGTCTGAGCGCGTTTGATGCCAGCCGTGTTCGAATTCACCACGTTCCGTGGGAAGTCTTGGGGAGAAGTCCTCACAAACCCCATCGGACGTCCGATGGAACCGAGCGAGTCGGCAACGGCTCACACGACAACAGGCTCATGGCGAGCCTGCGACGACACAAAACCATCAGGACGGCAACGTCTTGAAACCACCTCGGATGGACCCGCCGGTCCATCCTCGATTCAGGGAATCACACGATGACCATTCGACTGATGCTCGCTGATGACCATCGCATGTTGCGTGAAGGTCTCAGCCGCTCAATGACGGAACACGGCTTTGATGTCGTGGGCGAAGCCCGCGACGGTGTCGAAGCCGTCAACATGGCGTACAGCCTCAACCCCGACGTCATCTTGATGGACGTCTCGATGCCGGAGATGGACGGCGTCGAAGCGTGCCGTCAGGTCCGCACGTCGGTGCCGGGCACCAAGGTCGTGATGCTCACGATGCACGCCGATCAGGAAGTGCTCGCCAACGCCATCCGTGCCGGTGCGTGCGGTTACCTGGTCAAGGACTGCTCGACCGAAGAGATCGCCGGCGCCGTGCGCATGGCGTCGTCCGGCGAGACCGCGCTTTCGCCGCAGCTCGCGGCGTCGATGCTCGACGAGGTGCGCAAGCTCGACATGGCACCGACCCGTGAAGAGCGAGTCGTGACCAAGCGCGAGGAAGAGGTGCTGCAGCTCATCGCCGATGGCTGCTCGACCTCTGAAGTCGCCGACCAGATGTACATCAGCCAGAAGACGGTCAAGAACCACCTGGCCTCGATCTACCAGAAGCTCGATGCGCGTGACCGTACCCAGGCCGTTCTTCAGGCCGTGCGGATGGGCATCGTCTCCCTCGAGTAGCGAACCGTTCATCGACGGGGTCGTCCTCCGGCGGGGAATCGACCGTGTTGGTTCGCCGTGCGGTCGTCGGCGGTCCATCGTCGAACAAGACCTGCAGTGTCGTCGTTTCAGTGACCGCTCCCGGTGGGGCGGTCACTGCCGTTTTCTGGGGTCGGCGGGCCCGTTGTCGGATCGTCACGGAGCGGTTGGGCCGAACGGCCTATCGACTCGACCCCGACGCAAGCCGAAAAGACCATATGAAGTCGGCGTCTACGTCGTCGACAACATCCAGGGAGTCCAAACCCGTGAATCGTCACATCGTCGCCCACAGGGGCCGACCGTCAGAGCGTGGTGCTTCGATGGTCGAATACATTTTGCTCTTCTCGCTGCTCTTCCTCGTCGCCTTCGCGAGTGTCACCACCTTCGGTGGCGGCATCGGTGGCAGTGTCAACGACTCGGCCAGCCGGGTCGCCTCCGCTGTCGGCAGCTGACCGACGCACCCTTGCCGTTCGTCTCCGACGAGCGGTTTGGGTAACGTCTCGGCCGTGATCGAAATCGGCCTGACGGGGGGAATCGGATCAGGCAAGTCGACCGTTGCGGACCTGCTCGTCGAGCGAGGCGCCGTGCTGATTGACGCCGACCGAATCGTGCGGGAGCTCCAATCGCCCGGCGCACCGGTGTTCACGGCGATGGTCGAACGCTGGGGGGCGAGGATCGTGGCCGAGGATGGCAACCTCGACCGACAGGCGGTCGCAGAGATCGTCTTCAACGACGAGGACGAGCTGAGCGCACTCAATGACATCGTGCATCCGGCGGTGGGCGACGCGATGAAGCAACGCCGTGACGCGGTGATGGGTACCGATGCAATCGTGGTGATGGACATCCCGCTGCTCGTGCGGGCCGACGGCACCTCCGACAAGGACCGGTACGCGAACCTCTCCGGCATCGTGGTGGTCGACATCGATACGGAGCTCGCCGTCGAACGGCTGGTCGAGCATCGAGGCTTCGATGCCGAGGACGCACGCGCTCGGATGGCCAACCAGGCGTCGAGGCACGACCGTCGTGCGGCCGCCGACATCGTGATCGACAACTCTGGGCCGTTCGAGGACTTGGCCGCCCAGGTCGACGAGGCGTGGGCGTGGATGCAGTCGTTGCCGCACCCGGAGCCCGAACGCTGACCGCTCGCGGTGCGTCGGCTCCGAGCAGCACTGTCATACCCCTTGGGTAGGTTGGGATCATGCCTCCCGTGACGGTCCCTGCGGCCAAGACGCCGTTTCGTGTCGATTCTGACTTCACGCCGTCCGGCGATCAGCCCAAGGCGATCGAGGCGCTGTCCGCCGGGGTCGAGGCGGGTGATCGGTTCCAGACGTTGCTCGGTATCACCGGTTCGGGCAAGAGCGCCACGATCGCGTGGACGATCGAGCAGGTGCAGCGACCCACGCTCGTCCTGGCCCCCAACAAGTCGCTGGCCGCTCAGCTGGCCAACGAGCTGAAGGAGTTCTTCCCCGACAATCGGGTCGAGTACTTCGTGAGCTACTACGACTACTACCAGCCCGAGGCGTACATGCCGTCGAGCGACACCTACATCGAGAAAGACTCGTCGGTGAACGACGAGATCGATCGACTTCGCCACTCGGCGACGTCGTCGCTGCTCACCCGCCGAGACACGATCGTGGTTGCGTCCGTGTCGGCGATCTATGGCCTCGGGTCGCCGGAGGAGTACGAGACCCAGCTCCTGGTCGTGCGGACCGGTGAGGAGTACGACCAGCGGTCGATTCTCAAGCGGCTGGTCGAGCTGCAGTACGAGCGCAACGACATGAACCTCGTGCGCGGCAAGTTTCGGGTGCGAGGCGACACGATCGAGGTTCACCCGGCCTACGACGAAACCGCGGTGCGCATCGAGCTGTTCGGCGATGAAGTCGAGCAGATCACGGTGGTCGATCCGTTGACGGGGGAGCGGGTCGAGACGCTCGATGAGCTCGTCATCTTCCCCGCCACGCACTACGCCACCAGCGAGCAGCGCATGCAGGCCGCGATCGAGAGAATCCAATCTGAGCTGCAGACCCAGCTCTCCTCGTTCGAAAAGGATGGCAAGCTGCTCGAAGCTCAGCGGCTTCGGATGCGCACCGAATACGACCTCGAAATGATGCAAGAGGTCGGGTACTGCAACGGCATCGAGAACTACTCGGGCCCTATCGATGGGCGCAGTTACGGCGAGCCGCCGTACACCCTCCTCGACTACTTCCCCGACGACTGGCTGATGGTGATCGACGAGAGTCATGTCGCCGTCCCGCAGCTGCACGGCCAGTACGAAGGCGACCGATCTCGCAAAGCAACCCTGATCGAGCATGGCTTCCGGCTGCCGTCCGCCGCCGACAACCGACCCCTGACCTTCGAAGAAGTCATGGCCCGGCTCAACCAGGTGATCTTCCTGTCCGCCACCCCCGGCGACTACGAGCTGCAGACATCGGAGCAGGTCGTCGAGCAGATTGTGCGGCCCACCGGGCTCATCGACCCCGAAGTCATCGTGAAGCCGACCAAAGGCCAGATCGACGACCTTCACGAGCTCATCAAGGATCGGGTCGAGAAAGACGAGCGGGTCCTCGTCACCACCCTCACCAAAAAGATGGCCGAGGACCTCACCGAGTACCTCCTCGAACTCGGCATTCGGGTGCGGTACCTCCACTCCGAAGTCGACACCATCCAACGCATCGAGATCCTGCGCGATCTTCGACTCGGTGAGTTTGACGTGCTCGTCGGCATCAACCTGCTGCGAGAGGGCCTCGACTTGCCCGAGGTGTCCCTCGTCGCCATCCTCGACGCCGACAAGGAAGGGTTCCTGCGCAGCGAGACGTCATTGATCCAAATGATCGGCCGAGCAGCGCGAAACGTGGCCGGCGAAGTCGTCATGTACGCCGACCAAATGACCGACTCGATGCAGCGCGCCATCAGCGAAACGATGCGACGCCGGGGCTTGCAGCAGGCCTACAACGAAGAACACGGCATCAACCCGCAGAGCGTGCGCAAAGAGATCACCGACATCTTGTCGATGATCCGACCGGCCGAAGATCGGGCCCCGGTCCCTGAGAAACTGTCCGAACTCGCCGATCGGCGCCGAGCCACTGACGACCTCAGCGACCTACCCGAAGACGAACTCGAACGCTTGATCCGGAACCTCGAAATCGAGATGCGTGATGCGGCAGTCGACCTCCGCTTCGAATACGCAGCTCGACTCCGCGATGAGGTCAAAGATCTCAAACGCGAACTGCGCGAGATGCGCTGAGGGCATCGCTCACAACGACGGTGAACTCGCCGACAACACACATGTGGGAGTCGACTTCGCCGCCGCGCCCGTCGCGCAACGCCATCGCCGCTGGTACGAACGAACCGGGCCGTCGGTTGTCGCACTCATCTCCGTTCTCCTGCTGGCCCTCCTCGCCACGGACACGATGGGCTTCCTGTCCACCGATGTCGGCGGGAAGCTCGCCACGCTCGAGGCGATGCACCGCAACGGCACCCTGTCACCCGACCTCGGCTACTGGGCCGAATCCGCCGACCCCGACGGTTCGCTCTACCCCATGTGGTCGACAACCAATGTCGACGGCGGCTGGGTCAACGTCACCACCTTGCCAATGCTTCTCCTTGCGCTGCCGCTCTACAGCGTCGGCGGCGCCTTCGCCGCGGGGCTCATTCCGCTGCTCGGCACCGTCGCCGCCGCCCTCGGCGCTCGTGCGCTTGCCCGGCAGCTGGGCGACGACGGAGTCGTTGTCTTCTGGATCGTCGGCGTTGCCTCACCCCTCACCGTCTATGCGCTCGACTTCTGGGAACACTCCCTCGGTGTTGCCCTCGTGGTCTGGGCCGTCGTCGGCGTGTTGGGCGCCTCTCGCACCGACGGGTCATGGACCTCGGCGTTGCTCGCAGGCCTCGCCTTCGGCCTCGCCGCCGCCATGCGCCAAGAAGCGCTCATCTACGGCTTTGTCGCCGGATGCGCGTTGGGTGTGCGGCTCTTGCTCGGTGGGCGACCGGTCGCCATGCTGCTCCGTGGCGGTGCGCTCACCGGTGGCTTTGCGCTCACCTGGATGGCAAACGCGGCGATCGAAGCAACCCTGATCGGCGACGCCACCCGGTCGGCTCGATCGACCGGCACCGCCCTGGCGGCCGGCAGCGATGTTGGTGTCCGGGTGGAAGAGGCCATCATCACCCTTGCCTCCGCCTTTTCGCGGACCGACCCGACCTTCCTCGTCATCGCCGGACTCACCGTCGGTGTGCTGATCGAGCTCGGTCGCCGCATCGACCGACCGGAACCGCTGCGCCCCATGGCGTTGGCCGGCGGCCTCATCGGCGGTCTGCTCGCCCTCGACATCCTTGCCGGCGGCCTCGGATTCGTGCCCGGCCTTGCCGCGTCGACCCCGGTTGCTGCGCTCGGGGTCACCCGCATCTGGCGCAACCCTGACCATCGCCTGATCGGTGCGATCGCCGTCGGTTCGCTGCCATTGATCTTCGCGGTGCAATACACCGGTGGCGCGTTGCCCCAGTGGGGAGGTCGCTACCTGCTGCCCACCGGCACCCTGCTGATCGTCCTGTCCGTTGTCGTGCTCGACTCTGACGAGGGCCGCCGCATCGTCCGTCAGGTTGCGGGCCTCGGTCTTGCCGTGACCCTCATCGGGGTTGGCTGGACGATCGAACGGTCGCATTCGTTCGCCGACGCAAGTCGAGCGCTTGCCGATCGCGACGAACCGGTGCTCGTCTTCGCGGATTCGTTCCTGTCCCGCGAGGCCGGTGCCCTCGTTCTCGACGAGCAGTGGCTTGCCGCCGTCGGGGAATCGGGTCGCGAGGAAGCCGCCGATGTGCTCGCCGATCTCGGCATCGAGGAGATCGGCTTCGTCCAACACGATCGGGGCCAAGACCCGCTCGTCCTACCCGGCTGGGACGTCGTCCACATCGAACGCATTCCCCTCGTTTCGGGCCTCGATCTGCAGGTCTCGACCCAGGTGCCGCTCGACCGCTGACACCGGACCCATCAACCGCTCGCCGAACACGTGTTCGGCGAGCTGTGGGGCGATAGAGTGCCGCGGTGGCCGATCGTCTCGTCATCCAAGGCGCCCGCGAACACAATCTCCGGGAGGTCGATCTCGACTTGCCGCGCGACAAGCTCATCGTGTTCACCGGGCTGTCCGGCTCCGGAAAGTCCAGCCTCGCGTTCGACACCATCTATGCCGAAGGGCAACGGCGTTACGTCGAATCTCTGAGCGCCTACGCCCGCCAGTTCCTCGGCCAGATGGACAAGCCCGACGTCGACTTCATCGAGGGCCTGTCGCCCGCCATCTCGATCGATCAGAAGTCGGCGAGCCGCAACCCGCGCTCGACAGTCGGCACCGTTACCGAGGTCTACGACTATCTCCGGCTGCTGTTCGCTCGCATCGGGGTGCCCCATGACCCTGAAACCGGCGAGGAACTAGTTCGCCAGACACCGCAGCAGATCGTCGACAAGATTTTGGCGATGGAAGAAGGGCTGCGCTTTCAAGTGCTCGCCCCGGTCGTGAAGGGTCGCAAAGGCACCTACGACACCCTCCTGGCCGACCTTGCCTCGCAGGGATTCGTGCGCGCCATCGTCGACGGTGAGCTCATCGACCTCAACGAGGAGTACGAGCTCGACCTCGAACGCTACGAAACCCACGACATTTCGGTCGTCGTCGATCGGCTCGTGCTGCGCGACGGAATCGATCGGCGCCTCACCGACTCGATCGAGACTGCGCTGTCGCTCACCGGCGGTATCGCCGAACTCCAGATCGTGCCTCGAGAGGGCGACGGTGAGGGCGAAACCCTCGTGTTCAGCCAGCATCTGTCGCGGCCGTCGGACGGCAAGTCGTTTGACGAACTCGCGCCCCGCAACTTCTCGTTCAACTCACCGTACGGCGCCTGCACCCACTGTGATGGTCTCGGCACCGTGTTCGAGGTGGACGAGCGGCTCGTCATTCCCGATCAGGAGCAGACGATCGCCGGCGGGGCCATTCAGCCGTGGGCCGGTGGCCGTAGTCGCTACTTTTCTCGACTCGTCGAGTCCGTATGCGACGTCTACGAGATTCCGCAGGACGTCGCGTGGGAGAAGCTCTCCAAGAAGCATCGCGATCTGCTGCTGCACGGCAAGGGCGTGAAGGGCCGCATCCAGGTTCGCTACAAGAACCGCTACGGCCGAACCCGCACCTATCAGGCTCGCTACGAAGGCGTCATCCCGTACCTTCGTCGACGCCACGACGAAGCCGAAAGCGACGCCACCCGTGAGCAGATCGAGGGCTACATGCGTCAGGTGCCGTGTGCGACCTGCGGTGGGGCCCGGCTCAACTCGCTGTCGTTGGCGGTCACCATCGACGGGCACAACATCCATGATCTGTGTTCGATGTCGATCGCTGATGCGGCCAAAACCTTGGCCGAGCTCCAGCTCAACGACCGCGACACGATCATCGCCGAGCAGGTGCTCAAAGAGATCAACGCCCGGGTTGGGTTCCTGCTCGATGTCGGCCTCGACTACCTCTCGATGTCGCGCAACGCCGCCACCCTCGCCGGCGGTGAAGCCCAGCGCATCCGGCTGGCTTCCCAGGTCGGGTCCGGTCTGGTCGGCGTGCTCTATGTGCTCGACGAACCCTCGATCGGGCTGCACCAGCGCGACAACCAGCGCCTCATCGAAACCCTCGTTCGCATGCGCGACCTGGGCAACACCGTGCTCGTGGTCGAACACGACGAAGACACGATGAAGGTTGCCGATCACATCGTCGACATCGGACCGGGAGCGGGGGAGCACGGTGGCAACATCGTGCACTCCGGCACCTACAAACAGTTGCTCAAGAACCGTCAGTCGCTCACCGGTCAGTACCTGTCGGGCAAGAAGTCGATCGCCGTCCCGAGCGTGCGCCGGGCCGGCAACGGCAACGCGATGCGGGTCGTCGGCGCCGAAGAGAACAACCTGAAGAACGTCACGGTCGAGTTCCCGCTCGGCAAGTTCGTCGGGGTCACCGGTGTGTCCGGTTCGGGGAAGTCGACGCTGGTCAACGAGATCTTGCAGCGATCGTTGATGCAACACATCTACAGCTCGAAAGTGCCGCCCGGCCTGCACAAACGCATCGAGGGCTTCGAGCATGTCGACAAGGTCATCGCCATCGACCAGTCGCCGATCGGACGCACGCCCCGTTCGAACCCCGCGACCTACACCGGCGTGTTCGATCACATCCGCAAGCTCTTCGCCACCACCAACGAAGCCAACATCCGCGGCTACCAGCCTGGCCGGTTCAGCTTCAACGTCAAGGGCGGCCGCTGCGAAGCGTGCCAAGGCGACGGCACCATCAAGATCGAGATGCACTTCCTGCCCGACGTCTATGTGCCGTGCGAGGTGTGCAAAGGCAAGCGCTACAACCGCGACACGCTCGAGATCATGTTCAAAGGCAAGAACATTGCCGACGTGCTCGACATGCCGATCGAAGAAGCGCTCGAGTTTTTCGCCAACCAGCCGCCGATCGCCCGCCACATGCAAACACTGGTCGATGTCGGGCTTGGCTATGTGCGGCTCGGGCAGCCCGCACCAACCCTGTCGGGCGGTGAAGCCCAACGGGTCAAGCTCGCATCAGAGCTCGCCAAGCGGTCGACGGGCCACACGATCTACATCCTCGACGAACCCACCACCGGACTGCACTTCGAAGACATTCGCAAGCTGCTCGGTGTGCTCGGCCGCCTGGTCGACCAGGGGAACTCGGTGCTGGTCATCGAGCACAACCTCGATGTCATCAAGACGGCTGACTGGCTGATCGACCTCGGTCCCGAAGGCGGCTCCGGCGGCGGTTCAATCGTTGCCGAGGGCACCCCCGAAGCGGTTGCGCAGGTGCCGGAAAGCCATACCGGCCGGTTTCTGGTGCCATTGCTCGACTGACCACCCACGGCGCGATGCGCCTCACCTCGTCGCCGTTGCCGCCGATGGAAGGTCATGGCTGATGCGATGACCGACGCTCGGGTACGGCGCGAACAGGCGTTTCACGATGAGCGTTTTGCCAACGACGACGACGACGGACGAGACCGGTTCTACGACCATGTCGACGGCGCGGTCGAGGCCCTTCGGGCGGCCACTGTCGGCTTCGGACCCGGGCATCGAGTCCTCGAGCTCGGCTGCGGGGTGAACTCGCTGGGTTGGGAGCTCGCAGCGCGGGGGGTCGAGGTGCACGCCATCGACATCTCGCCGGTCGCCGTCGACGCCGCCAACGCCGCCGCCGAGACCCAGGGCCTCACTGCGTTTCGCGCGACGGTGATGAACGCTGAGTCGCTCGACGCCGACCCGGCCAGCTTCGACGGCGTCGTGGGCACCGGCATCTTGCATCACCTCGACATCGACGCCGCGCTCGCCGAGATCGCTCGGGTGTTGCGCCCGGAGGGCCGAGCGGTCTTTTACGAACCGCTCGGTCACAACCCGGCGATCAACGCCTACCGGCGGCGCACCCCCACCATGCGAAGCGTCGACGAACACCCGCTGCTGCGCCGCGACCTCACCCAGGCACGAACGATGTTTGGCGGGGTGGATGCGTCGATGCACGAGTGCCTTGCGCTCGGGGCTGCGTTCGTACCGGGTGTCGGGTCACGGGTCCGCCCCGTTCTCCAGGCGCTCGACCGGCTGGTCCTCCAACTGCCCGGCGTGCGGTGGCTCGGCTGGATCACGGTCGTGACCCTCACCAGACCCAAAAACCCGCCAAAACCCGGTGGGCCAGAGGTCAACTGAGCCTTCAGAACCATGTCCGAGTGCCGATTGGTCTCTATGGACCAGGAGCGAACGAGCACCATCGGGGAGCCGTCATGACCCGCCGGCTGTCGCTCGTGTTCATGTACGCCGGGATCGCCGGAACAGTCTTCGGCGCATCGAAAATCCACGCCAGCGTGATCGCATCGCCGACCTACGACTTCACCGCATCCTTTCGGTTTCGGTGGGCGGTCGCGTTCTGTGTGTTGATCAGCGCCGCGGCCTATGCGGTGGGGCTCCCCGACGTTCCCCGCCGCGCCCGGCAGGTGCTCGCCGCGTCCGTCGGTGCCGTGATGGCTGGTACTGCCGGGATCGCGATCGCTCAGTCTTTCGTCGGCGACGCGGTGCTTCCTCGATTCGTCCTGGTCGGTGCCGGCGTCGCGCTCGTCCCCGTGCTGTCGCTGTCGAACCTGGTGGCTCGAGGCGGCAACGCCCGAGCCCGTGCGCTCGACCGCATCGTTGTCATCGGTGCCCAGGAAGACTCGACCTCGCTGTCGCACCAACTCGACGACGAGGTGGAACGGCCAGGGCAGGTCGTGGCCGTCCTCACCCCCGACGAGGCCGTGCCGTCGGCGGTTCGACCAACGCCGATCCGGGCGGCGGTCGAAGCGCACGGTGCGACCCTGGTTGTCCTCGACCGGGAGGCCCAGTCGAGCCAGGTCATCGTCGATCAGGTCGCGTTGCTTCACGAGAGCGGAATTCGGATCCGGACGCTCTCGCTGTTCTACGAGCAGTGGCTCGGCAAGCTGCCGATCGGTGAACTCGAACGGGTGTCGTTGATGTTTGACATCGGTGAAGTGCACCGACAGCGCTACGGCCGGTTCAAACGTCTGCTCGATGTGATCGTGGCGATTGCCTTGCTCCCTGCGCTCGCCGTGGCCATGCCGCTCGTGACCATCGCCAACCGATTCGGAAACCGCGGGCCGCTGTTCTACTCCCAGCCCCGAGTCGGAAAGAGCGGCGTCGTCTTCCAGATCTACAAGTTTCGAACGATGCGCAAGGGCGCTTCGACAGAGTGGACGGGCGAGAACGACGGTCGCGTGACCCCCGTCGGTCGGTTCCTGCGCGCAACCCACGTCGACGAGCTGCCTCAGGCGCTCAACATCTTGCGCGGCGATCTCAGCCTGGTTGGGCCTCGACCCGAACAGCCTCACTATGTCGACGAGCTCGAGGCGAAACTCCCGTATTACCAGCTGCGGCACCTCGTGCAGCCGGGGTTGACCGGCTGGGCCCAGGTGAAACAGGGCTACGCCCGTAGCGACACCGACGCACTCGAGAAGCTCCAGTACGAGTTCTACTACCTACGGCGGCAGGCGTTCGCCGTCGACCTGCGGATCATCGCCCGCACCCTTCGTGCGGTGGTCCCGGTTGGAGGCCCCCAATGGCGTTGACCACCGACGCACCGCCCGTGACGACCGATACTCGTCCGGCTGAGCCGACCGTCACCATCGCGATCCCGATGTTGAACGAGGCGGCGTTCATCATCTCGTGCCTGGACGCGTTCTCTGCCCAGAACTGGCCCATGGAGAAGCTCGACCTTCTCGTCATCGACGGTGGTTCAGCCGACGGCAGCCCGCTCGTGGTCGACGCCTACGCAAAGACGCACCCGTGGGTTCGCCTCGTCGACAATGAGGAGGGGAGCGCCTCTGCTGCCTTCAACATCGGCATGCATCAGGCGCGGGGCGAGGTGGTGTGCCTGTTCTCGTCCCACGGTGTTCCCGACGCCGACTATGTCCGTCGCTCGGTCGATGCGCTCCACCGCTCCGGCGCCGGCGGCGTCGGCGGTACCTACCGTCACGAAGGTCTCGATCGCACCTCCCAAGCGATCGGCCTGGCGATGGTTTCCCCGGTCGGCATGGCATCGCCGCACCGCTATGCCACCGAGGCCCGCGATGTCGACACCATCTCTCATCCGGCGTACTGGCGAGACGCCATGCTCGACATCGGTGGGTTCGATGAGTCGTTGATGCGCAATTCCGACTTCGAATTCAACTTTCGGATGCGTGAGGCAGGCCACCGCCTGCACTTCGACCCGGCCATCGGGTCGGTCTACCGCCCTCGCCCGAACCTCAACGCCTTGTTCCGGCAGTTCTGGTACTACGGCAAATGGAAGGCGAAGGTCGTAGAACAGCACCCGACCTCGCTCGAGCCCCGCCACGCGGTGGCCCCCGCCTTCACGTTGGGCGTCATGGCAACCCCGCTGGCATGGCGGATTCGCCCACTGCGGCCGCTGATCGCAGCGGCGTACACCGCCTACGCCGCGATCGTCGCCATCGGGGTCCGGAAGGCGCAACCGACCGAGCATGACGCCTCGGCCACCACCCTCGCTGCCGCGTTCCCGACCATGCATCTCGCATGGGGAGCCGGCTTCATCAAATCAACGCTCGAACGCTTCACCGGAGAGAAAACCTCATGACCATCGGCGTTGCCGTCGTCGGCTACGGCTATTGGGGGGTCAACCTGACCCGTAACGTCGGGACTGCCCGCACGACCGAGTTGGTCGGCGTGGTCGACCCTGACCCCGACCGGCGGGCCCTTGCGGCCCAAAACAATGCAGGCATCACGACCTGGGAAACGCTGGACGACGCGCTCCGCGACGCGCGGGTCGAAGCGGTCGTCATCGCGACGCCGGCCAGCACCCACATGGACCTCGCCGTCCAGTGCCTCGAAGCAGGTCGAGACATCCTCGTCGAGAAGCCGCTGGCCGAAACCTCCGCCGACGCCGAGAAGATCGCCCAGCTGGCTGCCGACCGCGAGCGGGTTTTGATGGTTGGTCACACGTTCTTGTACTCGCCATCCGTGCACCGGTTGAAGTCGCTGATCGACGAGGGCGACCTGGGGGCGGTGCAGTACCTGTACAGCCAACGGCTGAGCCTCGGCCGGATCCGGCGCGACTGCAATGCGCTGTGGAACTTCGCGCCGCACGACGTGTCGATCATGTTGCACCTGCTGCAAGAACCGGTCGTCGAAGTGACCGCCAAGGGGTTCGCCTTCATCGATCCCGAGGTCGATGATGTCTGCTTTGCCAGTCTGACGTTCGCATCCGGTGTCGGGGCCAACCTGCACGTCTCCTGGATCGACCCTCGCAAGACCCGTCTGATGACCGTGGTCGGCGACGAGAAGATGGCGATCTACAACGACGTCAGCGTCGACCAGCCGTTGTGGCTCGTCGACAGCGGTGTGGCCAAAGACCGAGATCTCGGTTCGTTCGAGTCGCTGGGCGACTTCCAGTGGCGAACCCGTTCCGGGGACATCGTCATTCCGCGTATCGAGATGTCCGAACCGCTTCGCAACGAGATCGAGGCGTTTGGCGAAGCGTGTCTCGCCCGGTCGACGCCAACGACCGACGGCGAACATGGCCTGGAGGTCGTTCGCATTCTCGAAGCGATCGACCGTTCCGCTCAGGCGTCGGGCCGTCCGGTGGAGGTCGGCGCATGAGCGCGATCGCTGTCTCGACTCCGATCCCATTCCAGGATCTCGGACGCCTGCACCAGTCCATCGAGACCGAGCTGCGGGAGGCGATCGACGACGTCATCACCCGCTCCGGGTTCGTCGGCGCGGGTTCGTGCGCCGGTTTCGAGGCGTCGTTCGCCGCCGCTCACGATGCGGCGTTCGCGGTCGGCTGCGGCTCGGGCACCGACGCCCTCGCGCTCGCCCTTCGCGGCCTCGGTATCGGGCCCGGCGACGAGGTGATCGTTCCTGCGATGACCTTCGTGGCGTCGGCCGAGGCGGTCGTCCACGTCGGAGCGACCCCGGTGCTGGTCGATGTCGATCCGACCACCCTTCTCATCGACCCCTACGCCGTCGACGCAGCTCGGACCGACCGCACTGCAGCCGTCATGGCCGTCCATCTGTACGGCCACGTGGTGCCGTTCAACCAGATCCGGGCGTGGCGGGCCAGTGGCCTGCGGGTCATCGAAGATGCCGCCCAGGCCCATCTGGCGACGTGGCAACATGAGTTTGTCGGTGCGGCGGGCGATGTCGCGTGTTTCAGCTTCTACCCGGGCAAGAACCTCGGCGCCTTCGGCGACGGCGGTGCCGTCATCACCGACGATGCCGACGTACACGCCCGCATCACCAAGCTCCGGGACCACGGCCGCGAGTCGAAGTACCGCCACGACGAAATCGGCTGGTGCTCTCGCCTCGACGGGATCCAGGCCGCAGTGCTCGAGGTCAAACTTCGTCACCTGCCCGAATGGACCGAGCAGCGCCGCGTGTTGGCCGAGCGGTATCGGGAGCGACTCGGCGCTCGGCTGGTTCCGTGGAACGACGGTGCTGTGCATCACCTACTCGTGGTGCGCGTCGCGGCTGATCAGCGCGACGAGATCGTGGCGTCGGCGGCCGCGGCCGGGGTCCGAACCGGTGTCCATTATCCGATCGCGCTCAGCGACCAACCGTCGCTCGCATCGATGCCGCAGGGTCTGACCCACAACGCCCGCCAGGCGGCCGACGAGGTACTCAGTCTCCCGATGGATCCGCTCATGACGTTGTCGGAGGTCGAGCTCGTCTGCGATGTGCTCGATTCGATCTGGTGACCTCGTCCACCGCCAGCGCTGACCTGCAACGGGGTGATGCCCCGGCGGCGGGCGACGAACGGGCCTTTGTGCACGAGTCGTCCTATGTGGATGCCGGCGCCGCGGTCGGCGACGGCACGAGGATCTGGCATTTCTCGCACGTACTCGCCAACGCTTCGGTTGGCCGCGACTGCAACATCGGTCAGAACGTGATGATCGGGCCGGGCGTTGTCGTCGGCGATCGCTGCAAGATCCAGAACAATGTCTCGGTGTACCCGGGGGTGACCCTCGACGCTGGGGTTTTCTGTGGGCCGAGCATGGTCTTCACCAACGTCGTCAATCCCCGAGCGGAGATCGAACGGAAAGACGAATACCGCGAGACGCACGTCGGCCGCGGCGCGTCGATCGGCGCCAATGCAACCGTCGTTTGCGGCCATCACATCGGCGCGTACGCGTTTGTTGCCGCCGGTGCCGTGGTCGCCTCGTCGGTGCCGGCCCATGCCCTCATGATGGGCGTTCCCGCCCGACGGGTCGGCTGGGTGTCGCGAGCCGGTCACCGTCTCAGCGACGACCTCGTGTGTCCCGAAACCGGTGAACGCTACGAAGCCGTCGATGACGGTCTGCAGGCCATCGCGTGACGGCGCCGGCAGACACTCGGCCTGTTCAGGGGTTTTCTCGGTTCGTTCGCGACTCCGCGATGTACTCGATCGGCACGGTCGTCGGGAAGGCGGCGGCGCTGTTGATCCTGCCGATCGTGACCCGCTCGCTGGGTCCACGCCAGTACGGCGAGCTGGAAGTGCTCTCGACGCTGATGTCGGCCTGCACGTCGATCCTCATCCTCGGGCTCGACGTCGCGGTCACCCGCACGTACCCGCTGCTCGACGAGTCGGCCCGGCGACGAATGTTCGCCTCGTGGATGGCGATGGGAGGGCTGCTGACAGTGCCCTTCGCACTGGGCCTCGCGCTTGCCCGCGCCCCCATCTCCGATTCGCTCTTCGCGTACCAGAACATGGCGGAGGAGGTCGCGCTTGCCGGCATGTTCGTCGTGGTGACCACGGGCCAGCTCATCGCCCTCACCGTGTTGCGCAATCAGGGCCGGGCCGGTCGGTTCGCCCTGATCACCGGTGGCGCGCTGATGATCAATGCGGTCCTGGTCGTCGTGTTTCTCCAGCGAGAGGAAGCCGTTCGGTCCGTCCTGCTCGCAAACGTGATCAGCCAGGGCATCGCCGCAGTGGCCGGTCTGTGGATGACTCGGCGGGCGATCGTTGCGGTTCCCTCGATTCGGGCGAGCCGTGATCTGCTCCGACTGGGCCTTCCGCTCGTGCCGGCATCGATTGCGCTGCTGTTCGGCGAGGTACTTCACCGCACCATCTTGTTTGCGCAGTCGTCCGACGTAGAGGTTGGGTTCTTCGGTATCGCCGTGCGGTTCGCATCGATCACGGTGCTTGTCGTCATGGGCTTCCAGACCGCCTGGCAACCGCGTGCGTTCGCGGCGTTCGAGGAGCCCGACGGGTTGCGCTCGATCGCAATCGACGCCCGTCGCATCCTCGCCGTCGTGTGCCTCTCGGCCGTCGCTGGCGCAGTGCTCGCCCCAGACGCCGTACGCCTCGTCGGCGGCGACGCCTTTGCCGGCGCCACGAGTGCGGTTGGTTGGATGATGATCTGGGCGCTGGCCTTCGGCGGGTACCAGATCGTCACGATGCCCAGCGCCATCGATCAACGCATGGGTGACATCGGACTCTCCGGTGCCTTTGGCACGCTGATCGCTCTCGCCATCAATCAGTCGATCTCCGCTGACTATGGCGCGGCAGGGACGGCGGCCGCGATGACGGTCGGTCAAGTCCTGGCCATCGCCTTGGCCTTGGGTCTGAGCCGCCGGCGAGTGGTCATCCCGTTCGCCAACGCGCCGATGCTGGTGGTGAGCGCATCGGCGGTAGCGGTCATCTTGGTGTCGACCGTCGGTGCCGCGGGCGTCACCGTGCGAGCGATCGGCTTTCTCGGTTTCGGTGCGGTGCTCGTCATCGACGGATCGCTCATCGGCGCCCGCCAGCTGCTGGCCGGCCGCCGCGGCTGACCGGGCGCGGCCTCCTCGGGCCCTGACCGGCCCGAATCAGGTGACGAGTTCGGCCACCGAGTCGGTGACGGCCTGCACGTAGCGGCTGGTCGCCGCCGTTGCGCTGTGGTGCCGTTCGATCCACGAGCGAGCTTGCGTGCCGAGATCATGGGCGAACTCGCGGTCTCGGGCCAGTGTCTCGAAGCGGTTGGCTGCGTCCGAAGCGTTGGGGGCGCTGAGCCAACACCAGTCGTCGCCGTAGAGCGTGCGGATCGCCGGCTCGTCGATTCGGCTGACGACGGGCGTCCC
>JBCCYT010000011.1:0-55229 GCA_039188975.1 Actinomycetota bacterium
GCCTCGATCTCATCGGCGTGCTCGTCGACCTCGGCTACCAATCGTTTGGTGACCAACACGACCGCGCCGAGCGCGTTGCCGATCATCATGCCCGCCAGCGGAACGAGCGCCCGGCCCTGCAAGGGAAAGACGTCGAGGCCGAACAGCACGGCGACCGAAACCGCGGTCGAGATGAAGTACGCCGCCGCCGCCAGGTTTCGGATCTGCAGCCGGTCACCGATGCGGTTCTGGGTCGACTGAGCCGCAAACGCCACCATGCCGAGCAGCCAGATCCACGACAGGATCAACGGGTCGTCATCGTCGATCACCAAGCCCAGCGCAAGGCCGACGAGCGTGAGCTGCACGGCGGCTCGGGCACAGGCCACGACGATCTCTCGGCTGAGTCCGAGCCGTCGCCACACCGACAGCAGCATCGTGATGACGACGAGAATCGTCGACAGGGCAAGGCCCAGCCAGCCGATGTCGCCTGCGTTCTCCATCAGCCTTCCCCCTCAGTCGTCAGGGATCGCCGCACGATCTCGTCGGTGTGCGTGTCGATCTCGTCGACGGTTCCAGTCGCCAGGACTCGGCCCGCGTTCATCACGATCACTCGATCGGCGAGGCGTCGGGTCTGGGTTGCATCGTGAGACACCCACACCCAGGCCACCCCTTGCCCAGCAATGTCGACCGCAAGCGCCTCGATGCCCGCACGCGCCTCACCGTCGAGCGCCGACGTCGGCTCGTCGGCGAGGATCACATCGGGCGAACTCACGAGGGCGCGGGCGATGCACATGCGCTGGGCCTCGCCGCCGGAAAGCGTCGCTGCGTTCTGCTCGGCCCGGTCGGCAATCCCGACCTGGCCGAGCAGGTCGATGATGCTGGTGTCGCGGAGAGCGGGATCGGCGACCCGCAGGTTGTCGGCGACCGTGCCGTCGAAGGGAATCGGTCGTTGTGCGACGTGCGCAACCTGGCGGCGGTGTGCACACGGGTCGGTCGTCCCCAGGTCGGCCCCCCGCCACCGCACCGTCCCCTCGTCGGGTGTGTCGAGCCGGTTGAGAAGCCGGACCAGCGAACTCTTGCCTGCGCCGGAGCGGCCGACGAGCGCAGTGATGCCGCTGGTCTCGATGTGCAGATCGATCGAGTCGAGAACGGTGCGACCCTGCCGCACCCGGGTGACGCTTCGGAGTTCGAAGCCCGTCGTGTCAGTCACCGCTCGCCGGCGGCCCACCCGGGAGATCGGCGGCGAGGTCGGTCACGTAGGTCTTCTCGAGGTCTTCATCGAGTTGCGCGCCGGTGATGAACTCGCCGACCCCTGCGTGATCGACCAGGATCTGGCCAGCCGACGGCCGAGCATCGGCGTCCGCCCAGGTGTTGGGCTGCCACAGCCCACCACGGCGGATCGATTTGGCGCAGTGGATGAAGCCATGGTCGATCGTGACGCCGATGGCGGTCTTGGGGCGACGGAATTCATCGGTGAACAGATCGAGCACGGCATCGTCGGTGGTGATGCAGGCATCACCGTTGATGCGCAACGTCTCGCCGAGGCCGGGGATGAGGAAGATCAGTCCGACCCGTCCGTTCGTGATGATGTTGCGAATCGAGTCGAGCCGGTTGTTGCCGTTGAGGTCGGGAATGGCGAGCCGGTGGTCGTCGAGTACCTTCACGAAACCGGCCGGTCCACCCCGTGGCGACACGTCGAGATCACCATCGGCGTCGGATGTGCCCACGAGCACGAAGGTCGACATGGCGATGAAATCACGGCATCCCTGATCGAGCAGCTGGGTCTCCTTGTCCTTAACCCCCTGGCTGGCGGCTCGATACAGATCGTCGAGCTGATCGACGGAGGTCAGCGCTTCGGTGAAGGTCGGGATGGTGTCGGTCACCAAGCGATTCTGTCAGGGTCGGCTGCCTCAGGGAAGCCTCACGCAGGCCAATAGGCTTGCCGACATGTTGCGTTCTCGACGTTTTCTCGCCCTGCTCTTTGCGCTTGCGCTGGTCGCCGTCTCGTGTGGCGGCGACAGCGATGACGAGAGCACGTCACCCTCGGGAAGTGGGTCAGCGAGTGCGTCGTCAGAGTCCGGTTCGAGCTCGCTCTCCGCATCTGCCTCGGCATCTGAGCCGGCCACCGAAGACGACAGCGCCGACCCGGCCGAGGAAACCGAAGACACCGCCGATGACGCTGCGGACGAGCCAGCCGAAGACGAGCCGGCCGTGGCGGACGAACCGGCTTTCCCCCGAACGGTCACCGATGCGCTCGGTGAGGTCGAGGTGGCCGAGGCGCCGCTGCGGGTCGTCGCCCTCGACATGTCCCTCGTCGACGTTGCGTTCGTCCTGCAACTCGAGGTGATCGGGCACACGACCTTCATGAAACCCAACGGTCCGATCCCGGAGCTCTACGGCGACGCGATCGACGAGTTCGCGGCAGATTCGGTCTGGATGGGCGATTTGGCTGCGCCAAACCTCGAACTGATCGCCGCCGCGCAGCCCGACATGATCATCACCAGCGCCGTGCGTCACGAGAACATCGCCGACCAGCTCTCCCAGATCGCCACCACTGTCATGACCGAGTCGGCTGGCGCGGGTTGGAAGGACTCTTTGCGGCTCATCGCAGAGGCGACCGGTCGCGAGGACCTCGCCGAAGCGGCGCTCGCCGACTACGAAGGACGAGCAGCCGCGATCGGTTCGGCGATCAACGAAGCGCACGACAACCCCACGTTGTCCGTTGTCCGCTTTGTCGATGTGATCCGCCTGTACCAGCCGCCCAGCTTCAGCGGCACTGTTCTCACCGACGCAGGGATCGCTCGCCCTGAGAGCCAGCAAGACCCCGATGACTTCATCTCGATCATCAGCGAAGAGGAGCTGCCGCTGGCTGACGCCGACTGGCTCGTCTACGCCATCTTCCCGAACGAGGACGTCGAGGCGGCCGTGGCCGAGCGTCAAGACAGTCCGCTGTGGACCACGCTGTCCGTCGTCGCCAACGATCGTGCGTTTGCCGTTGCCGACGAACGGTGGATGAGTGGGGTCGGCCTGTTCGGGGCCAACGCCATTCTCGACGACCTCGAAGAGATCTTCGGCGTCAGCGGCTGATCGCGATCGGGGCCAGCCCGGTGGTGATCAGGTAGGGGTCGTCGAGCACGAGGTGGTGATCGATGGCACCTGCTCGGCGGCTAATCTGCTCGGCGATCAGCGGCTTCGCCTCTGCCCACGCGGGGCCGCTGAGTTCGCTGCGGAGCAGGCGAAGGCCGCCCGCAGCGTTGGTCAGGGTGTCGACGGCGTCGTCGAGATCGCGGAAGGTCCACCGCACGGTGCCGTTGTGGTGCTTGATCCCGGTGAACCCTGCGTCGGTGAGCAAGCTCGCCGCAGTGTCGCGATCTCCGAGCTCGGTCGGAAAGCTGCGATGAGGACGACCGAGCGCATCGGCCAGGACCCGGCGGCATGCGTCGGGCCATCCGTCCGCTCGCCAGGCGCTGAAGGCGAACCGTGCCCCGCCACGCAAGACCCGTGCGACCTCTCCGACGGCGACGGCCGGCTCCGGCACGAAGATGAGCGCAACGTTGGAGATGGCGCCACCGAACGATGCGGAGCGGAACGGCAGCGACCGGGCGTCGGCTGCGGCGTGCACGCACGCAGCCGATGCCGCCGTGAGCTGGCCGAGCGATGCGTCGATACCAATCGCCTCGTGCCCGCCGTCTGCAGCCATTGTCAGGGCGAGACCAGTACCGCTGCCGAGGTCGAGCAGCGGTCCGGAGGCTGGTCCGAGCAGTTCGAGGAGGTGCGCGGCCGCGGGAGCGACATGGCGGGCCATCGGGGCGTAGCCCTGCCAGCGGGCGTCGTCGGTCATGTGTGCCGGCTCCGGCTCCAGTTCGCCCACAGTGCGGCGTACGGGCCGCCGGCGGCGACCAGCTCGTCGTGGGAGCCGAGGTCGACCACGCGGCCCTCGTCGATCACGACGACGAGGTCGGCTCGTTCGGCGGCGTCGAGACGATGGGCGATGGTGACCACCGTCCGACCTCGCAGCGCCTCGTCGACCTGTCGCTCCGTCGCTGACGCCGTGAGTGGGTCGAGGTCGGCGGTGGCTTCGTCGAGGACGAGCACCGCCGGGTCGAGGCAGAGAATGCGGGCCAGGTTCAGTTGTTGGGCCCGGGCTGCGGTGATGGCCGGGTGCTCTGGCCCGACGACGGTGTCGACCCCATCCTCGAGCTGCTCGACCCAGCCCGATGCGCCCGCCACTCGCAACGCCTCGGCCACCTGTTCGGGTCTCGCCTCGGGGCGCCCGAGCGCAACGTTCTCCGCGACGGAACGCTCGAAGACATGGGTCTCCTGGGCGACCAGGGCAATGGTCCGTGAACGCTCGGCCGGGTCGATGGCGCCCAGGGCCACGCCACCGATTCGGATCGATCCCTGATCAGGTTGTTCGATCGAGCACAGCAGCCGAGCCAGCGTGCTCTTTCCTGCACCGCTCGGACCGACGACAACCACCCGGCTCCCGGCCGCGATGTCGAGGTCGACGTTCGTCAACACCGGTACGCCGGGGCGATAGCTGAAGCTCAGGTTGCGAATGTCGATCGCGGCGCCGTCTGGCCGATTGGTTGCTGCGGTCGGGCCTTCGAGTGACGCCTCGTCATCGACGGAGCCGATCACACCGACGATCCGGGCGAGTGCAGCCTGTGCTTGTTGGATCGTGTCGAGCTGCTCGACGAGCATCGACACTGGATCCATCAGTCGCAGCATGAAGAAGGTCGCCGCGGTGACGGTGCCGGCCGAGACGGTCCCCGCGTCGAGCAGGTCGGCCCCGAGCAGCAAGACGGCGGCGACCGCCACGCCTTGACCGATGCGCAGCGCCGGTCGGAGACGGTTGCGGGCCGCGGTCGTCGACAGGCCGGCAGCGAGGGTGGCTTCGCCGTGGCCATCGAGGCGAGCTGTTGCATCGACGCCACCACCGAACGCCCACAGGGTCTGGCGGCCGTTGTAGGTCTCCAGCAGCGCTGCGGAACGTTCCCCTTCGACCTGGCGCTGGTGGGCGTAGCGAGGGGGTGCATGCCGGGCGTACCAACGCACGCCCGGGTAGGCGACGACGGCGGCGGCGATGATGCCAACTGCGGCGAGCCGGGCGTCGGTGGCGAACAACCCGACGGCCAAGCCGACCGAGAGGATCGAGCCGATGAACAGCATCGGCACGGTTGAGCGCGTGGCGTTCGCGAGGACTTCGACATCGCCGGTCGTGCGGGCGACGAGCTCGCCCGTGCCAACCCGTTCGACGGTGGCCGCCGGCAACCGAACAACCGCGTCGTAGACGCCTCGACGAAGCTCGTTGAGCACCGCCTCGCCGAGCTGCGCAGCTCGGTATCGACCGACCATCTGGGCGAGCGCGCCGCCGAACGTGACCACGACCACGCCGCCGGCCAGCCACGCCAGCCGACCCCGGTCGGTGTCGTCGTCGGCATCGATGGCGAGGTCGACCGCCGCACCGATGATCAGCGGCACCGACGCCGACGCCACGGTGACGAGCACGGCCAAGACCACCACGACGATCGCAGCCCTCCGACGGGGACGCAGCAGTGCACGAACGTGGCGCCACGTCTCGGTGCGGTCGGCGACCCGGAGCTGGTTGGCCTCCGCCGCGGATTGCACGCGTCCGTCGCTCACGCGTGTCCCCGCATCAGTGCTCGGTAGGTCGCTGCGGTCCCATCGAGTTCGAGATGAGCGCCGATGGCGGCCAGCCGCCCATCGACGATGTGGATCACCCGATCGCAGGCCGAGAGGACGGTCGGACTGGTCGAGACGATGACGGTCGTTCCCGGTCGATCGGTGCCGAGGCGATCGACGAGGAGCTGCTCGGTCGCGGCGTCGAGCGCGCTCGTGGGTTCGGTGAGTACGAGCACCGGTGGGTCGCCGAGCACGGCTCGGGCAACCCCGATCCGCTGCCGCTGACCGCCGCTCACGCGCAGACCTCGTTCGCCGATCTCGGCGTCGAGCGGATCGCGGCGGCGAAGGATCTCGTCGGCGGCCGCCGTTCGCAGCGCGGCCTCCGCTGACGGCCGGTCGGTGTCGGCCCGCGCAAGTCGCAGATTCTCGAACAGGGTCGTCGCCCGCAACCAGGGTCGATCGGTGTCGGCGACCACCAGGTGTTCATGCAGCACGCCGAGGGCGACGTCTCGAACGTCGACGCCGCCGACCCGGATCGTGCCGGTCGCCGGGTCGGTTCGTCGAGCGAGCAGGCGAACGAGGGTTTCGGCGTCGCGATCGCTGGTGCAGGCAATGCCGATCCGTTCGCCCGCGGCGACGAAGAAGGAGATGTCGAAGAGCTCACCGCAGCTGACGTCCGTCAGCTCGAGCGTCGCTGCGGTTGGTCGTTCGTTGCCCTGGCTGGTCTGGACGTTGGTCGGTTCGTCGAGCACCTCGTTGGCCCGCCGAGCTGACGCCCGTCCGGCGGTGAGCACCTGGGCGACCTCGCCGAGCGTGAACAGTGGTGTGGTCAGGAATTGGGCGAGCCCGATGACCGTCACGAGTGTGCCGGGGGAGATGTCGCCGTCGATCGCTTGATTCCCGCCGACCCACAGGATCGGGGCGAGGGTCAACGTGGGCACCATGGCGATCAGGGCGAACAGCACCGACTCCAAGCGCACGAGTGACAGTGCGGCCTCGCGCATTCCCTCGGAGCGCTCGGCAAACCAACGCCGGATCTCCGGCCCGCCGCCGAGGCCCTGCACGGCCCGAAGCCCGGTCACCCCGTCGGCGGCAGACGCCGATGCGGTGGCGAGCTGGCGTCGTTCCTCGGTCGAGCGACGGTCGTAGGAACTCATGAACGGCATCACGAGCGCAGCCGCCAGTGGAACGCTGAGGAGCACCCACAGGCCGAGTGACACCGACGTGACCACCAGCCAGATCGCAACGACGATCAAGGTGACGACGGCGCCCGATCCGCGATTGGTGAGATCAGCGATCGTGCCGACCTTGCTGGCATCGCCGATGCTCACCGACAGCACTTCCGCGGTTGGTCGCTCGACACCACCCCGTCGATCGAGCATGCGGGCGCTGATTCGCCGCTCGACCATCCAGCGACTCCGGAGGTAGAGACCGACCGCGGCGCGATGACGAATCGCGCCGGCGATTGCGCCGGCGGTGTAGATCGCGATGACCGCCACCCCCCACCATGCGGCACGACCGAGCGTGGGGTCGTCGATGAGGTCATCGACCGCAGCGCCGACGGCGATCGGTGCGGCAGCGAAGCTCGCCATCCACACGATGCCGGTTGTGATGCCGATCGCGATCCAGCCTTTCTGGGCGCGCAGGAGCCACAGGATCAGCTCGCTCGGCGGAGTCGGTGCCGCCGTCGGTGCGGGTTCGATCATGGGTTCGTGGTGGGTTCGTCATCCCACCGAATCCGGTCGCGCCACGCATCGCCGATCCGGTCGGGGAGCGTGGCGAGTCGTTCGTCGGCGTCGACCAGGCTGCATGACGCGCAGTAGCCGTGGCTCTCGACTTCGTACGCGAGGCAGCAGGTCTTGCGCAGGGCGACGAGATACGGCCCGGTGTCGTCTCGTTCGCAGGGGAGGAGATCCTGGGTTCGGGCCAGCACGGTTCGGGACGCACACAGCGCCGCGCCCCGGTCCCACGGGTCGGGAGCGTCGGCCGCCCACAGGGCACTGTTGATCGCCGTCAGCGAGACGTTGCCCCAGAGATGACGGGTGCCGGTTCGCTCACATCGGTGGATGGCGTCGATGGCGGCGCCCATGGTGGCGTCGTATGCGGTCGTGGCGAGGCGCTCTCGGAGCGCGTCCGGCGCCGCGACATCGCAATCGCCAGCCCTCGCGAGCGGGTCGCCTGCCAGCACGGTCGCATGCACGTCGTCGACCGCGACCCGGGTCGGGATGCCGTCGTCGAACCGGATCCAGGTGCGGTCCGGCACCACGGTGGGGACTCGATGCCACTGCATCCACGCGACGGTGGGCGGGAACGCCAGCATGGCGGAGAATCGCTTGCCGAGCAGCGCCGCCGACGCCTTGCGGGTTGTCGTCTTGATCAGTTCGCCATAGGCCTCGACGATCGAACCGAGTCGCTCGGGGTCGTCGCCGAGGGCATCGACACGGATCCAACCGGCACCGGACCGGTCGGTCGGATCTTCGCCCCAATACTCGGCGCCGCGCCGGAGCCACCAGGTCCGAAGATCCTGGTAGATGTCAATGGCACCGGTCACGAGCTGCGACGGAACGGCATGGGCGACTCAGATGTCGTTGGCCTGATCGGCGATCCAGTCCCGCTTGATCTCTCGCCACGCCTCATCGGTGTAGGTACGGCGCCAGTACGGCGAGATCGACGCCGTTTCCTTGGTGACGCCCCGCTCAGCGAGGAGGTATTTGCGCACCGCTCGTACCTCGGCCGCTTCGCCATGGACGAACGAGTCGAACGAACCGTCAGGGAAGTCATAGGAGGCGACCGCATCGGGGAGCAGCGCCTCGATGTTGTCCGCGCCGTCTCGGTGCAACCAGGTGATGGTGACATTGCCATCGCTCGGCATGTCGATTTCGCACTCCGCGTTGTCGACGACTGCGATGACCTCGGCGCGACGACCGGCCGGCAGTCCTTCGAGCGATGCGCCGATGGCGGGAAGGGCGGACTCGTCGCCGACCATCAGGTGCCAGTCGACGTCGTCGGACGGCCGGTACGACCCGCCCGGCCCACTGAACTGCAGCCGGTCGCCGGGTTCGGTCCGCTGGGCCCAGCTACCGGCGAATCCGACGTCGCCGTGCGCGACGAAGTCGATCGTGAGTTCCTTTGCCTCGTCGTCCCAGCGTCGCACGGTGAATCGTCGTGGCTTGGGTCGCATCTCCGCCTCGAGACCGGCGACGTCGTCGTCGCTGAAGGGCACGGTGAGGGTGGAGCCCTTTGGCAAAAAGCGAGCGTTCACGTAGGCGTCGGTGGCGGGAGAGGCCTCGAACGACTCGAGCTCACCGCCGGTGAGTACCACCCGAACCATGGTGGGGGTGAGCTGTTGGACGGTTTTGACTTCGGCGTACATGGTTTTCGATCCTCTCACTCGTGCGAGCAGTCTACGGAGTGTTAGGCGCACTTAACGAGCCTATTGGCCTTCCAACGAATCGGCAAAACGGGCGGCGGAGGCCGGGTCGAGCGACATGGCGAGCGATGGCTCGTTGATCTCGACTTCCATCAAGGCGAATCCCGAACCCGACGGGACGATGTCGATCCTGGCATACGCAGCCGGGGACGGCAGCGCATCGACGACTCGGCGGCCGAAGTCGATCGCGTCGTTTGAGAGGTCGGCGAGGGTCACCTCACCGCCGTACTGGGTGTTGACCCGGAAGTCGCCACCGGTTGGCTTGCGACGAAAGGCGTGGGAGAACGTCTCGCCGAAAAACACCAGCGCATACTCCCCGCTGCGGATTTCCGGCATGAATTCCTGGAAGAGCAGCGGTCGCTGTTCGTCGGCTGCCGCCCACTGCTGTCGAGCGGCCTCGATGCCGTCGCGGGTGACGAGGTCGACACCATGGCCGCTGGCGCCCCATTCCGGTTTGCAGACGATCCGATCGAACCCATGATCGTCCATCCACGCGGCGACCGCTTCGCTGTCGAATGTGTCGGTCATGAGCGTCGTCGGTGTCGGCAGGCCCGCTGCCTGGTAGTGCCGCAGATACGCCTTGGTGTTGTGCAGGCGCACGAGCTCTGCGTCGTTGACGAGTCGAACGTCGCCGGCCTCGACGTCGTCCAGCCACGTGTTCCACGCGTCGAGATGGTGGTGGAAGTCCCAGTTCGACCGCAGCACGATCATGTCGGCATCGGTGAAGTCGGATACGGGTGCGTCGTTCCAGGGCCGATCGATCACTGTGTGGCCTCGCCGAGTGAGTTCATCGACGAGGAGTTGATCGCTCTCGCTCACCCCCGGCCACATCGCACAGGTTGCGATCACGATCGTTGACCGCTGCATTGATGACATCTCAGCCCACTTCGGCTGCCAAGACAACGACCCCGATCACGACGAAGAGCGCACCCGCGCCGAGGCGGATGGCCGACGGGGGAACCCGCCTCGAGATCGCATCGCCGACAACGACGCCGAGCAGTCCGGCGCTTGTGATCCCGGCGGTGGCGCCGATCCAGGTGGCGACGGTTTCGCCGCCGGCAGCCAGTGAGATGGTGGCCAGCATGGTCTTGTCGCCGAGCTCGGCGAGCAGCATGGCGATCGCCACCGATCCGATGACCTGCAACGCCGAGTTCGTGTTTTTGGGGGTCGACGTCTCCGGGTCGTCATCGTCATGTCTCGCCCGCAGGGTGGCAAGACCGATCGCGATGAAGAGCAGCGCGGCAGCGATGTTGACCGCTCGGGTTGGGAACGCAGCTCCGGCGACCGCACCGATCGTGACCGAGACCGTGCTGACGATCACATAGCCGGTGATCACCCCCGCAGCGACGAGGCGGGCCCGGTAGCGGGTCGCGAACCCGGCCGCGGCGAGTTGGGTCTTGTCGCCGAGTTCGGCGATGAACACCACGCCGAAGGCAGTCAGCAGGTCTCGCACCGTCCTCAGGATGCCGTCGCTGATCCCAAGGTCCACTATGCCGAAATCCATCAGCTGTGCCATGATGTGGCACAGCTATGCCAAACGGTCACCGTCGCTCGCTCGCAGTCGTGCTCACCGCCGGCCTGCTGGTCGCGGCGTGCGGGGACGGGAGTAGCGCTGAGGCACCGGTTGAGACCAGCGTGCCGACAACCCAAGCCCCGACGACGACGGCGTCGCCGACAACCACCGGATCCCCAGCCTCGACCACCCCCTCGCCCGTCGATGGCGTCGCGGTCGAGGACGTTGTCGGCACCGCATTGCAAACCGCCTCCGGCACCACCGCGCTCGCCGATCGCATGGTCGAACTCAACGTCCCGGGTGTGGCGGTTGCGGTCGTCGTCGATGGATCGGTTGTCACCAGCTTCGCTGTCGGCTCCACGCCAACCGGGCAGCCGATGGCGACCGACACCATCGTGCAGGTCGCCTCCGTCTCGAAACCGGTCGCGGCGCTCACCGCGCTCTCGCTCGCGGCGAGCGGCGCCATCGATCTCGATGCCGATGTCGAGGCGGCGCTGACGTCCTACACGCTTCCGGCCGGCGCACAAACCGGCGACAATCCAGTCACCATCTCCGGGCTCCTCGCCCACGGTGCGGGCACGAACGTCGACGGCTATCTCGGATATGCAGAGGCGACCGACGCGCCGACACGCCCAGAGGTTCTCGCCGGCGGCGGCAACGCCGCCGCGGGTTCGGTCGTGCAGCCGCCCGGCTCGTCGTTCCTCTACTCGGGCGGCGGGTATGAGCTCATGGCGCAGACACTGGTCGACATCACCGGGCAGGACTTTGCGTCACTCGTCGCACGCGCCGTGCTCGAACCGGCCGGTATGGACGACTCGTTCTATGCGCTCGAACTCGACGACTCCCGGGCGGTCCAGGCCAGCGAGGGCTCGATTGGTGGTCAGGCGCTCGACAACCGCTGGCAGGCGCACCCCGAGCAGGCAGCGGCTGGCCTCTGGACCACGGTCGACGACCTGGGGGCGCTCCTTGCGGCATTCTCCCGCAGCCTTCTCGGTGACGACAGTGGCGTGGTGGCTCCCGCAACCGCCCGGTTGGCCGTTACTCCAACGTTGAGTGCCGAGGGGATCGGCGCGACCGCGCAGGGCTTCTTTGTCGATGACTTCGAGTCGCCGACCCGGTGGTTCCACAACGGCCGCAACATCGGTTACACGGCCGAGATCGCCGGCGCCATCGACGGGTCGTATGCCGTTGCCGTCGTCACCAACTCCTTCCCCGGGGGTACCGATCTCGCCCGGGAGATCATCGCGACTGTCGAAGCGACCATCGAGGACCTCTCATGACCATGCCATCGCCCGGCTCGCTCGAGGGCGTGACCGTCCTCGACATCACCCAGGTGATGGCGGGCGCCTACTGCGGCATGCTCCTGGCCGACCTGGGGGCGAATGTCATCAAGGTCGAACGGCCCGGCATCGGCGACATCACCCGCTGGGCCGGTGATGGGGTCGACGCATTCGGGTCGATGAACCGAAACAAGCGCAGCGTGTCACTCGACTATCGCAATCCAGCAGGGGCGGCTGCGCTTCGCCGACTCGCGGAACGCGCCGACGTCCTGGTGGAAAACCACCGTCCGGGCACGCTCGCGAAACACGGATTGGGCGCAGAGCAGCTCCGTGCGATCAACCCTGGTCTGGTCTACTGCTCGATCTCTGGCTTTGGTGCCGTTGGACCGCGTGCCGACCAAAGCGGCTTCGATCTCATGGCCCAAGGCATGAGCGGCATCATGTCGGTGACCGGCGAGGTCGGGGGCGACCCGTGCAAAGCCGGCGTGCCGATCGCCGATCTCAATGCGGCCGTCTTCGCGACCCTCGGGATTACCTCGGCGCTGTACCGCCGGACCGTGACCGGAGACGGCCAGGTCGTCACGACCTCGCTCTTGGAGTCATCGATCGCCTACCTGGTGTGGGAGGCAATGCTGTGGTTCGAGGCCGGCCAACTCGCCGAACCCGGTGGGTCCGCCCATCGCCTCTCGGCTCCGTATGAATCGTTCCCGACCGCCGACGGCTACATCACGATCGCCGCCCCGACGCCGGATGCATGGCGCAGCCTGTGCGGCGTACTCGAACGGCCAGACCTGTTGAAAGACACTCGCTTCGCAGCACCGCTCGACCGGCTACGGCACCGCGGCGAACTCGCCCATGAAATCGCGGCCGTCACCCGAACGAAGCCGAGCGCTCACTGGGACGCGGCGCTCCACGCTGCCAATGTTGCGTCGGGTCCGGTCCACCGCCTCGACGAGGTGTGGGACGATCCCCAGGTCGTCGCCACCGAGATGGTGGTTGGCGAAGGGACCCAGCGCCGAATCGGCCATCCGGTCAAGTTCTCCGACACGCCGATGCGGGTCGAACACCCGGTGCCTGGCCTCGGAGAACACACGCGAATCGTGCTCGCAGAGGCGGGCTTCACCGATCATGAGATCACCGCCCTCTTCGACGCCGGTGCAGTGGAGGAGCCGCGCCCATGACCGACGACCAGGTGATCCGCATCGACCGGCCGGTCCCGCACGTCATGCGACTGATCATCGATCGACCTCCCGTCAATGCCATCGACTCGGTCGCCCAACGGGCTCTCGCCGATGCGCTGGCCGCGGCCCACGACGATCACGACATTCGTGCCGTTGTGCTCAGCGGGAACGGCAAGCACTTCTGTGCCGGAGCCGACTTGCGCGAAGAGCAGTCGATCGAACGCGACGAGGTCGGTGGGTTTCTTGCCGGCATCGGCGTGCTGTTGCATCGACTCCGGCACCACCGGGTCCCTCTCGTCGCCGCCATCAATGGGCCGGCTCATGGCGGCGGACTGGAGCTCGCCCTGTCGTGCGACATCCGCATCGGTGGACCGGCGGCCGCCTTCGGGGCGGCGGGCGTCAATGTCGGGCTCGTCGCGAACGTTCGGCTCCTCGCCCATGCGATCGGTGATGCTCGCGCCCGCCATCTCCTCCTCACGGGCTGGACGCTGCAGGCCGAGCAGGCGCTCGAGTGGGGCCTGCTGACAGAACTCGTTGCGGGCGACGTGGGTAAGCGGGCGCTGGCGGTGGCCGAACGCATCGCCAGCCGCTCGCCACTCTCTGTCGAGACGACCAAGGCCTGTCTGAACCGTTCTCCCGATCTCGACGAACACGATGCGTTGCAACTCCAGGCCGAGAAGTTCGCCGAGCTGTTTCGCACCGCTGACCATGCCGAAGCGCTCGTTGCGTTCTTCGAAAAGCGACCCGGTGTGTACCGACGAGCATGAGCACACCAGCCGAACTCTGGCGCGTCGATGCGGTCGAGCAAGCCGATCTGCGGCGGCGCGGCGAGATCTCACCGACCGAGGCCGTCGAGACTGCGGTGGAACGAGCCCGGCTGGTCGGCCCTGCGATCAACGCCTTCGCCCACACCCGCTTCGACGATGCGGTCACCGACGCGGCATCGATCGGCTCGGACCCGCCGTTCGCAGGCGTGCCGTTTGCGGTGAAGGACTGGAAGTGCACCACCGCCGGGCAGCCGTCGACATGGGGGATGCAGGCATTCGTCGACGCCGAACGGGTTGCCGACGTGACAACCGAGCTGGCGAGGCGATACGAACGAGCAGGACTGGTGTCGATCGGGCGAACCAGCCTGCCCGAGCTCGCGTTTGGTCCCCCGACGACCGAGCCCGACGCCCACGGACCCTGCCGAAACCCCTGGAACCCATCGCTGTCGGTCGGCGGATCGTCGGGCGGCTCCGCCGCGGTGGTCGCGGCTGGCATCGTGCCGGTCGCCAACGCGAGCGACGGCGGGGGATCGCTTCGAATCCCGGCGGCGTGCACCGGGCTCGTCGGCTTGAAAGTGAGTCGAGGCCGGATCTCCAACAGTCCGCATGCCGAAGGGCGCGGCACGAAGGTGGAGGGACATCTCGCTCGAACGGTGCGCGATGTCGCAGCACTGCTCGACGCCTCCGCTGGCGCGCTCCCCGGCGAACCGTACGGATTACCCCCGGCGGAGCAGCCGTATGCCCTCGCCCATTCGTTGCCGTCGCCTCGCCTGCGGATCGGTTTCATGGTCGACGCGCCGGGAACGATGGACGCTGACCGACCTTCGCCAGGCGTCAGCAATGTGGTGGCCGTCGAACGGGCTGCGTCGATGCTCGAGTCGCTCGGTCATGAGGTCGTCCAGGCGCATCCCGATGTCTTGGACGAACCGATGCGTGCCGCGAATCTCTACGCCGCGGAACGGGCTTCGCTTCGCGCCACCATCGAAGACGTGCTCGGCCGGCCGCTCGAACACCACGATGTCGAACCTCGAACCTGGGCGATGTTCGAACTCGCGAACTCGTCCACCGGCCCCGCAGTCATCGACGAGCTTCAGCGCGAACAGGTGTGGGCTCGGCGTCTGCACCGTTGGTGGCGAGGCGCACCAACCGATGACGGCTTCGATCTGCTGCTCACCCCCACCCTCGGACGTGATGTGCCTCCGATCGGTGAATTGAAAGAGACCGCCGACGATCCGCTCGGCGCGTCCATCCGCGGGTTCCCGATGGCGTGGTTCACCTACCCGTTCAATGTCAGTGGCCAGCCGGCGATCAGTGTGCCGTGTCTGCCTCCGACGGGCGATCAGCCTCCGGTCTCGGTGCAGTTCGTTGCCGCGATCGGACGCGAAGAGCGGCTGTTGCAGATGGCCGCAGCGATGGAAGCTGCCGTCGGTTGGCCAACGTGGTGGCCGCCCGTGCAGCCATGAGTGCCTTCGACATCGGCATCCTCGCCGGGTCTGGCCCCGAAGCCGGGATGGACCTTTGGCAGGCCGTCCTCGACGAACGTCGGCACCGACTCGGCGCCGCGTTTCGGGGAGATCTCGACGCCCCGTCGGTCCTGGTTCGGTCTGATCCCCGGCTCGGTTTGAGCATGGATCTGGCCCGTCACGGTGAGGTCGTCGCCGCCGTCACCGCTGAGCACGCCGCGCCGCTCGACCGCGAGTGCCATGCGTGGGCGATCGCATGCAACACCATCAACCGGTTCGCGGGACTCGTCCGAACGGCGGGTCGAGGTACGGCCCTCGTGTCGTATCCCGAAGCGGTCGATCGTTGGCTCCACGCGCACCCCGACGACACCTTCGTCGTGCTCGGCGCTCGCCCGGTCGCATCGCTCGGCGACGACTCGGCGTACGCGCACCTCCGGGAGCGGGCCGTTCCGCTCTCCGCCGACGACATCGATGGGCTCCATCAGCTCATTGAGGACGTCAAACGCCTCGGACCAGTCCCGGAACTCCGCCTGCGTTTCGACCGGGTATGTCGATCGATCGAGGTCGACCATCTGCTGTTGGCCTGCACCGAGCTGCCGTTGCTGCGCGGTGCCGACCGTCGACTCGTGGACGTGACTCGCTTGGTGGCCGGTGCGCTCCTCGATGCGATCGAGCCATCCGTGCCCCCGATCGGATAGAGAGGGGACGTGAAGTCGGTACGGAACGCCTTGCGAGTCCTCGACGAGCTCGCGGTCGACGGCGCCCTCGGCGTGGGCGAGTTGGCTCGACGCACCGGCATTGCCAAGAGCACGGTGCAGCGTTGTCTCGAGACGTTGGCCGATGCGGGCTGGATCGAGGTTGCGTTCGATGGGGGTCCGGGTGCGGTCACCCACTGGACGATCGCTGAACGCATCCGCCACCGGTTCACCGATGGCGGCGCTGATCTGGTGGCCGCAGCCGAACCCGTCATGCGTGATCTCACAGCACAGAGCGGTGAAGCAACGCATCTCGTGACGCTCGACGGCACCGACGTCGTTCTGCGGCATCGCATCGCCGCCGCGGGTCCGGTTCAGATCGTGTTGCCGATCGGGCATGCCGTCCCGGCGTATGCGTCAGCGACCGGGAAGGCGATCCTCTCGACGTTGGCCCTCGACGAGCGCCAGGCCCGGATCCCCGGCCGACGCACGGCTCTGACCGACGCAACGGTTACCGACGCGGCCGCCTTCGATGCAGAACTGGAGGCGATCGCCGCTCGGGGCTGGGCCACGAACCTCGGTGAGTGGCATGCCCATGTCGCGGCCGTCGCCGCGCCGGTCGTCGTCGATGGGCGAGCGGTCGGCGCCCTGTCGGTTTCGACCACACCGGAACGCCTCGCCGGAGAGCGGCTCGATGAGGTGGGTGCCTTGGTAGTTGTTGCGGCGGCCGCAGTTGCTCGCCGCCTCGGCGTCGTCAACTCGTCGGCCCCGACGCGGTAGCGCCCGCTGGCTCCGCTCGCAGCAGCGGAACCAGCGGGCGCGCATACCGCCTGCTGCCTTCAGGATGGGGACGTCTAGCCGCTGCAGGGGGTGCGGGCCGACGCCAAGAAGTCGCAATAGTCGGCTTCAGCAACGACCCAGACGCCGTCGATGAGGGTGATCGTGCGGTCGAGGCCGGTGTACGCCGCGCTGTCACCGAAGTACACGTCGTAAATCACGGTTGCCATGTTGCCGTCGATGGTGGCGCTGGTCGGGTCGAGCGAGATTCCGCCCATGCCGTCGCCTCCGGCTTGGTAGGCCGCATTGCTTGCTTCGAGCGACGCTGCGTTTTCGAGGTGAGGAGCTTTGTCCTCCCACGCTGCATTGCTGTCGTAGACCAGGGCGAAGGCAGCCATGGCTGCCTCCGCCTCGGGGCTGAGGGCGACCTCAGTGTCCGCTGTGTCGCCGCCAGCCAGGAGGGGAACGAGTTCGTCGACGAGGAAGTCGACGGAGAGAATGGTGGAGAAGCTGAGCGCTCCGTACAGCTCGCTTCGCTGCTGGATCCAGACGACTCGGTCCTCTTGGAAGACAGAGAGGCTCTGCCACAACGGATCGGCTTCGATCTCGTCTCGGGTCGTGGGCGATGATGCGATCAGCAAGGTGTCGACGTCGAGCAGGTTGATCTGCTCGAGACTGATCTGGAGCGAGTCGAGCTCGCCCACCGCGTCGGCGAGCGCCTCGTCGGAGGTGAAACCGAGGTCGGCGAAGAACGCCATGGGAGGGGTGTCGCCGACCACCCAGTATTCCCCGCCTTCGTAGGCGTTGAGCCACGCCAGAGTCCGCCCGCCGAAGTCGTCGTTGGCCCGAGCGGCATCGAGGACAGCTGCTTGCGTGAGTCGGATTCGTTGTTCCGCTTCGTCGCTGAGCCCGAGCGCGTCACCGATCATCTGGGTCTGCTCTTGCCACGACATGCTGAACGCGAGGGCGCCTTCCGCTTCAGGGATCGTGGGCGCAATCTCTGAGAGCGTGTCGTACTCCTCTTGGGTGATTCCGCCGTGGGTCGCGATGATGACATCGGGCGCCAGCGCGGCGATCTCTTCGTAGTTGAGTTCGCCGTAGGGCATGTTGAGAACGGCGGGCTCGCCATCACCAAGCTCGTCTTCGGCCCATGGCCAGGTTGCGTAGGCGAACTCTCCGAACCACTCGCGAACGGCGATCGGGGACACGCCCAGTGCGAGTACCGGATCTTGTTCGGAGTAGCCGAGGGTCATGACCCGCTCGGGGGTGCCTTCGATGATGGTTTCACCGAACGTGTGGGCAATCACCGTGGCCGGTTCTGCGGGTTCTGACGCCGACGCACTGTCCGACGATGACGCGCTGTCCGACGCTGGCTCTGATGCCGACGCACTGCCGGACGCTGGCTCTGATGCCGAGGCGCTGTCCGATGCCGGTTCTGATGCGGATGCCGAGGTGCTCGTCGACTCGCTCTCCGTGCTCGTCTCCGCGTCGTCGCTGCACGCCGCAGCGACGAGGGCGAACGCGGCGAGGAGCGCGATGAGGGCCACCGGCGCTCGGCGGGTTTGGGTGCGGACCATCAGTGGTTCTCCTGTTCGATCGGGCGAGGCATGATCGGGCTGAGGTCGACCTGGTGCTCGCCGAAGCAGAGTTCGTCGGCGAGGCACGCGGCGTAGGCGCCTTCGGAGGCGACGGCGATGTCTCGCTCGGTCACCGGACGCTCGGTTGGTCCTGACGTTGCACAGACACCGACGATCGTCACGCCGAGCCCGGGGTCAGGCTTCAGCGTGACCTCGACGAGTGCTGAAACCGTCGGATCGACGTCGAGTGACTCGAGCCGATCGAACACATGGCCGGGATGCATCAGGGTTGCGAACCAGTGTTCGAACGCACCGACGCGACGACGATGAATGTCGCCCTTGGTCCGCTCGAGAACGCCGCCGACCTCGAACTGGGTGTCGGCCCAGGCTGCATCGGGCCGACCGATCCGGCCCGAGCCGATGACGGATCGGCGCAAGGTGCACAGGTCGACATCAGCTGACGGTCCACGGTGCACGTGGAGTCTGGTGCCGCGGGCGGTGTCGACCGTCAAGGTCGCGCCCGAAACGCCATGGGCGAGCCCGACGGCGAGCCTGACATGTTCGAATGTGGTCATGGGTACAGCTCCTCAAAGGCAGTTCGGAGCTCGGCAAGCAGGTCTCCCGTTCGGGGCCCGTTCCCGAGAAGCAGTTGGTCGTCGTGGCTGATGACCGCGCCGGCTTTTCCGGCGGGGGTTTGGCCGAGGCCACCGACGTCCATCAACCCCTCCAGTCCGCCGACCGAGTCGAGGCCAGCGGACGGGACGAGGATGATGTCGGGTTCGATGGCGAGGATCGCTTCAGCGTTCACTGGCGCGCCGTCGCCGATGCCGAGCAGGTCGGCTGCATCGACCCCGCCGGCAGCTTCGATCAACCAGTGGGTGGCGGCAGCTTCGCCGAGCACGAACTGGGTGGACTCGCCTCGGAGGTAGAGCGCAATGACAACCGGTGCGTCGGCGTCGGCGTCGGTCTCGTTGGCTGCGATCGTCGCCTCGAGTTCCGCGGCGAGGGCCTCGCCTCGTGCACTCACGCCGAGGGCATCAGCGACGGCTCGGACCTTTGCGGCAGGCCCGTCGGCGGTCGCGTCGTTGGGCACGATCACAAGCGGGTATCCGAGTCGACGCAGGTCATCGATGGTCTCTTCGGGGCCGGCGATCTCGGTCGCGAGGAGAACGGTCGGCGCAAACTGGGCGATGGACTCAGCGGTGAGTGATCGCTGATAGCCGATCTCCGGGAGCGCATCAGCCTCGGCGGGGTAGGTGGCGGAGAGGTCGGTTGCGACCACGTTGTCACCGAGCCCCAAGGCGAAGACGACTTCAGCGACGGTGCCATCGAGCGGGATGATCCGCTCGACGGATTCCACGGTCACCTCGTTGCCGACGAGGTCGGTGACGGTCACGGGCAGGATCGGGTCGTCGCTGGTGCTGGCCGGGGCCGCTGACGCATCGTCGGGGCCGGTGTCCCCGGTCGTATCGCTGTCGTCGTCGTCGGCGGCGGCGCTCGACGTGGCGGTGTCGGTTTCGGCGGTTGCCGGTTCGGTCGCTGATGCACTCGATGAGTCGGCGGGGCCGACGGCGTCGGTTGCCGTGGTCGCTGATCCACAGCCAGAAACGGTCAGGGCCGCGACGATCAGGTAGGCCCGAGAGCGCATGTTAAGTATGCCTACCAAGGCTGTGGCGAGGATGCAACCCGGGCGAGGGGCCGAAAACGGCGATTCGGCCGCAGTCGTGCGGCCGAATCGGGTCAGATCATGAACAAACCCCGGTCCGGGGTGTCACCTCAAGGCGCGGTGACGAGAATTCGGGAGCTCGCAAAACCGCCCACGCCCACGGCGTTGCCGTCGATCTGCACGGTCGCGGTTCCGTCGGGCGACATGGCCGTGACGGTGCCCTGCGAGCCCGGCGTGATCGACGACTGTTCCAAGAAATCGAGCATGCCCTCGGCGAACTCGAGCTCCTCGGGGATCCGGTGCACGATGAACTCGTTGCCGACCCCGATGGCGTCGAGTGCAATCAGGTCGGGAGCCTCGTAGTCGGTGCCGGGGATCGGGTTGCCGTGAGGACACGTGGTCGGGTCGTTGAGCCGGGCCATCATGGCTTTCTCGACAGCCGGCGAGATGACGTGTTCCCATTTGCCGGCTTCTTGGTGGGCATCGGCCCACGACAAGCCGAGGATGTCGGTCAAGAAGCACTCGGCGAGGCGATGCCGACGAACGACCGTCTCGGCGAGATGCATGCCTTTCTTGGTGAGCCTGATCTCGCGGCCGCCCTCGATGAGGCCCTCGGCTTCGAGCCGCTTCACCATTTCGCTGACTGCGGGTCGGCTGACTTCCATGCGTTCAGCAATGCGAGCCTGGATCACGTCGAGGTCGTCTTCGCCGAGCTCGTAGATCGTCTCGCAGTATTCCTCGAACGCCGGATGCCACTCGGGGGATTCGTACTCGCTCATGGGGGACATGGTACTTCCTCTCGGGTGGGTCTGCTGATCGCAGCTCGAGTGCTGGTGTTGACGTGCTTACCCACGTCGATTAAGTATGCCTAACATGAAACCGGCCGCAACGCCTCCGCACCCAACCCTCGCCCTCTCAGGGTGGCTTCGTCAATGCTCGGTGTGCGGTGCGATCGATGTCCACGCCGTGTATCCGTCGGCCGTGATGGCCGACCGTTCGGCATGGCACTGCGAGACCTGCGGCAGCGCTCGCCACGAAGCCATCCACGTCCCCCTCGACGCCACGACCTGCCCGGCGATGCAGCCAGCAGGGGCCCGATGATGACCGACGAACGCCTCTTGCTCGCCACCGCGCTGGTGCACGCGCTCCCGGGCGCTCAGCTGACCGCCGTCGACAACCTCGGGCGCCGCATCGTGGTCGGTGAGCATCCGAGCTGTGACGTCGACTCGTGCCGCTGGCGCTCGACCTTGGTCGCTTCGCTCGAAGGCCGGGTCCGTCACGTTGCCGACGGCATGCAATTCGACACCGTGGGCGGCTCCTTGGAGCCGGCAGCGACCGGTGGCTTCATCGATCGCAACACACCGGAAAAGCGATGGTTCGCGGCGCTCCTGCCCCCGTGTGTCGCCGTCGACACGCTTCGAAACGTCGAACTCGGCATGCTTCCCGAAGAGGCCGTGTCGGCCACGGTCCGGCCCGACCCTGAGCTCGGGGTGACCATCGTCGGTGTCAGCATCGATGCGCCATGCATGATCGAGCAGCTCGATCAGCTCGGTGGTGACGTCGCTGCCGCGCTGGCGGTTGCCGAGCTGTGCACCGGCCTTCCGGTGCGCAAACGCTGACCCGGCTCGAACCCGATCCTCAGTCCTGCACGACGTTGCTGGCGAAGCGCGCCAGCGCCTGGTCCCAGGCATCATGATCGATGCGGCCGTCGACCACGACCTTCGCGACATCGCGGCCCATCGCCATCACATGGTGGATGTTGTCCGGCACCGACAGGCCCTGACGGCCGAACACGAGAATCCGGGGGTCGTCAGGTCGCCACCCGTCGACCACCGATCGTGCGTCGCTGTGAGCTCGCTCGTAGGTCGGATAGACGCGGGCCTGGCGTCGCGTCTCTGTCGCAATGTGCGACGGCGTGGGGAGGCCGGATCGAACGAGCTCATCCGCAACCAGCTCGCCGAGCTCCTCATCGGCCATGGACCACAGCTCGTCGCCCACCCAGCACGGCACCTCTGCGCACAACACCGTGGAGGCTGCCGGGTCATCGCCATCTCGATAGTTCTTGCATTCGGAGAGGCGGCTGGTGCGGATCGCTGCATCAGGGAAGTAGTGGGCATCGAACTCGGTGAACTGGGCCCGGTCGAGCACGAGGTAGACCAACACCATCGCTCGAGTTCGCAGCGTCGCAACGGCGTCGGTGACCTCCGGCGCCGGCGCCGGATCGAGCGCCTTGGTCAGCAAGTCAATCGGCATCGACGACGCCACGAGATCGAATGCTTCGACCGACGCGCCAGCGCGCACCATCACGGCATCGGGTCGACTGTCACCCGCGTCGATGCCGGTCACCGGCGTCGACAGCCGTAGATCGGTGCCTGCCGCAACCGCGGCATCGGCGATGGCTTCGCTGATCTGCCCGTAGCCGTTGCGCGGATAGTAGAACGTGCGGCCATCACCCGTGGTTGTCTTCAACGCCTTCGCCAAAATCTGCAGCGGCGACGTCGCCGACACCCGCTTGTCGGCCAGCTCGACCGTGAGCATCTCCGCTGGCTCGCCATAGAGCTTGTGGGCATAGGGCCGGTAGAAGCGTTCGGCCACGGTGGGGCCGAGCCGCTGTTCGATCGCAGTGGCAAAGCTGTCGGGCGTGCCTCGGCGAAATGGCTTGGTTGCGGTGTCGAGCCCGACCCGAGCGCTGAAACCCAGCGGCAGTTCCTTCACCATGGGACCGGGCCGCAACGGGAAGCCCACCCACCGATCCTCCAGCCGGATCCGACCGTTGCGAGTCCGAGCCTGCAGATCATCACCCAACAGGCTGCGGATCCGAGCCATCAGGTCGGGCTCGGTCGCAGGGTGAAGCCGATGCGAGCCGTAATCGACTCGCTGACCCGCGACCTCGAAACTGGCCGACATGCCTCCGACCTGGTGGCTCGCTTCGTACAGCACGACATCGTCGCCGCGCTCGGCGAGCTCGAGTGCGGCAAACAGCCCGGCCGGTCCGGCCCCGATCACCGCAATGCGGGTCATGCCAGCACCTCTGGTGTAAAGCGGGTTGTCGCTTGTAAGGTTCGCCTAATGTCCATGGAACGCCCCAACGTACCGGCAAGCCGGGTCGCTGAGCACCGAGTCGTCGTCACCGGTGCCGCAGGCTTCATCGGTTCCACCGTGGTCGACCTGTTGTTGGCCCTCGGCGCCGACGTCATCGGCATCGATGACTTCGACCCCTGGTACGCCCCAGAACGCAAACACGCCAATCTCGATGCGGCGATCTCTGACCCACGATTCGAACTCGTCAAGGCCGACGCCGGCGACGTGCTCGGTGACCTGCTCCAAGCCGACGACCTCGTGATCCACCTGGCTGGACGGCCCGGCGTGCAGGACTCCTGGGGCCTCGGTTTCACCGACTACAGCCGTCGCAACATCGAGCTCACCCAGCGGGTCTTCGAAGAAGCGCTCGGGGTTGGAGCAGCTCGGGTCGTCTACGCGTCCAGCTCGTCGATCTACGGCGACTCGTCAGCCTCTGGCGCTCGGGGTGGAGCCCCCGTCAGCCCGTATGGCGTCTCCAAGCTTGCGGGCGAACAGTTGGCAGGTGTGTACGGCGTGCGAGGGCTTGACATCGTGAGCCTCCGGTTCTTCACCGTCTACGGACCTCGGCAACGACCCGACATGGCCATGCACCGCATGTTCGAAGCGACCCTGCCCAACGACTCGGTCTTCGTGCGCCGAGGCGATGGCCGGCAGCGCCGCGAGTTCACGTTCGTCGGCGATGTCGCTGAAGCCACGATCCTGTCCGCCGTCGCTCCCGATGCCGCGGGCAAAGCGCTCGACATCGGTGGCGGTGAGTCCGCGTCGCTGCTCGATGCCATGGATCTGGTCGAACGCATCGCCGGGCCGATCCGTACTGAGTCGCTGCCGGTGCCCGCCGGTGACCCTCGGGTCACCGCCGCCGAGCTGGCCGAGACCACCGCAACCCTCGGCTGGGTGCCGACGACGTCGTTGGTCGAAGGCCTCCACGCACAGTCGGCGTGGCACCGATCGAAGCCGTCCTTCGACACGGTCATTGAACTCGGCTGACGCCGAGCGGGGGTAGTGAACTCGGCTGACGCCGAGCGCAGGATCAGGCGCTGACGTCGGCCTGGCCTTCTGGCCTGGTCGTGTCTGGCCTGGTTGGGCCTGGCCCGGTGGCTTCGGGCGGTGGGGCTGCGGGCGCGTTGGCGGCCCGCCAGGCAGCGATCGTGCCGACACCGATGATCGCCATCCAGACGAACGTCAACACCGAGTCGGTCGTGTTGAGCCGCTGATGGTCGGGGAGGGTGTGAGCGAGCACCTGGTACCAGGGACTGTGGACCTCATAGAAGTCGACGATGAGCGCCCGCTTGTCGGTCGAGGCTTCCCACGCAAGGATCAGCCAGGTTGCGGTGCCGAGCACGGTCGTGGCGACGATGGCGGCAGTCATGCGGATTCGTTCGCCAGCCCACACGGCAAAGCCGATCACGACGAAGGGCAGGACCGGCGTGATCTGACGGCCGGGCCACCACCAGCCATGCATCGTGAAGGCGACCCAGGTCGCCACGCCCCAACCGACGAGGATCACCGCGCCGCCGAGGAGGACCGGCATGTCTCGACGAGTGCGGCCGACGGCGGCGAGTGCGGCGGGCATGGCGAGAAACGACGGTGTCCAGGCGCCGATGCCGAACTGGGTGTCGATGATGAGCCCGATCAGGCGCCGAGTGCGAGCTCCGTAGCGCGGGCGGCGGCCGATGACGTCGAACTCGCTGCCCTCGATGAAGTGATCGCCGGTGGAGTACACGGTCCAACCGCCGTAGATGCCCTGGTGCAAGAGAAGGTAGGCGGCGCCGGCAAAGGCAAACGCCGACGCGAGGCCGAGGAGGCGCTGACGTGCGGCCCGGTGTTTCCAGGCCAAACCAAGGCCGACGACCGCGGCGTGGGGGACGTATTTCACCGAGAGCCACGGCAACGCGACGATGGCGATGACGGCGAGGACATCCCATCGTCGGCTGCGGCTGGGGTGCACAACCGCCCAGAATGCGAGCATCAAGAACAGTGCTGCGCTGCCGGCTGGGAAGACTTGGGTTCCGTAGGACGTGAGGGGTGCGGCGGTGAAGAACGCGCCGATGATCCAGGTCGCTGGCCCGACCGAGGCCCCGAATCGGCTGATGGCGACGTGGAGGGTCAGCGCGGCGGTGAGGCCGATGATCGCCGACAACATGACCTTGGCACCGGCCCAGCCACCGATCCCGAAGGGCACGGCGAGCAGTATGGGAAGCAGCGGGTCATGGGGGCTGATCCGTTGCCCGGAGTCGTTGAGGTCGAAGGTCTGCTGGTTGATGCGGACTTCGTGAAAGGTGCGGTAGCGCTCGGCTTCCAGCTCGTCACTGATGTCGAGATCGAGGTCTTCCCACAAGCTCATCGCGGTGAGGAGGTACTGGGGTTCGTCGCTGCTGACGCGAGCGCCGTAGGTCGATCGGGCGTCGATCGCGAGGAGCGAAAAGCCGAAGGCGAGCAGGCCGACGAACAGGAGGCGGGTCCGCATGACCGGTCGGATGCTACTGGGACGCTCCGCGAAAGCCGTAAGGGGTCCCTAACCCCGTAGAGTGCGTGGCCGTGAACCCCCTGCGTTTGCTTCGTCAGCGTCTGCCGCTCCCTGCGGTGCTTGCGGTGGGCGTCCTCGTCGGCGTCGTCGCAGCCGTGATCGTTGTGCAGGCGGTCGATGGCGAGCTCATGCGTCGAGCATGGGACGAAGCGATCGCGCATCCCGGCGAGGTCGTGATCGCGTCGGCTGCGTTCGGTGCTGCGTTCATCTTGCGCACCGTTGCGTGGCAGCGGGTGCTTCCGGGTCTGTCGTTCGGTCAATCGCTCGCCGGCATTCATTTGACCCTCGGGGCGAACCACGTGTTGCCGTTCCGGCTTGGTGAGCCGGTCCGGGTGGTGAGCGTGGTGCGGCGAGCCGATGTGTCCCCCGATGCGGCAACCGCGTCGACGGTGATGCTGCGTTCGGCCGACATCATTGCGATCTTTTTGCTCGGGCTGGCGGTCGCGCCGGGCGCCTACATGGATCTCGTGGGCTGGTTTGGTTGGCTCGTGGTCGCCCTGGTCGTGGTCGCCGCGATTGTTTCGTGGAACTGGCTGCTGCGGATGGCAGGCCGCGACGACATCGTGCTCCCGGGTCCGGTGGCATTGGGTCTCACCGGATCGGCATGGCTGCTCGAGGCCATCTTGGTGTGGCAGACCGCTCGTTGGGCCGGACTCGAGATCAGCGCGACCGACGCCGTGTTGGTGACGACCGTTGCTGTCGCCGCACAAATTGCTGCGATCGCTCCTGGCGGGTTCGGTACCTACGAGGCTGCCGCCGTCGCTGCGTACGTGAGTCTCGGCTACGAGCCAGAGCCTGCCCTGGTCGCTGCGCTCAGCGCCCACGCGCTCAAAACCGCCTACTCGATCATCGTCGGAGTCATCGCTATGGCCTTTCCTTCCCCGTCGTTCATCGGCCGTCTCCGGCTGCGGTCGGAGACCGGCGAGCGCGAGGTGCGCGCCGTGCCGCCACCACCCGCTCCGGTCGTGTTGTTCATGCCCGCGTACAACGAGGAAGAAGCGGTCGCTGACTGCATCGCTCGTGCTCCCGGCGACATCGATGGTCACCCGGTCGAGGTGCTGGTGATCGACGACGGCTCGGCCGATGACACCATCGCCGAAGCGGAGCGTGCGGGCGCGACGGTGATCGCGCTGCCCCAGAACCGGGGTTTGGGGGCCGCGGTTCGTGAGGGTTTGGCGGCTGGTGTCGCCCGCGACGCAGCCGCTGTGGTCTTTTGCGACGCCGACGGTGAGTACCCGCCTGAGGAGCTTGCCAACCTGGTCCGTCCGATCCTTGCTGACGAGGCCGACTATGTCTGTGGCAGTCGGTTCCTCGGCGACATTCAGCACATGCGACCGCATCGCCGCTTCGGCAATCAGGTGCTGACCAAGACGCTGTCGGTCGTTGCGCGGCGAAAGATCACCGACGGTCAGACCGGCTACCGGGCGTTCTCGCCTGCGGCTGCGGCACGGGCCGAGGTCATCCACGACTTCAATTACGCCCAGGTGATCACCCTCGATCTCTTGGCGAAGGGTTACCGGTATCTCGAGGTGCCGATCAGCTACCACTTCCGTACGACGGGCGAGAGCTTCATCAAGCTCGGTCCGTATCTGCGGAAGGTCGTGCCTGCGGTGTATCGCGAACTCAACACCGCATGACCCGTCGGTTTCGGGCATGGCTGATGGCCGGCGTGGTGACGGTGTCGGCGTGTGGTCTCGATGATGGAGCACGAGTCCGGAACCAGGACAATGTCCGTGAGTCCGACAGCACCGCGTCCGATGAGGACGCCCATGTGACCGCGTCCGATGAGGACGCCCATGTGACCGCGTCCGATGAGGACGCCCATGTGACCGCGTCCGATGAGGACGTGTTCAGAAAAGCGACAGAATTTGCCGGCTGGTGAGGGTAATTTTCATACTAAGTTAGGCACACTTATCGAGACAACTGAAGACTCCCGTTGGAGGGAAACATGTCTCGAAAGATGCGACTGCTCGGTGCAGTCCTCTCGCTCACGCTCGTCGCCGCTGCCTGCGGCGACGATGACGGCGGCGAAGTAACGGAGCTCAGCGACAGCTCGGGTTCTGGTTCCGGTTCGGGCTCTGGCTCTGGCTCGGGCTCTGGCTCTGGCTCTGGCTCGGGCAGTGCGTCGGGTTCGGGTTCGGCGAGCTCGTCAGGTTCGGCCAGCTCATCGGGCTCGGCGAGTGCTTCGGCCTCGGCCAGTGCCTCGGCGAGCGGTTCTGGCTCGTCGTCGGCCAGCGCGTCGGCTCCGGCTGACGGTGAGATCGTCGCCACCGCTGAGGATGGTGGGTATGCCTATGCGTCCAACGTCGACTCTCACGTGCTCGTCGTGCAAGACATCTGCGGCATCGGTGATCTGCTCGATGCAGGCGATTTCGATGCGGTGGCTGCGATCTACAACGACGGCATCAACTCGGTGAAGTCCGACGGTTCGATTCGCACGATCGGTGGCTTCGCGTCTCGTGATGACCGGTCGCACGGCTACGACGAGTACTACGGCACCCCGACGCCGCTCGACGACTTCGTGACCGCGGCCCTCGAGGGCACCGGCATGTTCGAGGGTCAGTCCGATGCTGTGCGCGGTCAGGGTGTCGAGAAGGGCATCCAGAACCAGGTGATGGTCGCCTGGGTCGTGCATGAGCTCGTGGTCGCCATGGGCAAGGCTGCCGACGGCAACTTCGACATCCAAGAGGGTGCGGTTCACAACTGGGATGAAGGCTGGGCCTTCTACCACGGCACCGCTCCTGGCTGTGCGCCATACGCAACCGGCGACAAGCGCGCTGGCAACTTCGGCACGCTCGGCAGCGATGGTGAAACCGCGATCGCCAACGAGAACATTCTTGCTGCGATGGTCCAGGGTCGTGACGCACTGGTCGAGGGCAATGTGCCCGCCGCCGGAATCGCCACCGCCGAGGTGCTCAAGAACGTCGTCGTGATCTACAGCCAGGCGTCGATCCGCTACGCCTCGCTCATCGAGGGTGACCTCGCCGACGGCGACGACGCCAAGGCCAAGGAGCACCAGGCCGAAGGTCTGGCCTTCTTCCGGGTGATCGAGCCGCTCGTTGCGGCCGAAGGCGCTGATGTTGATGCCATCAACACCATCTTCGACCTCGCGAACGAGCCGGGTGCCAACGGCTACGGCGACGAGGTTCGTGCGGCGCTCGAGCCCGCATGGGATGCCCTCGGGATCACCGCAGACGACATCGGCGTCCTGGGCTAGCCCCGACTGACAGCCTCAGGTTGGCCCGACCTCGGCGATCGCTCTTCGGTCGCCGAGGTCGGGTGGGCCTTTCGGCCTCCATTGTCTCTGGTTGGGATGTCCCGTAAGGTGCTCCTAACGCATCTATGGCCACTGTCCTCGCGCCCTCGACCTCCACTGACGTCGCATGATCGTCTGTCATTGCTTTGTCGTGAACGACCGGCGGATCAAGGAACTCGCTGAGGAGTTCGGGGCCCGGTCGGTTGCCGATATTCGTGCCGTGTGCGGGGCGTCGTCGGACTGTGGATCATGCGCCAACACCATCCGAGATCTCCTCGCTGAACGGCACGAAACCCTCGTTTCCATCGGCTGAGACCACCGCCTACGACGGTTGGAAACTGCGTCTTTTCAACGGAATGTAGGCTGCCCTGATCATTTTTGACGCACTAGGATTGACCCTCGGCGCACCGTTATGTTCGGTGCCATGCAAGGCGATTCCGACATCATCGAGTTCCTGAACGAAGCCCTCACGGCCGAGCTCACTGCGATCAACCAGTACTTCGCACACGCCAAGCTCTGCGAGAACTGGGGCTACGGCCGTCTGGCTGGCTTCTACCGCAAGGAGAGCATCGAAGAGATGATGGACGCGGAGAAGTTGATGGACCGGATCTTGCTGCTCGACGGCATGCCCAACCTGCAGCGCATGGGCACCGTGCGGGTCGGCGAAACGGTCGAAGAGCAGCTGCAGCTCGATGCAGAACTCGAAGCGGCGGCGATCGAGCGCTACCGGCGCGGTGTCGTGCTGGCGCTCGAAAAGGGCGATGCCGGCACGCGGGAGATGCTCGAGCAGCTGGTGGTGGGTGAAGAGCACCACCTCGACTGGATCGAGACCCAGCAGAAGATCATCAGCGACATCGGTGTCGAGCGATACCAGCAGACAATGGTGGTGCCGCCTGCGGCGTGACCTGCGTCGGCGTCAGCCCAGCCGTGATGACAACCACTCGTCATCGAGCGCGCCCGGAACCCCGATGACCACGATCTGACTCTCGTCGATGGTGCGCGCGAGCGGGGTGAAACGGGACCGGTCGCCGACCCGCTGGAACTCGAGCGTGCGGTCGGGAGTCGCAATGATCCCTTTGGCTCGCACCGCGCCGGACGGGAGTGCGGTTGCCATCGTGCGCAGCGTCGGTTCGTCCACGACGCCGCCGGTCCAGCTCCACGTTTCGAACGGCACGCCATGGTCATGGATGCGCTCAGTGGGCTTGGTTCGAGGTTCGAGGTCGATCAGGACCCGGGGGTCGATCACCGCGTTGGTGGCGGTCACCACTGCGATGCCGGGCGCATGCTCGTCGAGGAGTTTTGCGGCCATGCCCGTGTCGGCGAGGTCGGCCTTGTTGAGGACGATGAGGTCAGCGCTGGCCAGCTGACCTCGGACCGTCTCGCCGACATACTCACTCACCACCTGCGCAGCGAGGTTGAGGGCGTCGGCGAGCACCACGACGAGGTCGAGCCGGTACGGGCGTCGATGGCAGTACGCAGCGATGGCCGCTGGATCGGCCACCCCACTCGCCTCGATGACAACCCGTTCGGGTCGGGGGTCGAGCTCGGCAAGGTCCTCCAGGGCCCCGGCGAGCCCATCGACCAGCGAGCAGCAGATGCAGCCGTTCGGCAGCGTCACGGTCGAGCCGTCGCCTTGGTCGAGGAGTTGGGCGTCGATGTCGAGCGACCCGAAATCATTCACCAGCACGGCGATCCGTTCGTCGGCGACGGCCAAGAGATGGTTGAGCAAACTGGTCTTGCCGGCACCGAGATAGCCGCCGACGACCGTGACCGCGATCGGTGCATGGGCGGGGGCCTGTGGATGGGCGGGCATCGTCATGTCACACAGTCGGGGCAGGAAAGTGTTGGCCACCGACGACGGTGCCCCACACGCCGATGTCTTTGAGGGTTGACGGGTCGACCTCGTACGGATCGGCTTCGAGCACCGCGAAGTCGGCGAACTTGCCCGATTGGATCGAGCCGACCTCATGGTCGAGCTTGATTTGGCGAGCCGCCCCGATGGTGGCTGCGTACATCGCGGTGTCGACGGAGATGCGTTCCTCGGGGCCGAGCACCGTGCCGGTCGAGGTGAGGCGGTTCACCGCACACCAGGCGACGTGCAGGTGGCCGAGCGGCGTGACCGGCGTGTCGGAATGGAACGAGAATTCGACCCCGAGCCGCTCCGCTGTGGCGCACGCGTCCATGCGTGCCGCTCGCTCCGGACCGACCGTGAACTCCACGTGCTGGTCGCCCCAGTAGAAGATGTGGTTGCTGAAGATGTTGGCGTGCATGCCGAGCGCGGCCATCCGGGCGTACTGCGATGGTGTCGTGAGCTGGCAGTGCTGCACGGTGTGGCGGTGGTCCCAGCGCGGGTGCCGCTCGAGCGCCTGCTCGACGGATGAGATGAAGACCTCGGCGGCCTGGTCGCCGTTGCAATGGCAATGCACGGTGAGCCCCGCGTCGTGGAAGGTCGACACCACCTCGGGGATCTGGTCGGGCGGCATCAGCCACAGCCCGTTCTCGGCGTGACCCTCTGGGGCGTTGATGTAATAGGGCCAGTTCAGGCGGGCGGTGAAACCCTGGATCGAACCGTCGATGATCAGCTTGATGATGCCGAAGCGCAGCTTGTCGTTGATGGGGTTGTCGCGGAGGTGCACGACCCGCTGGGCGATCTCTGCCGGGGGTAGCGGGGTGGCAAAGACCGAGCCGGCCACCATGACTCGAACCGGAAAGTCGGGGTGCGATGTCACTGCGGCCCACGTGTTCACCCCGTCGTCGTCGACCCGGCTGGTGCCGAGGTCGGTGACGAGTGTGTGGCCGGCGTTGCGCGCCTCGTGGCCGTAGTTCCATTTGGCGAGCTCGCTGGCGAACCCCTTGCGCAACAGTCGGTAGCCCTGGGCGAGCGACATCGCTGCGGGCTCTTGCAGTTCTCCGTTGGGTTCGCCGTACTCGTCGAGCTGGATACCAGGGGTCGGATCGTCGGCGGTGATCCCTTCGTGGCGGATGACGGCGCCATTGACGGTTGCGAGATGGCCCGACGCATGGAGCACGAAGATCTGACGACGCTCGGAGACCGCATCGAGATGTTTGCCGACGAGCCGTTCGCCGGTGAGATAGATCGGATCGAGGCCCCAGCACACCATCATCTGATCGGGGTCGGTCATGGCCGCGTCGGCCTCGCGCAGTCGTGCGACGACCTGGTCGATGCTCTTGCAGCCGGGCCACACCTTGCCGCTCGGGTCGCGGCGGTCGAAGAAGCCGATGTAGGTGTGTTCCCAGGTGCCGCCTGACATCACGTGACTGTGTGCTTCGACGAAGCCGGGGGTCAGAACATGGTCGCGGAAGGTGTCATCGATCTGGTGATCGCCCCATCGTGCGAGCTCGTCGAGTGAACCCACGCCGAGAATCCGATCGCCGCACACCGCCACCGCGTCGCCGGTCGGGAACGCCGGATTCATCGTGTGGATCTGCTGGGCGGGGTAGATGATGATCGGCTCCACGGTCCTCATCGTGGCATGCACCGGTCCCGTCGCCCTGATCGGTTCGGCCTGGGCGGGTGTCACAGTGGATCGGTAGGTTGCGGGGGATGAGCGATCCGTTGGCTGCGTTCGCCGACCCGGTGCGGGAGTGGTTCACCTCGACGTTTCGCGAGGCTACGCCGCCGCAGCGCAAGGGCTGGCCTGCGATCGCCAACGGTGACCACACGCTCATCCTTGCGCCGACCGGCACCGGCAAGACGTTGTCGGCGTTCCTGTGGGCCCTCAATCGCCTTGCGGTCGACGACGTTCCCGACGATCCGCAGGCCCGCACCCGTGTCATCTATCTGTCGCCGCTGCGGGCGTTGGCGGTCGACGTCGAGAAGAACTTGCGGGCGCCGCTGCAGGGCATCGGGTTTGCCGCGGAGCGGGTCGGAGCATCGGTGCACACCCCCACGGTTGGCATTCGCACCGGCGATACGTCGTCATCGGATCGTCGCCAGCTCGTGCGCACCCCTCCCGACATCTTGATCACCACGCCCGAGTCGTTGTACCTGATGCTCACCTCCAAGGCGCGAGAGACACTCGCCAATGTCGATGCGGTGATCATCGACGAGATCCACGCGATGGCGGGTACCAAACGGGGCGCGCACCTGATGCTGTCGTTGGAACGGCTCGAGGAGCTGACCGAACGCCCGCCGCAGCGCATCGCCCTCTCGGCCACCCAGCGGCCGCTCGATGAGATCGCCCGCTTCCTCGGTGGCAACGAGGTCAGCGAGGACGGGGTCGTGACACCCCGCCCGGTCACCGTGGTCGATGCCGGCGCACGGAAGGAACTGCAGATCGAGGTCATCGTCCCGATCGAAGACATGGCCAACCTCGGCGAACGGACCGAGCCGGGCCCCGACGCTCCCGCCGCGATGTCGCCCAACATGCGACGTTCGATCTGGCCGTCGATGCATCCGCGTCTGCTCGAACTCATCGAAGACCACCGGTCGACGCTGGTGTTCTCGAACGCTCGTCGCCTGTCCGAGCGACTCGCGACTCGGCTCAACGAGCTGGCGCTCGAAAAGGCGTCGGGCGAGTACGACGGCGGTGTCGCCCCGCCGCCGGCGCTCGGGGCGGGCGACGAACAGATCGGCCGAGGCGCCGCCGAGGGCGAGGAGCTGGTCAAGGCCCACCATGGTTCGTTGAGCCGAGAGCGGCGGTTGCTGGTCGAAGACGAACTCAAACGCGGCGACCTCAAGGGACTCGTGGCCACGTCGTCGCTCGAGCTCGGTATCGACATGGGCGCCGTCGATCTCGTCGTGCAGGTTGCGTCACCTGGCTCGGTTGCGTCGGGCATGCAGCGCATCGGCCGCGCCGGCCACCAGGTCGGCGAGCCGAGTGTCGGCAAGATTTTTCCCAAGCACCGCGCCGACCTGCTCGAATCGGCCGTCGTCGTCGACCGCATGCATCAAGGTCTGATCGAAGAGACGTACTACCCGCGCAATCCGCTCGACGTCTTGGCGCAGCACCTCGTTGCCATGTGCGCGATGGACGACTGGGAGCTCACCGAGCTCAAAGTGGTGATCCGGCGCTGCGCGAACTTCTCCGATCTTTCCGACGAGGTCCTCACCAACGTCCTCGACCTGCTGTCGGGCACGTACCCGAGCGAGGAGTTCTCCGAGCTGCGGCCTCGGATCGTGTGGGATCGCGTCACCGGCCAACTCCGAGGGCGAGCTGGGTCGCAGCGGCTGGCCGTCACCAACGCCGGCACCATCCCCGACCGCGGCCTGTTCGGGGTGTTCTTGCCCGACGGCACTCGGGTCGGCGAACTCGACGAAGAGATGGTCTACGAGAGTCGGGTGGGGGAGACGTTTCTCTTGGGCGCATCGACCTGGCGCATCGAAGACATCACGTTCGAACGGGTCGTGGTCACGCCTGCCCCTGGCGTGCCGGGCAAGATGCCGTTTTGGCACGGCGACGGCCCCGGCCGTCCGTTGGAGCTGGGGCGGGCGATCGGTTCGTTCGTACGCGAAGTCCGCCAGCTCGACGACGCCGCCGCAATCGACCGTATGCAGCGTCGACACGGCCTCGACGATCTCGCGGCGGAGAACCTCCTCTCGTACCTCAAAGATCAGGCAGAGGCGACCGGTGTCGTGCCCGACGATCGCACGATCGTGGTCGAACGCTTCCGCGATGAGATCGGCGATTGGCGGGTGTGTGTGCTCACCCCGTTCGGTGCGCAGGTCCACGCGCCATGGGGCATGGCCTTGCAGGCCCGGCTCGGCGACGAGTGGGGGAGTGAGATCGATCTGATGTGGAGCGACGACGGCATCGTGATGCGGTTGCCCGAAGCGCTCGACCGGCTGCCGCTCGACGAGTTGCTGTTCGATCCCGATGAGATCGACGACATCGTCATCACTCGGCTGCCCGACTCGGCCATGTTCGCCGCCCGGTTCCGCGAATGCTCGGCTCGTGCGCTGCTGCTGCCCCGCCGCCGCCCCGATCAGCGCACGCCGCTGTGGCAACAACGCCAACGCGCCGCCGACCTGTTGTCGGTCGCGGCGAAGTACCCCACCTTCCCGATGCTGCTCGAAGCAACCCGCGAGTGCGTCAACGACGTGTTCGACGTGCCGGCTTTGCGATCGGTCATGTCCGAGCTGCGCAGCCGGAAGATCCGGATGGTTGCGGTCGACACCGACACGGCGTCGCCGTTCGCTCAGTCGCTGCTGTTTTCGTGGATCGCCGTCTACATGTACGAAGGCGACGCTCCCATCGCCGAACGGCGAGCTGCGGCCCTGGCCCTCGATCGCGAGCTGTTGCGCGACGTGCTCGGGGCAGAGGAGCTGCGCGAGTTGCTCGATGCTGAGGTCCTCGCGGACCTCGAGCTCGAACTGCAGTTGCTGGTCGACGGGCGTCGGGCCCGTGACGCCGACGAGTTGCATGATGTGTTGCGACGGCTTGGGCCGTTGACGAGGCTCGATCTCGAAGCTCGTTCGGTCGACGGCGCTCCGGTAGAGGCGTGGGTGCGCTCGTTGCTCGAAGAGCGCCGGGCCATCGAGGTTCGTCTCGCCGACGACGACCGCATTGCGGCGAGCGACGATGCGGCCCGCCTCCGCGATGCCGTCGGGGTCGCCCTTCCCGTCGGTCTCCCGGCCGTTTTCACCGACCCGGTTGCCGATCCCCTCGGCGATCTGTGTCGCCGCTATGCCCGAACCCACGGGCCGTTCCACGGCCGCGACCTTGCGCGTTGGCTGGGCATCGCCGAGACCCGAGCGACGGGTGCGCTCGACCGCCTCGTCGCGGCGGGCGACCTGCTCCGGGGCGAGTTTCGGCCTGGCGGCACCGAGCGTGAGTTCTGTGACGACGATGTGCTGCGGCAGTTGCGGCGCCGGTCGTTGGCCTCGCTTCGACGCGAAATCGAGCCGGTCGAGGGCGATGCCCTCGCCCGCTTCCTGCCCGCCTGGCAAGGGGTTGGCGCTCGTCGCCGCGGTGTCGATGCCGTCGCCGAAGCGGTGGGGCAGATGCAAGGCGCAGCGGTCGCAGCCTCTGTCATCGAACGAGACGTGCTCGCGGCCCGGGTCAACGGCTACCGCAGCAGCGATCTCGACGAGCTGTGCACGAGCGGCGAAATGGTGTGGGTCGGGGCTGGGTCGGTTGGCGCCACCGACGGTCGCATCAGGTTGGTGTACCGCGATCAGGTCGGCCTGCTCGTGCCCGATCCCGACGAGCCGTCCGACGACCCCACCCACGAGGCGATCCGAAGCCACCTCCGTGAGCGCGGCGCATCCTTTTGGCCCGATCTCGTCGCCGCGGTGCAAGCAGCAGAGCTCCCCTATGGCACCGATGCGGTGCACACCGCGCTGTGGGATCTCGTGTGGGCGGGGGAAGTCACGAACGATTCGCTCGCCCCGGTTCGCGCCCTGATCAGCGGCTCGAAGTCAGCGTCTGCGCCCAAAGCGGGTCGGGCCCGCGGCCGCCGGGCTCGACCTCGAGTCGGTGGCCTCACGGTGCAAGGTCCTCCGAGTGCTGTCGGTCGGTGGTCGCTGGTCGAGCCGCTCCGGCGTCCGATTCCGTCCCCGACCGAGCGGTCGCTTGCCCAAGCTCACCAGCTCCTCGATCGGTACGGGGTGCTGACCCGCGAAACCGCGCTCGCCGAGGGGATCGAGGGCGGGTTCGCTGGCGTGTATCCCGTGCTCAAGGCGCTGGAGGAACGAGGCGAGGTCCGTCGCGGCTACTTCGTCGCCGGTCTGGGTGCCGCACAATTTGCGCTGCCCGGCGCCGTCGACCGGCTGCGGGCCGCTCGAGAGGTCGACACCCCTGAGCCCCCGACGGTGCTTGCGGCCACCGACCCGGCCCAACCGTACGGAGCGGCGATCCCATGGCCGGTGTCCGGCGGCCGACCGGCTCGAAGTGCAGGAGCCCATGTCGTGGTGATCGATGGCGATCCCATCGTCTTCATCGAACGGGGCGGGCGCTCGCTGACCACCTTCCCTGGGGCGGCCGACACCGATGCGTGGATCGATGCTGTCCTGGGTCTCGTGAAGGACGGCCGGCTCAAGAAGCTCGAGATCACGAAAGTCGACGGGCAGCCGGTTCGCGAAACCGACGTTGCGGCCCGGCTCGAAGCCGCCGGCTTCTCGCCCGGCTACAAGGGCATGACGTTCCGGGGCTAGCGGCCCGAGCTGTGGGGCATCGGGCTTGAGCCTGTGCGTCCTTCAGCGCTTGGCCCGGGCCTACACTGGCCGCTGCTTTGCTACCGGAACTCAAGGGAGTCCCCGTGTCTGATCCACTGCTCGATGTGTTCGCTCAGGGTCTGAGCCTCGACGCTGCCACCCTCGACGACGAGACGTCACCGGACAACACCGAGGCGTGGGATTCGCTCGCCGCGATGGAGCTCGTGACCCTCATCGAAGACAACTTCGATGTGTCGCTCTCCACCCGTGACATCATGAAAATGCGCAGCATCGGGATGGCCCGCAACGTGCTGAAAGACAAGGGCATCGAGGGCATCTGATATGCCGACGCCCGCGGAGATCGCCCGCACGTGGCGTACCCATCGCGCTGAGATCACCGAGCCGGCTCTCACCGTCGGCGTTGCGGGCTCGTTCACGATTGAGCCAATCGAGGCCTACCTGGGGATGGGGCTCGTCGAGTCAGGCGTCGGCGACCCTGCCTTTCGGTTTGCCGACTACAACCAACTCCATCAGCTCTGCCTGGACCCGACGGGAACGCTCGGCGGGGCCGTCGACACGATCGTCGCGATGATGCGCCTGGAGGACGTGTTCTCCGGTGCTGTCGAGCGGTACCTCGACGGCGACGACACGGCGGCGCCGGAGATCATCGACGGCGCAGCCGAGCTCGCCACGATGCTCGTCAACCTTGCGTCCACGGGCACTCCCGTCGTTCTTGGTTTGCCCCCCGTGCCCGCCCCGTGGGGCACCGACGCCGGCGACGGTCGGACGTCGATTCGACTCGCCCGCCTTCACGCCGCGGTCCTCGGGCCGATGCTCGACATCCTCGACGGCGCAGCGGCGATCAGCCTTGTCGACACAGACGCAGTCCTTCGCTCCATCGGCCACGGCCAGGCCCACGACGACACCAAGTGGGCGCTGTACCGCCAGCCTTACACGAGCGCAGCGTGGCACGCGCTCGGGGACAGTGTGGCCGAGGTTGTCACCCGCACCCGGATCGCTGCACCAAAGGTGCTGGTTCTCGACTGCGACAACACCCTCTGGGGCGGAGTGATCGGCGAAGACGGTATCGCCGGGATCGAACTCGGCGACACCTTCCCCGGCTCGTCGTTCACGACCTTCCAGCGACGAATCAAGCAGTACAAGGAAGCAGGCGTCATGCTTGCGATCGCTTCCAAGAACGATGAGCCTGCCGTCCGCGAAGTGTTCGAAAAGCACGATGCAATGGTGCTGGAGCCCGATGACATCGCCTGCTGGAAGGTGAACTGGCTGCCCAAGTCACAGAACATTCGAGAGATCGCGGCCGAGCTCAATGTCGGTGTCGACAGCCTGGTCTTCGTCGATGACTCCCATTTCGAAGTCGCCGAGGTCCGCAATGCCGTCCCTGAGGTCCGGGTGCTGCAGGTTCCCGAGGAACCCACCGAGATCCCGGGTCTCATCGGCCGGTCTGGCCTGTTCCGACATCTGAAGGTCAGTGCGGAGGACCGCGAGCGCACCAAGATGATGCTGGCCGAGGGTGCACGCAAACAGCAGCAGGACACGCTGTCACCCGAGGACTTCCTTGCCTCGCTCGGGCTGACGCTCGAGTACTTCGAGCCGGGCGACGATCACATCGCCCGGGTGGCACAGCTCACCAACAAGACCAACCAGTTCAACCTCACCACGATCCGGCGGACCGAAGGCGACATCAGCCGTCTCATCGGCTCTGACGATCATGAGGTCCGAGCCATTCGGGTATCGGATCGATTCGGCGACTACGGCATCGTTGGGGTTGCGATCATGGAACGAGCAGCCCAACGCTGGGCCATCGATTCGTTCCTCATGAGCTGTCGAGTCCTCGGCCGCGGGGTCGAGACGGCATTACTGGCGTCGATCGCCGAGGACGCCCGCAATGCCGGCGCTGAGGTGCTCGAGGGTCGATACGTCGAGACGATCAAGAACGGGCAGGTCGCCGACTTCTACCAACGCCACGGCTTCGCCGGTGACGACGGTGTCTACGAAGCCGACACCGACACAATCGGCGGTCCATCGCACGTCGCCGTGGTCCGCTGACCGGTGCTTGACTTCAACACGTTCGACTACTTCGCATGGCTCTTGGCTGCGTGTGTGGTCGTGGCGCCGCTGTACTACCTCATGCCGTGGGGGACGGCCCGTCGAGCGCTGCTGACGGCACTCGGCGCGTACCTCATCTTCTCGATCGCTCCCCGCCTCCTGGTCTTCTATGTGATCTTCTGGACGGTGGTCGTCGGGCTGCAGCGGCTGATCGCGTGGTACGGGGAACGGCCTCGCGCCGGGCTGGTACTGGGGGCCAGCATCATTTCGCTGCTCGCACCGCTGGTCATCTGGAAGCTGATTCCAGACACGTTCGTCGTCTGGTTCAACGTGCAGTTCAACGAGATCGCCTGGGACATCTCGAGCTTCATCGGCGCCATCGACGAGGTCCGCGACGTCATCTTGCCGATCGGCATGTCGTTCGCGGTGTTCCGAGCGATCGACCTCCTGATCCAGACCAACCTCGGAGCTCTCGACGGTCTCAGCCCGGGCCGGATCTACTTTTACGGTTTCTTCCCGACGGTGCAGATCATCGGGCCGGTCATCGAATACAGCGAAGTCAGCCAGCGTGGCCGTAACGCGCCGCCCCGGTGGCCATCGATCGATGATCTGTCGTCCAGCTTTGCCCTGGTCGTCACGGGCTTCGTCAAGGTGTTCGTTCTTGCCTTCCCGCTCGAACAATCGACCGACGTCTTCGTGTTCTACGAATCGAATTCGTCGCCCATCCTGTGGTTCGAACTCTTCTTGTTCGCCTGGTTCTTCTACTGGAACTTTGCGGGCTACAGCGACTTGAGTATCGGCGTGGCTCGCCTCTTTGGCTTCAAACTCAAGCCCAACTTCAACAACCCGTACTTCCGAACCAACACCCAGGACTACTGGAACAACTGGCACATGTCGCTGACCCGGTTCGCCCAGCGAAACGTGTTCACACCGCTCGGTGGCATGCGAGAAAACCGTCAGTACATCGCCATCACCGCGACGATCATGGTCATCGCGCTGTGGCACGACATCACCTGGCCCCTCGTGATCTTTGGGCTCTACCACGCCTCGGCTCTGGTGGGTGCCCGCATGATGAACAAGTGGCGGCCGGCAGATCCTGATCCCGGATTGCCTCTGCGGGTCGGCAAGAATCTGGCCATGTTCGTGTTCGTGATGCTGGGCCTACCGCTGCTCATTCTCGATCTTGGGGCGCTTCCAGACTTCTATGCCGCTCTGGTGGGTGCCTGATGCCCAAGCTCTTTTCGCTTCTGCGTGAACGCTTCGGACTTCTGGGCTCCTTCGCCAGCCTCCTTCGCGTGCACGTCTGGATCATCATCGGCCTCGTTGCCGTCGGCACCATCCGGACCGCCCCCGAGTACAACCCTGCCTCGTCGTGGTACAACCGCCAGATCAACGACCCGCTCGTGCGCGAAATTGGCGCCGACATCAACGACGATCGCGGCTTCCACCCCACCCAGCAGCGGGAGGACACGTTCCACATCGCATGGGTCGGAGGCTCGAGTCTCCAGGCGCGCAGCGATGAAGAGGTACCGGTGCGTCGCTTCGTGCCGCAACGGGTGCGCGAGCAGATTCCCGACGTCGGGGGCTTCGAGACGGTCATCGACGTGTACATGCTGCAGGCGTTGCGGACCTGGGACCTGTATGTCGCCACGCTTGCGGCGATCGAACAAGAACCCGACCATCTCGTCGTGACGTTGAATCCGATCTGGCTGTTCAACGACCAAGCGGTCAGTTCATGGCCCAACCTCTCGCCTACCGCAGCGGAGGCCCTGATCGACGATCCGCAGACGTGGCCGCTGCTCTTCGGATTGGCGAGTCCCGCCGATGTCGCTACCGGCGTTGTCGGTGACTCCTTCGACGGCATCGAGGATCGATGGGGCTACGGCGCTGATCTTCGGGCCTGGCTCAGCGACCGGACGCCGCTCGATCGCTCCGTGATCCCTGAAGCGGACGGCGAGCCGACCGAATTGCAGCGAATCGCCGGTCTCTCGAGCCCACTCGCGTTCTGGTCGTCGGAGAAAAATGAGCGGCCGCCGGAGCTCGCCGGCACCCAGATCGATGCCTACAACCTCGAGCGCGCCAACCCCGACCGCGGCTCGTGGAACCGGACGGTCGTCGGTTGGCTGGCCGATGCGATCGTCGACGCAGACATTCCCACAACGATCTACCTCGCCCCGCTGCGCTCCGACACGCTCGCCGACCCCGACGCGGACGCAGCGCTCGCCTCGATCGAATCGCAGTTGGCGACGTACGTCGATGACTTCGACGCCGCCCATGTGTCCTTCACCCCAAAAAGCTTGTCACGAGAGCTCCCGTGGCTTCCGTTCCGCGACCTCATCCACATGTGGCTTCCTGGCGCCGACGCCGTTGCTGAGGTCGTCGCAGATCGCATTTGCACCCAGCTCCGCGAACTGGGAGAGGACCCGTTCTGTATTCCACTACCGGTCGAGGAGGCCGCATGATCCGTCGATTCACCGGATACGCGCTCGAGGCGGTCCTCGGGCTGTTCATCGGCGCGCTGGTCGTGTGGGTGCTCGCCGCTACCGTGCAGAGCGTCCCGTTCGTGTACCAGGGCTACTGAAATGGCAGAGATCGAACTCGCCCATGTGGGCTATGTCGTGAAAGACATCGAGCGCGGCATCAACCGCTTCGAACGAGAGGGCGCCGTCCTCACCCTCGAGGCGACACCCGACCCAATCCAGGGTGTGTACGTGTGTTTGCTTCGGGTCGATGGGGCCGTCGACATCGAACTGGTTTCGCCGATCGAACCGGGTTCGTCGCCCGTCGAGTCTCGTCTCGCTCGCGGTGGTGGTCTCGACCATCTCTGCTACTTCGTTGACGATGTCGAGGGTGCCCTCGCCGATGACGAACAGAAGGGCTCACTGATCGTGTGCCCGCCGACGTACGCCTGCGCGTTCGAACGAACCATTGGCTTCGCGCAACGCCGCACCGGCCTGGTCGTCGAATACATGAGCCGCGAGACCGTCCCGGCCCCGAAGGAGACCGTCTGATGGCCCCAACCCTGCGAGCCGTAGCCGAACAATTGGTGGCGGACGTTCCCGTCATCGGCGGAGGTTTGCTGCCCAAGCACGCTGATGAGACCGACCCGCGCTGGGCGTGGGCTGACCGAGCGCTGGTGCACGTCGACGCACTGTGCCAAGGCGATCGTGAACGCTTCGATGCAGCCATCGAGTCGTTTGCGGTCACCTCGCTCGATTTCTTGCGCTTGCAGGCTCGGTTCCGCAAAACCGGTCGCTACGCCGCGAGCGAAGCATCGGAGTTCCGCGAACTCTACGACGACGCGGAAGAGATGATCGGGTACCTCGATGGTCTCGCCCTGTCGTACGCAATGTGGCCGAATCATGCGTCGATGGTGGGGTTTTTCGTCGACGCGTTTGTCGCCGACCTGCCTGACGATGTGAGCGTGATGGAGATCGGCCCGGGTCATGGCCTGTTCGCTTCGCTGCTGGCCGAGCGCAAATCGGCACTCGACTATGTGGGTGTCGACATCAGCGAACGCTCGCTCGACTACACGAAGCGCTCACTCGACGCCGCGAACGTGTCGCCCGACCGCCATCGCCTGGTCTGCGCAGACGCAGCCTCCGATGCCTTCGAAGCGCTCGCCGGGCAAGACGCGTTCGACACCGTCATCTGTTGCGAGGTCCTCGAGCATGTCGACGAACCGCGCGACCTGCTGCGTGCGATTCACAAGCGACTTCGGCCCGACGGGCACGCCTTCTTGTCGACGGTTGCCAACCTCGAAGCGGTCGATCACGTCTACCTCTACGACGATCTCGATCACATCCACGCGCATTTCGCCGAGACCGGATTCGAGGTGGTGGCCGAACAACCGCTTGCACTTCCGGGCGCGGAGAACGAGCAGCCTCTCCCGCTGAACTACTCCGCAGTCGTGCGTCGAGCTTGACCGCTCAGCGGCGGGCGACGATGCCCCCGCGGCCGCCGTCGACGAACAGATCCTCGATCGTGGAGAAACCGCCCTCGGCGAACATGTCCTTCAAGGCGGTCATGTTCGGGTGCCAGTGCCCGGGCAGGCGAGATGCGCCCTTGGCGTCGGGTCCCTGGTAGCGCGACGAACTGACGAATCGGACCAGCGGGAGCTGGTTGTTGCCGGGGTGGATCGCCGTCTCGACCGCAACCGTGCCCTTGGTGACATCGCAGACCGCTTCGACGGCCTGCTTGATGTAGCGGCAGTGGTAGAGGATGCCGACACAGAACACGAAGTCAAAGGTCTCACCGAGGTCGCGGAGGTCGTAGATGTCCATCACGCGGAAGTCGACGTCTTGCCCCCGAACCTCGGCGCAGAATTTGGCTTGCTCGATGTAGCCCTCGTGGCGGTCGACACCAACGATCCGAGTCGCGCCGCGATCGGCAGCCTGGAACGCGAAGTGCCCTGCGTTGCACCCAATGTCGAGCACGCTCATGCCCGTCATGTCCTTCGGCAGCGCGGGTTCGACTTCGGCGAACCGCTTGCGAGGGTGGTCGATTTCCTCGCCCCACACCTGCCGGGTCTTGGTGTGGCGCTCACCGGGTAGTTCGACGTCTTGATACCAACCGGGTTCTTCGTCCAGTTCGGCGATCCGGGCCTCGATTTCGGCTTCGGAGAGGTTGGTCACAGTGGCTCCTGAGTTGGGTGGAGGCGGTCATCGACACCGGCCAGTGCGGGTTAGCATCACCCGGATGGCCGAGATGTCGAAGCCTAGTCTCCAAGACTTGGGCACAGCCCAGACTCTGCGTGGCTATCTCGCCGAGCTGTGGCAACGCCGAGAGTTCGCCGTGGTCGTACCGGCGAACGATCTGCGGGCGCAGAACATGGACACGGCGCTCGGTCAGCTGTGGCATGTGCTCAACCCGGCGGCGCTCGTGCTCGTCTACTGGCTCGTCTTCGGTGTGCTGCTCGGCACCGACCGGGGCATCGACAGTTTCTTGGCGTTTCTCGTCGTCGGGGTGCTGATCTTCCAGCTCACCCAGCGGGTCGTACAGGACTGTGCCGTTGCGATCACCAGGAACGAAGGTTTGATCCGGTCGATCCGGTTTCCGCGGGCATTGTTGCCCGTTTCGTCGCTCGTGGGTCAGACCATGGCGTTCATGCCTGCGCTGGGTGTCATGCTGGTGACGATCGTCGTGAGTGGTCAGCCGCCGAGTCTTCGCTGGCTCATGTTCCCGGTGGTGCTGGTTGCCCAAGCGGCGTTCAACCTCGGCACCGGCCTCATCGCTGCTCGCATCGGGGCGACCTTCCGCGACCTTCAGCAGATCATCCCGCACGTCTTTCGGATCATCTTCTACCTGTCGGGAATCCTCTTCTCTGTCGAGCAGATGATCGACAACGACCGGATCGTGTCGTTGTCGGCAGTCAACCCGGTCTATGCGATCGTCACCGCGGCCCGATGGTGCTTGCTCGGCACCGATGCTGCGGTCGAGGTGTGGGTGTCGGTGGCGCTTTGGGCGCTCATCACTCCCGTCGTCGGGCTGCTGTACTTCCGTGCCCGCGAATACCGGTACGGCGCATGACGGTTGCGGACGTGACCGTTCGGGTGCGCGACCTGCACGTGTCCTACGAGGCGGTGACCGACGAGGGAGCCGGCGTGAAAGGCCTCCTGTCGCGTCGCAACCGGAAGTTCCGTCGCATCCACGCCGTCCGGGGGGTCTCCTTTGACCTCTATGCCGGTGAGTCACTCGGCATCATTGGATCCAATGGGTCGGGCAAGTCGACGCTGCTGGCCGCGCTGACCGGCTTGTTGCCAGTCGAGAGCGGGGAAGTGTTGGTCCGGTCGAGGCCGACCTTGCTCGGTGTCGGCGCCGTGATGCGGCCGTCGCTTTCTGGGCGGCGCAACATCGCGATTGGCGGCTTGGCGATCGGCTTGTCGCTCGATGAAGTCAACGAGCAGATGGACAGCATCATCGACTTCGCAGGGCTACGGGAGTCGATCGATCTGCCGATGCGGACGTACTCGTCTGGTATGCGGGCTCGCCTCATGTTCGCAATCGCAACCTCGTCGATCCCGGAGATTCTGCTGATCGACGAGGCGCTGGCGGTCGGCGATGCCGAGTTTGCCCAGCGAAGCCAACGGCGCATCGACACGATCCGCGCTCGGGCCGGTTCCGTCGTGCTCGTCTCGCACAACCATGGTGAGATCCGCTCGAGTTGCGACCGAGTCATGTGGCTCGAGAAGGGGGAGATCGTCGCGGAAGGCGACCCTGACGAGGTGATCGACGCCTATGAAGAACGAGTTCGGGGGCGCCTCGAAGAAAAGCTGGTGGTGCTGGACACTCCCGCCGCAGGAGCTGCGACCAAACCGGTCCGGCGGGTCCCTGTACGTCCGGCGGGGGCGACAGATCGCACGCTCACGGTTCACATCGGCTCGAACTTCACCAGTGCGCCCGTCCAGCGGTACCTCGTCGATCACGAGCACGATCTGGCGAGTGCGGGGGTCTCGGTGCCCTCCTATCTCGGTTTGCGAAGCCACTACCCCTTTGCTGCTGCAGCGTTCGAGCGGGCGGCGGAGTTGCTGCCGGTCGATGTGGGCGGCGACTGGAAACACTGGCGCGACGAGTTCGTCGCCGGCGCCATCGCCCACATGGACAACGGAAACGACTGGGTGATCTCGAGCGAGCTCATCGGCGCCCAGGTTGGCCCCAAAGGGGTTGTTGCGCTGCGGGAACTCGCGAACGAACTGGGTTTCGAGCGAGCCCGTGTTGTGTTGTTCATTCAGCGACAGGACCGGCTTGCCGCCCGCTCGCACATCGCGGATGTCTTGGCCGGCAGTCCAGCGCGGTTCGACCTCGACGCCGAACGTGGCCGGGTCGCCCGCCACGATTGGCAGCGGCTCTATCGATGGTGGGGCCAACCCGACACCTTCGACGAGGTGGTGATTCGACATCATCCGCGCAGCGATGACCCGCTGGAGATCATTGCGGCGTTCGCCGATGCTGCACAGATCCCCTTCGTCGGTGCCGAGGGTGCAGTCGGGCTGCCGGCCCTGTCGGACGCGGCGGTCGACTTCTTGCAGCAGCTGCCGCACCCCGACGCAACCGAGGGTGCGAACCGGGCGACGATCATGCGCGCGGCTCGCGTGATCGCCACGACTGCGGCGACGCCGTTTTCGCTCACGGCGAGTGAGTCAGCGCAACTGCAGGAGACCTTTGCCGAGCCCAATGCATGGATTCTCGACAAGGTCGAGGCGTCCCACCGAGAAGCTGACTACTTCGACCCGGACCCGTCGTTGCCCGCAGCGCGTTCGGTCGCTGACCGCGACGAGCTGGTGCGCTTTGCAGGTCGCATCGCTCGCAGCGTCATCGGGTAGCTCGAACGCCTGAGGCACAGCGGTACAGTCGTCGGATGCTCTGGACGGAGGATGGCCCGAGAACATGAGAGACCAGGCGAAGTCGGTCGGCAAGAAGTTGATCGATCCGACGGTGTCGCTCGGTGAACACCCGGCGTCGCTTGCGCAGCAACTGATGTGGCGTGCGCGCTACTCGTCCCTGAGCCGCGGACGGCCGCTCACCGCAAACGACCGTCGGATCAACTCGTACCGCAATCAACACGCAGGCGAACGGATCTGGGTGATCGGGAACGGCCCCAGCATCATCGACACCGATCTGTCGTACCTGCGAGACGAGATCACGATCGGCACGAACTCGATCTTTCTCAACCGCGATGCCATGGGCTTCGACGTCACGCACTACGTGGTCGAGGACTATCTCGTCGCCGAAGACCGCGTCGACGACATTGTCGCCATCGACGGGCCGACGAAGTGGTTCGGCAACTATCTCCGCTACTGCTTGCCCGACATGCCCGACGCGCTGTGGATGAACGTGTCGGTCGACTACCACGACTCGCCATCGTGGCCTCGGTTTTCGCGTGACCTGTCTCGAATTGCGTACGTGGGTGGGACCGTCACGTACCTCTGTATCCAGTTGGCGTACTACCTCGGAGCGACGGAGGTGGTCGTGGTCGGTCTTGATCACAGCTACGTCGTCGAAGACGACGAAGCGCCGGAGAGCGGCAACACGATCGTCTCGGACCGAGACGACCAGAATCACTTTCACCCCGATTACTTCGGCAAGGGGAAGCGGTGGCATCTCCCCCGAGTCGATCGGATGGAACGGGCCTATGTCAGGGCTCGTGAGGTCTTCGAAGCAGATGGTCGCCGCATTCTCAACGCAACAAAAGGCGGACAACTCGAAGCGTTTCCTCGTATCGACTACGACCGGTTCGTGACATCGTGAAGACGGTCATTCGGCGGATCGCCCGCATCTTGTTGCCGTTCGCCCGTGCGACGTGGCGTTGTCTGCCTCACCCGATGCAGCAGCGGCTTCGGCCCGGGTTGCGACGGGCCCGTACTGCTGTGGGGTTGGGCAACTGGACAGCGGCGCGCACCGATCCGAGCACGAAGCTCGTTGCGGCCTACCACCCGTTCGTGCCGCTGCCGATCACCGCCATGGGCACGGTTCGGCCAGCGCCGACCAGTCCGGTCGATCCGATCGTCAGCGTGGTGATCACGGCACACGACGACGGTCCCTTCATCGACATCGCCTTGCGGAGCGTCCGGTCGCAGGATCTGCGCGAGTGGGAGTGCATCGTCGTCGACGATGCCTCGGTCGACGACACGACGACCATCGCCTTGCGCCACGCCGAGGCTGATCCTCGAATCTCGCTGGTGCGTCGAGATCGCAATGTGGGCCTTGCCGCCGCTCGAAACACCGGCATCGCATCGGCACGGGGCGAGTTCGTTACCTTTCTCGATGCCGACGATTTCATGTTCCCGAACACCCTCGGGGCCCGCGTCGATGCAGCCCGTTCTTCGGGTGACCGCATTGCCGGGAGTTGGTGTGATTGGGCGTCGGTGAGCGAAGCCACGGGTCTCGACTATGTGACGCCGCGGCCAGGAAAGTTCTCGACGATCGACTACACGACCGGCGGCGGTGAGAACCAGGTCATCTCGACGAGCCCGCTGGTTCGGCGCGATGTCTTGGTGTCGCTCGGTGGCTACGACGACTCGTTTCGCACGGCCGAGGACTTCGAGTTTGCAACCCGTCTCTTCCGCAATGGGTTTCAGTTGGCGTTTGCCCCAGTCGTCGGCGTTGCGTATCGCCAGAAGCGGATGTCGATGATTGCTGGCGATCCGCTCGGGCACGCGCGCAACGCCATGCGGGTCTACGACTACATGGCTCGTCCGCTCGACCCTGCAGCCACGTCGTCGCTGGCCACCGCCCCGTATACCGAACCGCCGCCCGGCATTCCGAGCCCCATTCGCCGCCTCGAGCGGTTGATCACCTTCTTGACCTTCGCGGTGCTCGGTGGCGATGACGCGCAGCGCGACGGCGTCTATCAGCTTCTGCCGCCCGGGTTATTGGGACCGTCGACGTTCATGATCGATCTCGATGGCCGTATCGACGGTGCGATCCGTCGCCACACCACCCGCACCGCCGGCCTCACGAAGGCGGAGCGGACAGCGGTGGAGTCGAGCGTGAAGGCGTTGCTGGCTCGCCGAGGCAACGACACGGACGACGAATCGGCCATCGAGCCTCATCTCGGCATCATCGATCCTGATCGGATCCGTCGACTCCCGCCGAGCCGCTCGCGTGTCCGCCCGGCTCGTTCGATCGCACCGGCCGGCTCGTGGGACGTCCTGTTGCGAGCCGACAGCGCCGACGCGATCCGAGAACTGGTCCTCGTTGGACGCGAACTCGTGGAGCACGATCTTCGGGTCGCTCTGATCGACGACAATCGTCCCGATTCGCGTCGGCTTGCGCTCACCGAGGGCATCCACCGGGTCACCGATCCGCTGGGGGCTGCACGTTTGTTGATCTCGTCGGCCGGTCAGTCCGTGGACGCCGCGGTCGATCGGCATCTGATCATCTCTGCGGAGGCGGCCCCGCTGCCGGCCAGCGCGACCGCCGACGCCGTGCACGTCCGTGGACACTGGGAGCGCACCGAAACCGACTGGGAGGTCGTCGGTTGGCACAGCCGTCACGATCGTCTGCTCGCTGCCGCCACCCCTGCAGACGGCCAGTCTCGTCGCGAACGGACCTCGTGCATCCTCGTTGTCGGGTCGCCCGACCGCGACCATGGCGTGTCTTCGATTCGGTCGGCGGCCGACCGTGATGCGTTGGTCTTCGACTCGGCGTTCAAGGCCGGGCCGGAGGCGACGCTGCCGCTCGAGGCGACGCCCGGCATCATGGCGCATCTGCACGCGGTCATCGTGGTCGGTTCGCGGCCGACACCCGCTGAGGCGCTGGCCTTCGGCACACCTGTCCTGCGTGTCGGTGGTGCTCCAGCGAGGGCTGACGAGACAGCCGTCAACCTCACCGAGCTTGCTGCGGTCCTGGCCGCTATCCAACCAGCCGAACTCGAGGCTGCGGAGCCAGACGCCGATCCGCTTGGGTCCCACGTCGCCCAGGCACTGCGCCTGCTCGAGAGCTGACGCCATGGACGCCATGGTTCGCTGGTTCCTCACGCCGACCGGGTTGTTTCTCCTCGCCGGTGGTGGGTTGCTCGGGGCGGGCCTCGCGATCGATGACGGGGGGTTCTTGGCGGCCGTCGGGGTGGTGATGATCGTGGTCGTGATTGCGCGCAACACGACGCTGCACAGCCGTCGGTTGACAACGTTGACCGACGATCTCGCCCGTTCGAATCAGGCGGCACTCGAACGTCAGCGCACCGCGGAGCGCAATCTCGATGACCGTCTCGCGTCGATCAGGAGCCGTGCCGATGAGCTGGAGACCCGGGTCGATGCGCTGACGCGAGAGATCGGTGACCAGCAAGTTGCGACCTCGACCGCAGAGGACGAACGGGTCGACATTCGCTCCGAGTTGGCTCGGATCTCGAGCGAAGCCCGTGATGCTCGAAGCGATCTGCATGAGCAGGTCGTGACCATACGCAACCGCATCACGTCGGCGATCGAGCGCGAGCGGTCGGTGCGGTCGTTGTCGATCGCTCGCATGACCGACTCGGGTGCGTTTCCCCAGCGAGTGCTGGTGTTGATGACGCTGCATCGCTCGGGTTCGACACGGTTGTTCGACATCTGCCGCACGCACCCGGGAACGGAGATCGCTTCGACAGCCGACGTCTGGGACCGACTCGGTCTGCGAGGACGGCGCTACCCGGTTGCGTTCTCAGACCTACCAACGAGTTGGCGGGCGATCGAGATCGAGCACGCCCGGGGAGCGACGATTCCGGAGGTGCCGGTCGCTCAGCTGCCGTTCCACGCGACTCGATGGTCGCTCGAGAAAGCCCACCCGCAGTTCTGTGACTTCGATGCCGACGTGTTCGCGCAGCACATTTTCGCCTTGCGAGACGAAGGGGTTGAGGTCGAGGTCGCCTACGGCGTTCGTTCACCGATCGATGCCATGTGGTCGATGGTCGCCTTTCAACGTCGCCAGCCGTCGTGGTACGCCTTCTTGACGTCGTCGGACATTCCCGACTGGGTGCGACGTTCGCTCGACGCCATGGCCGACATGCGAGATCGGGTGCCCGGCGTGGTCCTCGACTACGAAGACGTGCCCGACGGCGCCCCGGTCCGGTCCTTGGGGGCTCGGCTTGCGCCCGAGTGGGATCCCACTGATCTCGACGCCTGGCTGGCGTTCGCCGATGGCGTGACATTGCCGGACCGACCCGCCCAAGCGGGTACGGGGTTCCTCGGCGGCAGCACCGAACGCGAAGAAGATGGACCCGACGGTTCGTGGGCCGATCTCGCTGACGTCATTGCCGACGCTGATCAGGCGTACCAGCGGCTGCGCCCCTGATCTCAGATGATCGGCGGTCGACCGAGGCGGGTCAGCTGCCGAACGGTTCGCCAACGCATCGGTCGCCGGGGCCCTTCCAGCCGCCGAAATCCGTCGAGTGTCCCCCGTGCGTAGCTGGCGATGTTGCGCGGGTTTCGCCACGAACGCAATGCAGTGACGACCGCCCAGTCAGTGACATAGGCGAGTGCCAACGGCGCAGGGAGACACCGGTGCGCAAGCCACACCCGATTGCGGCCTGTGTGGTGGTGGAACGCGGCATGCCGGGAAGGCTCGGTCCGTGGATGAAAGACCGTCAGCTCGGTGTCGAAGAGGATGGTCCAGCCTGCGTCGAGGAGCCGCCACGCCAGGTCGGTTTCCTCCAGCCCGTAGTGGTACGCCGCGCACAGCCCACCGACCTCCTCGAAGGCATCGCGACGGATGATGCTCGCCCCGCCGGGGAACGACGACGCCGGGCCTCGGGCGGCTGTCCCCCCGATTCGAGGTTGATGGCGGCGGGCCGTGGCGCCCTCTTCGTCCACGAGGAGCAAGCCGAGTGCTCCGAGTCGCGTGTCCGCGTCGAAGGCCTGACAGGCCCGATCGAAGCCGTCGCTCTGGAGGTATGCCGCATCGTCATCGAGGAACGCGAGCACGTGGCCGGTCGCAGCGTCGACACCAGCATTTCGGCCGCCGGGTATACCCAGGTTCTCACCGGGTCGCACGACGACGTCCGCGCCGCCGACATCAGGATCGCCACCGTTGACCACGAGCACGACTTCGACCTCGACGCCTTGCTGCTTGCGCGCCGACTCGATCGCCGCCGCGAGTTCGACGGGCCGATCGCCCATCGACAAGACGATGACGCTGACCGTGGTCACGACAGCGGTGTGGGAAAGGCCGGCCCACGGCGGGGGATGCGCATGGGCGCAGGGTACGCGAACCCGATGGGAACGCCCTGTCTCGCGAACGAGTCGATGGGGTGGCCGCAGCTAGCATCGACCGTCATGACGACGGTTTCGATCGTGATTCGGGCGCTGAACGAAGCGGCTCATCTTCCGGCGTTGTACGACGGCATAGCCGCTCAGAGCCGTCAGCCCGAACAGGTGATCCTGGTCGACAGCGGGTCCACCGACGATTCGGTGGCGATCAGTGAAGCGGCTGGGGCCGACATCGTCCACATCGCGCCGGAGGACTTCAGTTTTGGGCGGTCGCTCAACGTCGGTTGCGCGGCCGCACGTGGCGACGTGCTCGTCTTCGTTTCCGCTCACGTCTATCCGGTCGATGAGCATTGGCTGGCGCGGATGATCGCTCCGTTCGCAGCGCATGACGACGTATCGCTCGTCTACGGCCGACAGACCGGTGACGAGGACCTCACGGCGTTTTCGGAGATGGAGATCATGCGGCGGTGGTTCCCCATGACCTCCGACCCCGACCAAGATCACCCGTTCTGCAACAACGCCAACTGCGCGATCCGAGCCGACGTGTGGCGAGCGCTGCCCTACGACGAGACACTCACCGGTCTCGAAGACATGGCCTGGGCGAAGCGCGCTCAGGAGCTCGGCCATCGCCTGTGGTACGAGGCGGATGCGCCCATCGTGCATCTGCACGACGAATCCTTCAGCAAGACCGTCAATCGGTACCGCCGAGAGGCGATCGCCCACAAGAGGGTCTTCGGCCACCAGAAGATGTCGGCCATCGAAGCGATTGGTTTGTTCGTGGCCAACATCGGGCGCGATTACCTCGCCGCGGTGCCGCGTCGGCGACTGTTCACCAACCTGCTTGCGATCCCACAGTTTCGAGCCGCCCAGTTCTGGGGCTCATGGAGGGGCTTCCGCCAGGACGGCGACCCGACCGGTACGCTCAAGCGCCGCTTCTACTACCCCAAGGGGTTCACGCCGAAGGCAGAGCGACTGCCGAAGTGACCTGCGAAGGAGTTCCATGCCGAAGGTCGTCGCCTTCATGCCGATGCGCCACTCGAGCGAGCGGGTGCCGGGCAAGAACTACCGAGATCTCGACGGTGCGCCGTTGTTTCACCACATGCTTCGCACGCTCGAGGCAGTCGACGATGTCGAGCGCATCCTGATCGACACCGACAGCCCGACGGTCGCAGCGCAGTGCGCTGAGCACTTCCCCGCCGTGATGGTCATCGACCGTCCGGAGCATCTGCTCGGTGGCGAGACCCCGATGACCGCGATTTTGCAACACGACGCCACCGTGGCCGAGAGCGACTGGTATCTCCAGGTCCACTCGACGAGCCCGCTGTTGCGGCCCGAGACGATCGCTGCGGGCCTGGCGGCCCTCGACGACAGCGAGGGCCACGACTCGCTCTTCTCGGTCACCCGTCTGCAAACCCGACTGTACGACGCAGCGTTCGAGCCGGTGAACCACGACCCTGCCGTTCTGTTGCGAACCCAAGACCTTCCGCCGTTGTACGAGGAGAATTCCGGCATGTACGTGTTCTCTCGTTCTCAGATCGCCGAGGGTCGGCGCTTTGGTGATCGCCCACTGCTCTTCGAGATCGATCCGTTGGAGGCAACCGACATCGACGAGGAACCCGACTTCGTCCTCGCCGCAACCCTCCATCGCATGCAACGAGAGGGGCTGCTGTGAAGATCGGCGTCACCTGCATTCAGCTCATTCGCGACATCGAGCACTGGCGGCCGTCACTGGAGGCGGCTGGTTTCGAGGTCGTCGTGCCCGATATTGCTGGCCAGCACCTCGAAGGCGATGCGCTCGTTGCTGCGCTGGAAGGCTGCGTCGGTGTGGTCGCGGGCGACGACAAGTTCACCGCAGCGGTGATCGACCGGCTTCCCGACCTGAAGGCGATCTCCAAGTGGGGGATCGGGGTGGATGGCATCGATCGGGTCCATGCGGCTGCCAAGGGCATCCCGGTCACGAACACGCCGGGCGCCTTCGACGAGGAGGTTGCTGATGTGGCGTATGGCTACATCGTGATGCTCCTCCGACAGCTGCACACGATCCACGAGGGTGTCCGTGATGGCGGGTGGCCAAAGCCGCCGGGCCATTCGCTCGGTGGTCTCCGTCTTGGGGTCATCGGGCTCGGCGGCATCGGCCGGGCCGTGGTGCGACGCGGTGTCGTTGCTCAGATGGATGTCGTTGGCGCTGATCCAATGCCGGAGAGCCAGGCTGCGGCCGAGGCCGATGGCTGCACGATCGTCGGTATCGACGAGTTGATGGCGACCTCACACGTGGTGTCGGTCAACGCGCCACTCAACGACAGCACCCGTCACCTCGTCAACGCCGAGCGGCTGGAATCCATGCCCGCCGGTGGATACCTCGTGAACACCGGCCGTGGCGAGGTCGTCGACACGGCGGCACTCGCAGCGGTTCTGCGATCCGGGCACCTGGCGGGGGCGGCCGTAGACGTGCTCGAAGAGGAGCCACCGAGTGCTGACAACCCGATCCGCGGGATCGACTCCGTCATCTTCGGAAGTCACAACGCATCGAACACGCTGGAGGCGTCCGCTCGAGTGCACGCCCGCTCGATCGCGAACCTGGCACGCGAACTCGGCGTCGAAATCGAGTTTTCGTGAGCCGCCGCGTCGTCGTCACCGGAGCGTGTGGTGGACTTGGGCGAGCCATCGTTGCGAAATTCGGGGTGGAGGGCTGGCATGTGGTTGGCATCGACCGCCGCGAACCAGACGATGGGGTTCGGGTCGACGACTTCCTGCTCGCCGACATTGGTGCTGAGGGCGAGGTCGCCCGGGTGTTCGAGCAGGTCCGGGGCTATGACCGTCTCGATGCGCTCGTCAACAACGCCGCGGTGCAGATCAACAAGCCGATCGCTGAGACCTCCGACGAGGAGTGGACGATGGTGATCAACACCAATGTTCGCAGCGCCTTTCAGGCTATTCGCGAGTCGACCCAGATGTTGTCGGCGTCGCGCGGTGCTGTTGTCAACATCTCGTCCGTGCACGCGATCGCCACGTCGATCAATGTTGCGGTGTACGCCATTTCGAAGGGGGCGCTGTCGGCGTTGACCCGCTCAGCTGCGGTTGAGCTGGCCGCTTCTGGGGTTCGGTGCAATGCGGTGCTTCCCGGGGCGGTCGACACCGAGATGTTGCGGGAAGGGCTGGATCGGCGTCCTCACCCCGATGGGCCGGATGGGAACCTGGCGGACCTGGCTTCTGGGACGCCGTTGGGGTTTGTTGCGAGCCCGATGCAAATCGCGCCGTCGGTGTTTCACTTGGCCGATCGCGATCAGTCGCCGTACACAACCGGGCAGATGCTGGTTGTCGATGGCGGTGTCACCGCCAAACTCGGGAGCGAGTGATGCGAGCCGAACGGTTGGCTGCCGTCGGCGCAACGCTGGGGGAGGGGCCGGTCTGGCGGGCTGAGACCGGCGAGGTCATCTGGGTCGATATTCTCGACGGCCTCATTCACGCCACCACGCTTGACGGGACGACTCGTCTGCTTCGTCGCCATGCGGTGCCGGTTGGCGC
>JBCCYT010000012.1:0-54529 GCA_039188975.1 Actinomycetota bacterium
CAGGACTTCGATGCATCCGCCCCAGGTGGGGCCGGTGACCGAAACGGCCGGCCCCGCCCATCGCCACGGTTCGGTCGGTTCGCGGTCGCCGTACTCGGTGAGCGACCGGGGCGACTCCCAGGGTTGGCCGATGTCTTCGGACTCGCCTGGGTCGACGATTTCGATGCGGCCGCCATCGAGCAGCGCGGCGCGCAGCGACGTCCGGTGGACGTCGTCGACGGCGGGGCCGGGGCCGAGGTGGACCTGGGTCGATCCGCCGTAGAAGCCGGGCACCCCGTTCGCCCACAGCCAATGCAGCAGGTTCGTGTTGTCGCTGTACCCAACGAACGGCTTCGGGTCGTTGTGGATCGCGGCTACGTCGAGATGGGGGATGACTCGGATCTGATCCTCGCCGCCGACGACGGCACACACGGCACGGATCTCGGGATCGGCAAACGCCGAGTTCAGGTCACGGGCCCGCTCGTGCGGTGTGGAGACGGTCCGGGTCGACGAAAACTCGACCGGCACGAGCCCGGTGATCGCGGCCAGCCGGGTCATGGCCTGTTCGTGGAGGTCGGGGAAGAAGGCAGGCGCCGCGAAGGACGGCGACACGACTGCAACCGCATCACCAGGTTTGGCCTTCGGCACGGCCGTCAACTCAGGCATGCGACGACCGTACGGAGCCAACAGCGTGCCGTGCTTGGTTTTTCGCTGCTGACCGGACCGGTCAGCTTTCCAGGGTCTCTCAACCGCAGCCGCCGAAGTACACCCCGATGCGTTCGGAGGCTTCGTAGCCGTTGATCTCGATCCGCAGCTCGACATCGATCGGCTGCACGCCTTCCCAGTGGCCAGGCACCCCTGGGGTTGCGCGGCGGCCCATGGTGACTTTGGGTTCGTACCACGGCGATGTCACCATCCAACTGACCGAACCGTCGAGCGCGTCGAGCGAATCAGACACGGCCGAACACAGCCCGACGATCGGTGCTTCTTCAACAACGGCTCGTTCCCGTTCGATGATGTCGTAGAAGTCGGTCGGGTACGTCGCATCGCCCGGGTAGAGCTTGGTGCCGTCGTCGGCGAGGTACACGTAGTCGTACGGGGTACGGAAATCTGGCGCGGCCTCGGCCAGTTCATACACCGGGTGAGGTAACCCGTACTCGCACTCGATCGCGATGTCGGGGGTGATGTCGACGAGGTGGCTGGCAAGCACCGTGTCACCGTCGACCACGGTCACCTCGACCGGTCCCACCGCAGCTGGCGCATGGACGTGAGCGCCGAGCCCGGTGGAAATGCTGCCGTCGCCCCAACGCACGTCAACCGTGTCGTCGCCGGTGACAACACACGTGATCGGTTCACCAAACGTTGCACTGGCGAGATCGCACTCCAACTCTGCGCTGGCAGCCCGCGCGCCGACGCCGGAGGCGAGCAGCACGACCACGAGCGCGACGACACCCACCACGACCGACACCAGCCACGCCGGGCGGCTCGTCAGCGATACGCCAAAGACCGTCACGCCCGCAACCGTACGAGAGTTCGCCGGCTGCGTGAAGCTCGAATGTCCGCAATGCCACGATCGGTCGTTGGGATCGACGGACCCGTTCACCCCTGGTTGACTGGCGTGATGGGCGGTGTGCTCGAGACCGACCCAGGCCCGCCAGTCGTGGTCGACGGTCGCAACCTCACCAAGTGGTTCGGGTCGTTCTGCGCGCTCGACGACGTTTCACTGCAGGTCCGGGCGGGCGAGGTCATCGCCTTGATCGGCCCGTCCGGCGCAGGCAAGTCGACCCTGTTGCGATGCATCAACGGACTCGAAACACCAACCACCGGACGCCTCGACGTGTTCGGCATCGAGGTCTGCGCCGATCGCTACCTCCTCGACCAGCTTCGGCCTCGCATCGGGATGGTGTTCCAGCACTTCAACTTGTTCCCCCAGCTGACCGTGGCCAACAACGTCAACCTCGCCCAACGCATCGTGCATCACCGGACCCCGGCCGAAGCTCGCCAGCGCACATCCGAGGCGCTCGACCGGGTCGGCATGGGTCGTCACGCCGCCAAACACCCCGATCAGCTCTCAGGTGGTGAACAGCAGCGGGTCGCTATCGCTCGGGCGCTCGCCGTCGACCCGGATCTCGTCCTGTTCGACGAGCCGACCGCGTCGATCGACCCGGAACTCACGAAAGGCATCGTCGACTTGATGACCGACATTGCCGACGACGGTGTCACCATCATTGCCGTCACCCACGAGATCGGCTTCGCTCGTGCGGTCGCTGACCGGATGCTCTATCTCGACGGCGGCCGCGTCATCGAAGAAGGCCATCCCGACGATCTGCTCTGGCACGCTCGAGACGAACGCACTCAACAGTTCGTGCGGGCCATTCGCCGGAACTGGACGGTGACCGGCGACGACGCCGCGTCGCCGTGGGCACCGCCGCAACCGGCCGGCTGACTCACTCCTCGTCGGAGAGACCCGTCATACGAGCTTCGACGACGGCATCGATCCGAGTCGCAATGTCGGCGTTGCTCGTCGTCATCTCGTCGAAGTCCCACGGCATCATCCACGCGATGTCGACCCGTGTCTTCGCCGTCACGCGCGCATTGCGGCGCTCACCCGACACGAGGCCCATCTCGCCGAAGAACTCGCCCGGACCGATGTCGGCGACGTGCTCGAAATCTCGGTACACCTCGACCCAACCCTCGAGCACCACAAAGAAGCGGTACGCAAAGTCGTCCTGCTTCGCCAGGCTCGACCCGGCCAGCATTTCCGCTGACTGGAACTTCGACGCGATCGTCGCGAGTTCGTCGTCGTCGACCCCTTGGAAGAGGGGAAGTGATTGCAAGCGTTTGACGTCCACGATGCTCCTGATACGCCGGTGAGTGGCGACACCGTAGCCCCATCGCGAAACGTCGTCAGCAGAACCTGACAACCCCGCTATCCTGACGGCTTCCGGGGCTGTAGCTCAGTTGGCTAGAGCACCTGCTTTGCAAGCAGGGGGTCAGGGGTTCGATTCCCCTCAGCTCCACTACAAAAGTCCGTCCGTTCGGCTCAGCGGAGAGCCAAACGGAGAGCCAAGACCGCTGGAGTAGCGCCATCAGCAAGGTTCTTCACGACTACTGGGCGAGTTCTCTTCGTCGGCTGCGCGAAGAGGTCGACGGTCTCAACCGTCTGATCGAGCATCAAGCGACCAAGGGTGCCGAGAACGAGGCTGCGCTAATCCGGCTCCTCGAGGGGCTCATTCCGCGAAGGTTCGCCGCAGACGGCGGCCTCCTGATCGATTCGACGGGACGGCAGAGCCCGCAGATGGACGTGGCCATTCGTGAAACCTCATCCGAGGCGTCACTCTTTGGCCAGACGACCGAGATTCTGCTTCCGATCGAGTCCGTCTTCGCCGTCATTGAGGTCAAGACCACGTTGACGGCAGGCGACATCGAAGACTTTGGTAGCCGCCAGGCTGCAACAAACCAGCTCCAAGCATCAGCCAAGTACGAGGACGGCACCACGAAGCCGCTGTCGTGCCTCTTCGCCTACAGCTCATGGGCCAAGGCACCGACGGTCCTCAAGCATCTTGAGCAGCTCGACTCTGCGGTACGGCCAGACCTTGTGTTCATCGCAACACTCGGACTCGTAGCTGGCAGGCAAGAACTTCTCTCGTTCGGGGCCACGGACTTTGTTGGCGGAGTCACGCCGCTGAACCGCATCGAGGGAGGGTCTGCGGAGCCGGTGATCCCAGAAGAAGGCACTGACAGCCTTGAATTCGAGGGCCACCGGTACCAGGTCGACACAACCAGCGGCCGCGCGATCGACCCGTCGCGTGCACTGCTGCTGTTCCTCGAGTCCATGCTGCGGTCCGTTCACTCTCGAAGCGGAGCGAAACCCCCAATCATGAGTGCCTACCTGGGCTCCGAACTCCGTCAGATCGACGAAGTCTCGTAGTCAGACGAGGTGGTGATCGAGGCCGAGTACACCAGCGAACTCGTCGAGGGAGCACACGTCCAGCCCCATGACGCCACACGCAGTCCACATACTCGCGAGGCCTGGTTTGTCGTGATGATCCTCGCTGACGACCGTTACCTCGTGCGCCCCTGCCTGCAAGCACAAGCAGAGGGCGATGACGGACAGCATCTCGCACTCCGAGTCGAGGAGTTCGAGGTCGACGTATGCGGAAAGCGCGTTGGTCGCCGTCTGGACATTCGCCCAGTCGGCTTCAGATCCCCACATTGACTTCATCTCGGCGGCGGCCCAGGCATGGTGGGGTGCGCCGCTCGCCAGGATCTTCAGTTCCTTCACGGTGTCTCGGCAGAAGGCGATCTCTTCGGCCGATAGGGCCGCAGACAGGTCCGTGAGGAATGGCCCGCACCGGTCTACCCCTCCGCATGCAGCGGGGACGGCATGCAGCGCCGAAGCATCGAGAACGAAGACCACCGCGCCCCGCTAACTCGATGAGGGGTCGGTGAACGCTTCGTCGACTCGCCCGCGTAGCTCGGGGTACTTTTCGTCGGACAAAGAGAGGTAGCGCTGCACATCGAGTCGGCTCAGCCGGCCGTCTCGCTCTGCCTCGAAGATGTCCCTAACGATCGACTCGCCGTACTCTCTGAGTCGCTTGCCAGCGGTGCTTGGGTCCGGGTTGAACCCGTCTTCTTCGTCGGACCGCGGCTTCAGGTGTTCGCGTCTCGGAATCTGGCCGATCAGCGGCGTGGAGGCGAGCCCCAGCTCTTCGAGCCGGATACAGGTCGCGGTGAGACTCGTCTTGAACCTTCGGCCGACACTCCGAGCTGTCTCGAGATCGTCGACCAGTGAGCCAAAGCGCTTCTCGACATAGCTCCGAAGATCAGTGGCGGGGAGAAGGAACTCAGCAGCGAACCGATCGCACCATCGCTCGATCCGACGCGGATCATTGAAGCGAGTGTCGAATGTTGACTCGCCTCGCATTAGGTGACCCACCTCATGGAGAAGGGTGTAGATCCGGGCCTCGGCCGTCTGAGCAGAATTAACGACCGCAACCGGAACTGATTCATCGAACAGGGAGAAGCCTCGACAACCGTCCTCCTTCATCGGGAAGAGCATCACCAACAGCCCGAGGTTCTCGAGTTCGGCACGGAGCGACGACAGCACCGCTCCCGATGAGGTGGCCCTCACTTGCCGATCGACACTCCAGTCGATCACCTCAGCCAAGCGGGCCTCTGCGGCCGACGGTTGCGCGTCTCTCTCAACTTGCGGGAGGAGGGAAACCTTTTCATCCCGCAACCAGCGGCTGACCGCCTGGAATCGCCGAGCGGCGCGGAGTGCCTTGTCTTCTTCCTTCGAGAGTGGACGAGTCTCGGCGGCTCGGCTCTGCTCCGGATAGGTTCGGAATTGCGCTGGGGTGCCTCCCGCGGGGACATCAGTCCTGAGGAAGAAGGCCGTAGGCCGGTTGAGGGCGCGGCACAACGCCCGGAACTGGGTTGTGTTTGGGCGCGCCGAGCCGGCAAGCCACTCTTCGATGGACTCGGCCGGCAGCTTTGAGCGCGCAGAGAGTTGACCCTCGTCTAGGCCGGCATCCGCCAATGCCCACTCGAGTACCGCCGGGTTCAGGGGTATCTCTACGGCCGCCATCTACCCAAGTTAACCCCAACCCGCCACTAGGCGCGAGGCATCCGACAGGATGCGGGTTCGTCCGCCAAGACCCGCATCAATTCGCTCCGACCCACGTCGACGTATGCACCACGATGCCGGTAGACCCGCTCGACCATCCGCGTATCTCGATGTCCAACCAGGTCGGCTATCTGTTCGGCGGGCACCCCCTCCTCGGAGAGGAGGGTGACGGCGGTGTGGCGCATCGCATACGGCGCAACCTTCCCGAGCCCCGCTGCGCTTGTTAAGACCTGAAAGTCGCGTCGGAAGTTGCTGGGGTCCCATGGTCGCCCAAGTTCGTTGGCGAACACGAGATTGTGGTCTACCCAGCCAGGCCCGGCGGCGAGGCGCTCCCTGTTCTGGCGAGTTCGATGGGACTTGAGCGCCGAGGCCGTCGCCTCAGTGAGGGCAATGGTGCGGCGCGAGGTGGCGGTCTTGACGTCGCCGAGATAGGTGCCAGTGCGGTCGTGCTTTAGTGATTGGCTGACCGTGAGGGTCGAGGGGGAGATTTCGAGGTTGAGATTGGCCCAAGTCAGACCGAGAAGTTCTCCTGGGCGGAGGCCGCACGTGACCCCAACAACTACCGGCGCGTGGAGACGCGTTCCGTCCGCTGCGGCAACAAGCAAACGAACCTGTTCCACAGTGAGCGCTTCACGGGCTGCCGTGTGACTATCCGGGCAGCGAGCAACCGTGGCGACGTTGCGAGTGAGCCAGTCGTGGCGGATCCCTTCGTCGAGTGCCTGGCGCAGAGTTCGGAGGATGCGGGCGAGCGAGCTGCGAGAGAGATTGCGTTCTTCAACAAGTCGACCGAGGTGAGCCTCGATCTGGAGCGCCGTAACCTCGCGCGCCCGGGTACTCCCGAAGGTCGGCCGGATGTGCGAAGCGGCCCATTCGTAGTTGTCGATGGTCTTGGGCTGGCGCCCCTTACTGCGTGCGTTCTCGATGACACGTTCCAGTAGGTCACCGATGGTAACGTTGCTCCCTTCGATGTCGAGGTGAGCCGCAGCATCTGCTTGAAGTTCCTTCAGCCTCTGTCGCGCCTCGAGCCTCGTGCGCGCAATCCGCTTAGGGCGGCGGCGCTTGCCGTTGGCGTCGCGTCCGAGGTCGATCTCGGCGACCCAGCGGCCGCGGTTGTCTTGGTAGATGGAGCCTTCGCCGTGGCCGCGTCGTTTGGCCATCGGTCAAAGTCCCAGTTGGGTGGCGGCGTTGTCGTTGAAGACGCCTGCGGTCTGGATGTAGCTGCGGAGGGTGGGGATGGAGCGGTGGCCGGTTTGGCGGGCGATTGCTCGTTCTTCGAGGCCGCGTTCGGCGGCGGCGGTGATGAGTCCGGAGCGGAGTGAGTGGGCTCCGAGTTCGTTGGGGTTGGTACCGATACGTTCGGCGCGTTTCTTGACGATGAGGTTGATGGTTTGGTCGCTGATGCGGTCGCCGGTGAGATGGTCTCCGCGTCGGATGCGCCGAAAGATTGGGCCGTCGTCGATCTCGGCGTCGGTGAGCCATCGCTGCAGGTTCCGCACGGGGCACAGGGCCGCGTCGCCGGTGTGGGCGAGGGCGATGGTGCGGCCGTGGCCGGTTTGGTCGGTTTTGGATCGGCGGATTTCGACGCGAAGTCCTTCGTCGACTCGGGTGATGTCGTCGACGTTGAGGGCGGCGAGTTCGGAGCGGCGGAGTCCGCCGAAGAACCCGACGGTGATGATGGCGGTGTCGCGGGTGTCGGTGAGCGTGCCGTTGTCGTCGGCGGCGATGGCTTCGAACTCAGCAACGGTGAGCGCCCGCTTGGGGGTGCGCTTCTTGTTGGAGGTGCGTCGGATGCCCGTCATGACGGCTCGGACCTGGGCGTCGGGGCCGGGCGATGGTGATCCGGCTCGGTGGTGGGCGTCGGCAATCGAAGCCAACCGCCGTTCGATCGTCGCGACGGCTGCGCCGTGCTGGTGGAGGTCGACGAGGTAGAGGGCGACGTCGGCGGGGTCGGCCGGGAGTGGGGTGAACTCGAGGCGGTCGCAGAAGTCGGTGAAGTGGGCCCAGTCCGAGGCGTAGGCGCGTTTGGTTGCGTCGGACCTCGCGGCGTCGGCGAGGTCGAACGCGGCGGTGAGGAGGCGTGTTCGGGTGGTTTCGAGGTCGGCTGGGTCGGTTGCCAGCGTGGGCTCGGCTTCGGGCACAGTTGCAGTTTAATCACGAGAATCATCCGTTATCGATAGTTAGTTTCCCACTCCTAATGGAGCAGCCCATCGGCCCACTCCAACGGGGACTGGGGCTCCGTGTCAGCCCCAGAGGGTTCGGTTGTCGTGCTTGGACCCGAGGCCTGAACGGGCCCGACGAGGTAGCCCACGCTGAGCTTGCGAGACTTCACCCACTGGAGGGCGGCGTCCACGTTTCCATTTGCCACTTCAGTGCCGAGCAGGTCGAGGGCGGCGATGTCGAGGGTGCGGACCAGCTCCTGGGTTTGCTTGTTGAGATCGATCCGGCGTTCGTTGAAGGCGAGTTGGAAGTCGTGGTCGTGGTTCGACCAGTGAGACACGGTTTGTCGTGAGACTCCTGCGGCGTCTGATGTTGCGGTAACGGTTCCGCCGCCGATGAGGCAGTCAAGAGCAAGCTCTTGTTTGCGGGTGAGTGTCGCCTCGTGTCGGGTTTCGTCAGGGCTGGTCATCTCAGTTGGGGGTCTTCCGGTGGTGGGGACTCGTGGATTCGATTCGTTCTTCGGTGGGGCTGAAGCGGATGGTGGGCAACAAGAAGCCGGTGGTGGGGTTGCTAGGAGTTACAGCCGACGGCTCGGCGTCGAGGGAGGCTGCTATCTCCTCGAGGGCAGTGAGGGAGTTGATCTCCACGGTTTCCGAAGCCGGTTCGTAGCCGCGTGCGACGTAGTACCGGCGGGTGCCTGCTGCTGGTGCCCCGAAGTGTTTGGTGACGTAGAGCGAAGCCGCCCGCAGGTCGTCGAGGCTTGCGAGGCGTTGGCGGTCGACGTAGCCGTGCGGCCAGTTGTCCTCGACCGGCGACGCGATGCGGTGCGGGACGAAGAGATGGGCGTGGAGTCTCGGAGACTCTTCTGGGACGAAGAGCCAGGGGAAGCCGCCAAGGCGCCGGCGCAGTCGCCTGATTGTTGCCTGCACCAGCTTGAGGAGTGTTGAACGGCTGACTGCCTCTGCGGCAGTGAGCGTGAGGAACTGGTCGAGGCGATTCGCCGTGACGTAGCGAGTGACTCGGTGGCGGGCCCTCGAGGCGCCGCAGCGGGCAACCTCTTCGGGCGAACTGTGGGACGAGGTAGGCCGTCGTGCTCGCTGTCCGGGAAGGACCTGCGCCTCGAGAGCGGTAGTGAAGATCCTGACGTTCATCGGCTGAGTGCGTCGTATTTCGTTACGCATGTCGAGTCCCAGCAGCGACCGCTTGGCAATCGGGGCTAGGCATCGTCTTGGAGCCGGTCCACGTATTCGCGAAGTGCGTACACGGGGATCCGTCGAGCCCGACCGAGCTTCACGCTGGTGATCTCGCTAGTGGCGAGCAGTTCCGCAAGTGTGGAGCGCCCGATGCCTAGCCACCCGCAGGCCTGCTCGACGCGAAGAAGGACGGATCCGTCGAGACCCCCTGACCGCGAGAGTAAGTCCGCGCTTCCGCTTGGTTCGTCGTTGGTTGGGGTCGGTTGCTGGTGTTCGTGTTTCATTGTTCCGACTGTGACCACCGGCCGATGCTCAGTCGAGTGGCGGAACGTGTGAACGCGCACATTGAGGGGTTCGGTATGGCCAAGCGCAAGGCGAGACCCGCCGGTCTTTCGGATGTTGAGCTGATCAGGAGGATCGAGTACTCAGCCACGCAAGCGATGTTCAATCGGTACGGGGCAGAGTTCGCTCGCGAACAGGCCAAGACTCTCGACGATGGCGACCCCGGCATCGAGTACCTGGATCAGCGGTCGGTAGCTGGAGACAACGAAGCGGCGTATCTGGAAGCCCAGCTTCCCCGGCTCATGGACGAAGCTGCGGCGCGGAGAATCGAGTGCTCGAAGGAACCCAGCTGCACGTGCGCTAGGTGTGGGGAGGACGGGCCGCACACCGTGTATCTCGGTGATGGGATGAACGTCGGGCTCGTTGGGAGACGGACACGAGCCGAGTTGTATGTGGCGAGAACCGAGCGCCCGCGGCGGACGCCGTTCGTCCTCCGATGGGACAGGGACGGACGCCTCGTAACTGCCGACCGAGGCAAGAGCCGGGAGCAGGCAATGGAGATTCTGCGCGGGTTCGTCGCCGGAGTGGGAGAACAGAGCCGCGCCGGACGAGACCCTGGGCACGGTATGGACATAGAGGCAATCGTCAAGCACGTCGACGGCCTGCGCGACCTCGGCGCGACAGTTCAGGATGCCTGCGAAGCGACAGGCGGCCTCTACGGGTTCGCTCCAGCCTCTGTCCACCGGGCGTACTACGACCACGATCGCAGACGCCGCGATGCGCCGGGTGCGGGAGAGGAAGCGAGTGACGATCTCTTGGGATAGCGAAGCCCACGCAGCGAGAATCTGCGCGATCGCTCTCGGCGGGACCGTCGAGCGCAACGACTACGGCCAAGGCCAGCAGTTCGACCTTCTCGCGAACACACCGACGGGCACTGCGGCGATCGAGGTGACGCGCCTAAACGACGAGCGCGACGTCGAGATCAGAAGCGTGATTGAAAAGCTCGACTGGTCGCACGAAGACCTCGAGAACGACTGGCTCGTGACCGTGAAGCCGCGGATCCGGGTGAAGACACTTAGGCCAGGCCTCGCTCAGTTGATCGCGTCCCTCGAAGCACACGGCGTCGACCGGTTCAGTGCCGACGACGACGGCGAAATCGTTGCGGCGCTCAAGGACCTGGGTGCGCTCTACGGGTCCGTCATCATCGCCGCAGATGTAGGCACGGCCGGCAGGCTCGTCGTTGTCCCAAAGTCATCGGCCTACGGGGCTGCGAGCCGGAACAACATCGAGCGGGCGATCAACGACTGCACTTCGCGGCCGGACAACCTTGAGAAGCTCCGTGGCGCCTCGACCGACGAGCAACACCTCTTCGTCTGGGTAGAGGCGTCAGACCATCTAGCCCACGGGGCGCTATCGGAGTCATGGGCCAGCTCAACTCCTCCATCCGTCACACCCGACCTACCGCACGGGGTCGACGCAGTCTGGTTGGCCCTGGCCTACATCCCGGCGCCGGTCTGGCAGTACCACGCCCGGCATGGCTGGCGGTTCTTCGGCACCGTTGAAACCCGCCAATAGTGTGTGCGAGGGGAGAGCCGCCGGCTCAGGTCAGACCTGCCGTGACCACCGCAGCGGATGAACTGATCAGGAGCCCGACCACCACGGTGGAACAGGCAGAAATGAAACGTGCAAGCGCTGTTGTTTTCGTCATCGTTGTGTCCTTTCCGGTCTTGCGGCTAATGGCCAAAAACTTGACTAAGGCTGCGGCTCCGGCAAGTACTGCCCCGATAACCAGGGGAATCGAACCCCCTGGACAGGCCGGCCTCAACCGGCGACTCGCCCTTTATGGTACCGCCAGGAAAGCCACGTCTGCGCTCTCGTTGAGCTACCGGATCTGAGAAGCAATACCCTCGGACAACGCTCGGCTTATGGGGATGAGTCACAGCTAGGCTTGGATTCCAGCCACCGTTCCCTTTGATCCCCTACATAAGGATGATTGTGGCCACACACTCACTGCCTAGTACCCCTCCCGTCGTATCTCGCTGCGACATGTTCGGCTTCGACTCCGACGACGCCGAGCTGCTGCAGACGATCGGCTCGGGCTTGAATCGCGCCTCAGCAGCCTGGTCTCGCCAGGTGACGGATGAGGAGATCTCGTGCGACATCTACCATCAGGCCGCCGATTCACATGAACACAACTGCGTTGGCTGCAACCTCGCAGACGCAGCGCAGGACATCACGGACTACCTCCAAGCCGCCCCGTCGATAGGCCAACACGCCACCAAGGTTGAGCTCGCAAGAATCAGTGTCCTCCAACTCCATCTGTACCTTGAGCTGGTCAACAGCCTTTGGGAACGGATGCGGGATGTCTTTCGAACGATCGGCGTCCCGAACTCGATGTGGGATGAGCACGACCAGAAGTACGCAGCTTTTAAGCAGGCACGCTCTTGGACCAACTTCCTCAAGCACCCTGGCTTCTTTGGCTATGGGCTGCACCACCCGATCTATGTGGCCGAGGGAACATCCAGCGCAGTCGCTGCGCTCGAGGCGCGGGACAAGCAGCCGAAACCACTGAGATGGACGCTGATCGACTCCGAGTTGGTGAAGCGGCACTGGAAGAGGCCTGACGGCAGTGATGCCAAAAAGAAGCTGAACGGCTCCGTGACAGCGTGCGTACTCCTGCCGGACCCCGGCGATCTCGGCGAGCGTTTGGCCAACGAGTACGAAGGGTTCGTTGCCCAGATCTGTCGGAATCCGGACTACGTAGAGATTCTCCGGAGCTACTCGACGGACGCCTCGGTGCCATGCTTTTGGGACGACTGCTGAGAAACCGCGGCCGACCAGATGACCACCGGCTAGGGGAAGTTGTCAGCGCTTAGAGGCGGATCCTCTGACCTCGCCTGGCGGGTATCGCTCAGCGTTGGAGGCCAGCTTGTTGGCGACAGCTTCGTCGACGTCCAGGCCGAGGTTGTCGGCAAGTCGGGTGAGGTAGACGACCACATCGGCTATCTCAGCGGCGATCGCACCGGGTGGATCCAGCTCCAGCCGCCGATCGCGTCACCCCTGCCAGCGAGTCGCCGGATAGCAAGACCGCTACAACGAGGAAGCGAGATCCCTCAGGGCCTGCGCGAGGCGGACCGCCGTATCCGTGAACCCGCGCGCAACCTCACCACCCGCCGCAAGCCCCGAGGCCGCGAGCCACTCAGATGCGGCCTCAAGGACCTCGTCGGCCTTGCCATCTGCAACCTTGGGCAATACCGATTGGAAGCCGCGCAAGCTCGAAGCAAGCGGCCTAAAGCGCTCCATCACCTCCGGCGCGCTCGCTCGAAGGAAGATGCCGTACACATCGTCCTCGTAGACAAGGTCCGCCGTCACCTCGACTTCCTTCGCTACGCGCAAGCACTCGCGACGAACCACGCCTAAACGCTGGTCCGTTAACTCCTCGTCCTTCAGCTCCCGACTGACCTCAAACTGCTTGACCAAGCTGAGAATCGCGGCGACCGCGGCTGAGCCCGCCACCCATTCACCGACGTTTCCGAAGGAGGCAGACGGCACCAGGTAGCACCATCTTCCAACGAAGGAGCCGACTGACCCGACTAATGCAACCAGCGCGACGGCGACAACTAAGGACCGCGGTTCCGCTCTTTGGACATCGGAGGCCCACAGCTTGACGGCGGACCACATGTCACGGCCTTAGAGCAAGCATCAGTTGCCCGAGCGTCTTACGTCGAATGACTCTACGAAGTTGAGCTTTCCCGCGTACGTCTCGACTCTCGCAACCATGTCGGAGTAGAGCGCCTGTTCGACATCCGACCCATCTGCGTAGCTCTTGATCGACTTCGCCAACCGCTCAATAAACCAGTTGTCCTTCGTGAACCCGAACGCGTCCTTGAACCGTGCAATGCGGTCTTGATCGCGTGGCTCGACCCCTGCGTTCAGGTCCATATAGGGGTGCTCGCGCAGGAAGCGCGGAAGCAGGTACTCGTCCATCAAGCGACAGGCACCCATTACACGCTCCGACGCGCTCGTGCCGCGACCTCGGATGTCTCTGTTCGGCGCAACGGGCTCGATCTCGAGGACGTCCACCGCGAGCCAGAAGAGATACTCAACCTTGCTCACCAGCCGGTCGCAAAAGTATCGGCCCGCAGGTAGCAGTTTGATAATGGTGTCGGCGTCGAGCCCTGGGTCCCGAAGCTGGGTGGTGCGTCCAGTCGCCGTCTCGAATCGAACGTAGCCCGAGTTCATTCCATCGCGCTGAGACAGCCAGTTGAGCGCCCGCCTGGTCTCCGTCCGGCCGACCCCAAAGCTTGCCTGAAAGACGTCCACGACAGCCTGCACTGTGAGGTCGGAGTCCGACCGCAGATGGTGGATATGGGACAGAACGCGGAAACGAAGGAAGAAGAACGGCAGGTCATTGCTCGACTGGTCTGCGTTCTTGGCGACGAAGAAGTCCAGCGAAGGGCGCAGCACTTGCCCGTGGGATCCGGGCTCACCGGTGGCCAGATGCCGATAGAAGCTATGGACCATGCGGTCCCGGATCGTCTGCCGATTTTGGAGCAGCAGCCCGCTTATGTCGGACTCGCGGTCTACGAGGGCAGCGAGAGTGACGACAGTCGAGCGGATGTCCTCGTTCGTCCAGCGAACCAACGACCGAATGAGGCGTTCGTTTCGCCGATCGGGTTCAGACTGTTCGCTCAGTTCAGCGATGATCACATTGAACTGCTCCCGAATCTCGCCAACGGCCTCAACGAACCCGAGGCGCTGAGCCCCTGGCAACGAGTCCGCCGCCGTCTGGACCAGTGATGAGTTCTCCGCCAACAGCGCAATCCGTAGCCGTAGGATCCCGTTGATATCCCAAGCGTCAGGCTCCTCGAGTGCGCCGGCCGACAGCGAGTCCACAGGGATTAGCTGAACTGTTCCAGTATCCAGGGCCGACTGCATTGCCGAGCGATGCTCGCTTCGGCAGGCCACAGCTACGCCAACCCGATCCTTGGTGGTGTTCGCCAATTCCTGGGCGAGCCGACCGATCGAATCCCGCACCGCGCCCGTAAGCGGGTCGACATTGTCGAAACACAAGGCGAGCGTCCGAGTTCCAGCGATCGCTCGCACGAGAGCCGTTAGCCGATTACCCGCGCCCGAACGATCGAATGCCTCCGTAGCGGCCTGTCGCTCGGCAAGAAGTCGGCCTTCCCCGGACCGAATCTTTTCTTCACGCTTTTTCCGAGACACCTTTCGGTACGGCTTTCCGATCTCTCGGTGAAAGAGCGCCCTGAACGTCGCAAACTCGGTCGACTGCTCGGCAACCTCCCAGTCGCGCTCAGAGAGAATCTCTTTGTAATACGTGCGTCGCTCTAGCCCCTGTTCGAGGCCGGTCAAAACGAACTGACGCAACCTCTCGTCGATCTCATCGCTCTCGCAGGCATTCAGCTCGGCGGCCGCGAGGTTGAAATCGAAGATCGCTACGTGGTGGTCGCCTTGTCCGCCCGCCAGTTCTGCGGCGAGTGAGCCGATGATGGTTGTCTTCCCGGCGCCCGTCTCTCCGTAGAGGACAGCCCTGCCGCCCTGCAAGACTGCTGCAGATAGCTCGCCGACCTGAGGGCGGCGATGAACCCACGTCTCTTGGTGGTCGACCATGAAACGAAAGCAGGTGGCGGCGATGTCCTCTCCCGCGCCGGGCATCTTTTGCGCGGGATCGAAGGTGAGGCACGCGGTCGCCAACTCCCACGCACGCGCCTTCGTCCCTCTTCGATGGGACGACCTCATTGCCCGGTCGCGCCCGCCTCGTACTGTCTCCGCCACGCCGACCTCCTCTCGTATTTGGCGCACTGTTTACAGTGTTTCGACAGGGTTTGCCAGCGGCCAAGTTCGACGTTTGTTTCCCTTAGGAGAGTGAACATCAGAAACCGGTGGCCAAGGGAGTCACGTGCGCAACCCTCGAACAGGTAGGGACAGCCTTCAACTTCATGGTCTTCGACGCAAACGTCAGCCCCGGCCTGACCCAATAGACCGAGACGACCAGTCCATGAGGCGAGGCCGCTGAGGGTCAACCGTTTGACTCTTCGGATTCGTTCAAGAAGTCTGAGCCCTGGCGGATGGAGGGAATTCGTGCCTCAGAACGAGACGGACCCGGCGGCTCGACCTGTTGCAGCGCGAGGCGATCGGATGTCGAGATGGCGTTGAGCCGAAGTGCTAGCGGCAGACTCGTTGGATTTGGACTCACGGCCCTCGGGGTAGTTGCGGTGTACCTGGTTGCGTTTGTCGTCCCTGACTGGGTCGTTGACGCACCATCAATAGGCGACGCGGATCGGATCGACCTCGAAAATAAGGTGCGCGCGACGTTGTTGTCGGGCCTGGCGGGCGTGCTCTTTCTAGTGACAGCGTTCTTCACCTGGCGACAGGTAAAAGTCGCTCAAGATCGACTGGATCTCGAGCGCAAGGGCAACTTCACTGACCGGTTCGCCAAGTCAGTAGAGCAACTCGGTAGCACGAAGGCGCAGGTCCGCATCGGCGGCATCTACTCACTCGAGCAGGTTGCCAAAGAGGACCCCGACGAGTATCACGCACCGACTATCGAGGTGCTCTCAGCGTTCCTCCGCGCTAGCAGCGAGCCAAACCCACGCGCAGTCGACCGACAAGCAGCCTTAACGGTGCTGGGGCGTCGGGGGCCTCGCTAAGGCGAGCCGTTGGTTGACTTGAGCGGTGCCGACCTCACCGGGCTTGACTTTGGGTTCGGCGACTTCATGGGCGCCTGGTTCAAGAACGCCACGTTTCGAGGCGCAGAGCTCATGTTCGCGAGGTTCGAGAACGCGAGCTTCTTTGGCGCCGACCTAACCGAAGCCGACCTCGCCGAACTCACGTTCTTACCTGGGTCGATCCGTCATGACGAACACACCCAGTGGCCCCCCGATTTCGAGCCGCCCGATTTTGAGACGACGCTCACCCCCCAAGAGTTGGCCGACGAGCGCTCTCGCCTCGCGGAGGCGCGCTCAGCGTGGATGCGAAAGAACAATCCTCGCTGAATAGAGGGCGACCTTGCCAACAGGGCCACCGAGATCTGCTGAACATCGGAGTTGAGCCCGCGATCAACAGAGCCATCAACGGGCCGCGCGTGGCGAGGGAGACACCGTGGCCACCGCCGCAGAGCGCTCCAGATGTCGTGTCGTTTCGACGCGATAGGGCTCCGCCGAGTTAAGAGAACAGCCCGCTCTTCGTGCCGTACGAGGGCGCGCTAGACAGGCAGACACGATCTCGCAGCAAGACTCAGGGCAGAGAGCCAGGTGGAGAGCCAACACGCGCGTTCATCGGCGAACGCCCACAGACTGCGGCGGAACGGATGCCCTGAGATCACACCGATTCTGGACGCCCGAAGACACCAGCGGACAGTTCTGAGACGCTTTGCAAGCAGGGGGTCAGGGGTTCGATTCCCCTCAGCTCCACGACAAATCCTGCGAACCTCGATGCTTCCGCTTCGTCGCCGTAGTCAGGCCGGGAGCGTCTCGCTCACGGGTGCCAAGTTGAGCGTGACCGGCGTCGAGAGGATCCGTGAGGCCTCTCGCAGACCGCTCTCCATGGCCCCGTCGACATAGCCGAGCCGATGGGTGCTGGTGGCCTCGCCAGCGAACAGCAGCCGCGAGCCGACCGGTTGGCCGAGCGTGGCGAAGTCGGCGGCCGTGGTCTCCGGCAACACGGTGGAATAGCTGCCGCAGAAGGCGGGGTCCTGACGCCACCGCGACACGTGGACCGCCGCGGGTGTCGAGGACTTCTCCGGGAACATCGTGTGCAACGCCCAGACCACCTCGGCGACGACAGCATCGGGATCCTCGAGCAACCTGGTGCCATGATCGCCGCTCACCAGCGCGGCCAAGACCGGCGCGCCTGCGCTCTCTGTGAAGTCGAACAGGATGGGACTCGGGGTGGCGTCGTCGAAGAAGAAGAGGTTCTGGGGTCGTGCGACATCTCGGCGCCAGAACGGCTCGTCGAAGCAAAGCACGACCTTCTCGACCATGCCCATCCCGATCCGGTCGATGGCCGACTGTTTGTCCGCGGGAAGGGGCGGGTCGAAGGTGATGGAACCGGCCTTGAGCACGCCGAGCGGCACGGTGATCAACACGTGAGAACCGCGGAAGACGCCGTGGGGCGTTTCGACCGAGATGCGTCCATCGCGGTGATGGACGCAGGTCACCGGGGTTTCGAGTCGGATGTCGAGGTCATGCGCCAATGTGTCGACCAGCCGTCGATAGCCGCCCACAATCGCAGTTTCACCGCCGGGGTACCGCTCGCCGATCTGCGCCGCATGCGGCCCGAGCTGGTTCACCGTGCCCGCCCAGGTGGCTTCGGCGAGCATCCGGACCATCATTCCCCGGATCCGGGGTGACACACCTCGGCCGCCGTAGCGAGCGACGACCTCATCGATGCGGTCTGCCAACGTCTTGGCTCCGGCGGACGGCTTCTCGAGCGCCGATGATGCTCGTTGGTAGGCGACAAGATGCCGCAGCATCTCGAAGCGCCCAATCCAGCCACCGCGGGCAGCGTCGAACGCGGCAACGTGCAGCGGCTCGACATAATCCGCCCGGACGGTCTCGAGACCAGCCTGTTCACACCAGTCGACGAGCGGATTGCCCCGAAGTCCGTCGAGCCACACGGCGCCCTCGTCGATAGCGGCACCATCGAGGTCGACCGTGCTGGTTCGCCCGCCGATTCGTTCCTTCGCTTCGAGAACGACGACCTGCGTGCCGTGCTTCTGCAAGACCTTCGCCGCCGTGAGTCCGGCGACGCCAGCGCCGATCACGATGACTCGGTCGACGGCATGGGGGTTTCGTGCGTCCATACGGGAACGATATCCAATTTATGGACACTTCGTCAATCAATGTGATTGCTACGCTCGCCACGTGGCCGAACCGACCCAGCAGCACGAGACATCACGGGGTCCCGGTCGACCGAGCGTGGCCGACGAACGGCGCACAGCGATCATCGACGCCTACATCGAGCTCGTCGTGGAGAACGGCACGCCCGACGTCACGATCGGCAACATTGCGACTCGTGCAGGCGTCGCCCGCACGGCGATCAGCCACTTCGTCGGCGACCGCGACGACCTTCGTATCACAACGATCGAAGTGCTCGGCCGCCGCTATGAATCGACCGTTCGTTCTGTGATCGGGCTCGACCCGAGCCCCCATGAGGTCGTCGACTACTTCTTCTCGCCGGCCTGGTCGACCGGCCGTTCCACAGACGACCGGGCCTTCGACATCCTGCAGGCGACCGCCCCACGAAACCCGACGACCCGGCACGCCGTACGAAACGCCTACGCCGCACTCATCGATGCGTTCGCGGCGTCACTCGAGCGCCACACCGCCGCCGACGCCGACCGGTGCCGCGGGATCGCCTACAGCATCGTTTGTCTCGTCGAGACGAACACCGTCCTCCAAGACCTGGGCTTCAGCGACCACGACAGGACGAGCGCAGCAGACGCAGCTCACGCCCTCGTCGACGCAGTGGGCTGAGAGTCGCGGTACGGCGTCACTCCGCGTGTGCGACACCCACGTGCTGGGTGGCCTCATCGCTGCGTCCAGGCTCGCCACGAACAGCCGTAGGACCGACGATCATCACTGTCGGCGACGGAAAGGGACACGCGTCACGAACGACATCAGCAATCGTCGAGTGGGCGACCTTCTGATTGGTTCGACCCGCGTTGTGCACGAACGCAACGCGGTGGTCTGGCCCGACCTCGGTGAGCAGCCGGTCAGCGACCGTCGCTGACGAGCGCCACCAAACCACCGGTCGCTGGTAGGGCTACTCAAACACCTCCACGAGAATTCTCTTCGGATCCGACAAGCTCCTGAACATCGTTATTTCGCACATTAGGTGAGGATGCGACGACGTTAAGTCAAGATATTTCTCAGTGGCGGCCACGCACCGCGCGGGCTCTTGACTACGACCGAAGCCGTCTGCTTTCACTGACCGTCTTGTTTGGGCGCTACGCCGGAACGGAGAAGGCGGCAATACATGAGCGAGATCCCAGCCGAAACGGCGAAGGACGACAACCCGTTCACCCCTGCGCTCGCAAGTCTGAACGAGTTGGCGAGTGCGCTCGCTCCAACGGTGGAGCCTCTCTCGACCGTCAACACGATCTGCGTCGATATCTCAAACGTGCTCGACGCCGCCAACGACGTACCAAGCGCGCTCGATGACTGCTCAGATGCCCTCACCGCACTGGCGGAGCTTGCCGACCTCCTCGAGGCGGTCCCAATCATCGACGTGGTCGTGGGACCAATTGTCGGGATCGTCGAAACGGTTTCGACCGCTGTCGACGACGCGCGGGCCGCAGTCGACGGGGTAATCACAGATGTTGTCACCCCAGGCAAGCAGATCTTCGATGATCTTGCGGACGGTACAAAGAGCGCAACCAACCTGATCTCCGATGTCACACAGACCGTTCCGGACTATGTGAACACGCTGAGCATCTTGAGTTACTGCCTAGACATCGCGCAAATCTTGCTCGCCTCAGGCGCATTCGCCGGAACAGCCCCTGAGGAGACGACGAAGTCGTTTGTGGATGGAATGGTCGCGATCGATCAAGGAATTGCGGCGCCGATCGAGGCCTTGAGCTCGTTCGCTGACGACTTCGCACAGGCAATCAATGCAATCGACGCTGCGTTCAGCCAGGGCACGGCCGATCTGGAGGCAGTTCTCGGCGACGTCCAGGCCGGATTGAACACGTTTGCAAGCATCACCGATCCGATCGTCGACGCCCTCCACAAGGTCGAATCAGCGATCGCACCCGTGAGGTGGGTGCTGCACGCCGTCGACAGTGTGATCAAGCACGTGCTCGAGCCGATCCTCAACGAAGTACTGAAGGTCACCGGACTCGAGAGTCTCGTTGATCACCTCAAAGATGCCCTGCTTACGGCAATTGGGGTGCAGCCACTCGTGAAGGCCCTCAATGGCCTCCCGGCATCCAACGATCAGCATTCGTGGCAGCAATCGGCCGGCTCCAGTGCAGGCACGGCGGCAACGAGCAACTGGACAACGTTGTCCAGTGGACTTGCCCAGTACGACACCCGCAACAGCGACAACACTCACCAGTTGATCAGTAACCTTGTCGAGGCCCTTGTTGCCGCGCCATCGACCGGTGGCCCCTATCACCTGCCTCCGCTCACGAGTAGTGGAGACTTGCCAAAGCTCACCTGGGATCACGCGGCGAATGCAGCAGCGGCATCATCGGCTACGACCAAGAGTTCGCTCGAACGGTACGTGCCCGACCCAGACGCTCTCGAGGAGCCGGCAACGCCGACGACCGCCACCACGTCTGCGACATGGTTGACGTCTGCGCTCACTGATCAGAAGTTGATCCGGTCGAGCTACGACGGTGTTTCGAAGAACTTGACGGGTCTTCTCGACCTTGCGACCACGGCGAAAGACAGCCTCGCGTCGGCCGAGGCCATTGGTGCGGAACTTAGCGCAGGGCTCACGGCCTTCGACCGGGCCAGGAGCCTGCCTAGTGACTACGAAACAACGCTCGTCACACTGGAAACCCTGTTCGACGACTGCTCGAAAGTGGTCGAGTTCCTGGCCGGTGTCGACATCGCAAAGGATTTGTTCAGCGATATCGACCCGGTACTCCAACAACAGGCGCAGGCTGTAGCGGCTCTGGCATCGCAGACGAGCGATCTCACCGCAGCGTCGGCGCAGGTCGACAAAGCCATCACCGCCGTGAGCTCCCAAGCTCCGAATCCCTCACAGTTCGCAAGCTATTTGCAGTGCATCGACGCGGCCGCAACCGGCGCGGCGCTGATCGGCAACGCCGCGCGCAGGGGTCAAGCCCTCAACCTCAAGCTCGACGGTCAGTTCGACGACCGTCTCGGGCAGGTGCTCAAAGACATTGATGATGCCGCAGGAGATGCCTGCGATCGAATGCAACTCATCCTCGACGCAACGACAACTGCGTTGAAGCATGCCGATTCCATCAACACAGCAATGGCGAACTACGCAGCGGGATGGACCGCAGTGGTTCAAGCCTCATCCCCCATCAAGAAGACCGCACTCCCTGGGCTGACGAGCGGGGGTGCGATCGCCAACACCATCGCATCGCTCGTTGACCCGGTGAGCGGGATCCTCGGCGACCTTGGTTGTGACCCTACGGACGGCAACCCAATGAGGAAGTACGCGCAAGGTCAGGTGGGCAAACTCGAGACCGAACTCGCGCAGCTGATCCAGGATCACAGCGGCGATGTGACGAGCGCCTTTGCCTTCGCCACCCAGACCGTCATTCCAACGGACGATATTCAGGGCGCCATTACGGATCTCTCGGGACAGATCAACGACTCACTCGCTTCGCTGACGGCAGACACTGCCGCGCTGGCCAACGCATTCGAAGACATCGAGAACTTGATGGTTCCGTCCCTTTCCTACGACCAATCACCTACCCCGAGTTCAGACGGCACCCCGCAGACGGTCGCGAACTTTCTCATCGGCCAGAAGCTCCGCGATGAGCTCATCGCATTACAGGCCGACATGAGCAACGCTGCCGTCGCCGCCGGACTCGGTGGAGACCCTTCAACCAGCTCAGCGACGAATGGAGCAATACAATGAGTCAGACCGAACCCCTACGCGTTCCACCGTGGGACCCCGAGAACCCCACTGTGGAGCAGTTTGCTCCGAATCCCGGGGAGAGGGCGAACGAGGCAGGGCTTGATGTCTCGAACAACGAACTCCTCGAGTCATACGAGACATGGAACACTTGGGTATACAGCAGCGCGGGAGCTGTTCTGGTCATCGCTGACGTCGTCAAAAGGGAAGTTCACGGGAAGGCTGAGAAAATCGTCATGGCTTCGTGCCACGCGTTGTACGACGCGCTTTCTTCGATGAGTCATGAGCTGGTGAAGGGAATCCATGCGATCCAGGGCGGCAAAACACTCATGCCCTCCTTCGGAATCTCAACGGTGCCCCCCTGGCCAGACGATGGGAAACTCGAACTGTTTCCGTCCGCATGGGCGGCAATCAAGCCAGTGCTGATAACGGTCGATGAGAGCCTCGCCGGGAACGACCCCAACAATGTCCCGGTCCTCGCAACCGCCCTCGCTGGCGTGATCCGTGCAGGAGACCAAGTCGCCCAAGACTTGGAGAGCGCATTCAAGTCGAACGAGGGCCAATAGCCGTGCAGAGCTCCACCTCCGATCCAGGTGCGCAGCTCGAGCAGTACAAGACCCTGAATACGACCTTGGTCGTGATCGGGAACTTCCTACTTCAGGACGCGCCAACTCTCGAAGAGGCTCTCGGTCCGGACCACCAGAAGGAACTTTCTTCGATTGTCAAAGCCCTGTATGAGACGGTCCAGGTCGTCAATGAGAACGCAGTAGTGCCAGCCATTGAAGCCCTCAAGGCCGAGCCGCCGACCACGCCTGAGATTGAGCTCCCACCACTTACCGTCCCACCTTGGGAGGAGGGGAGCCCACCCGACTTCTTCCTTGCCATCTGGCAGACCATCGAGGGCCCCATCGAAATGGGGCTGCGCCGTGTCTCTGGAACGACCAAGGACTCCCCAGCATTTCTAGCCTTCACGGCCTTGGTGAGCGACGGACAACGCCTTGCCGAACTCCTGGACGGAAGAAATCCAGGCTGCTGATGTCGTACTGGTACTTGCCGGTCACAGCAGGCGAGGTCTCGCACCTCGTCAAGGCTGCATTGCCGCTCCGCGAAACACCGAGGTGTGACGTCGCCGGGAATAAGGCCGGGAACCTCGTCGACCGTTCACTGAGCGCGGGCCCGGCCCAATTGCCGTTGCCACGACCCAACAGCAGTCACACGCGGGCCTGCGCACGGGACAGCTCTTCGAAACGGTCGACAGCTCGTGCGGGTGGGCCGTGACCGACCCACCCGCACGAGGCATCCGCCGCCCGCTATGGCGCCGTGGCACCGGCGAGGTAGGAGGGGCCGCTGCTCTCCCAGGCCACGGTGAAGCCCTCGCCCGCGTCGACACCGTTGTTGGCCACCGCGTTCGTGATCAACACCACCGGCCGAGTGACGAACGGATCCTCCGTCGGGTCGATGCCGGTCGTCTGGGCTGAGGTGTCATCGCCCCAGCAGTAGACGTCCTGGCTGTTGGCCAGCAAGCACATGTGTGAGCTGGACGCCGAGAGTTCAGTGCCGAGCTCACCGATCTGCCAGCCCGGTGAGGCAACAACCGTTGGGACGGCGACCGGCTCCGGCATCACGTCGGATTCGGCCTGGTTGCCGTGATAGAGACCCCAGCAAGTGACGGTCTCAGCCTCGATGTCGAGAGCGCAAACGGTCTGGCCGCCGACGGCGACCTGATCCATGGCAGCGAGGCCGGCAGCAACTGGCGTAGGAGCGCCGGTGCCGACCAGGCCGTTGCCGACCTGGCCCGATCGGTTGTCGCCCCAGCACCAGACATCGCCGCTCGGATCTCGGCCGCACACCGTGCGATCCGACATGTCGAGATCGACGAGCGTCGGTACACCGATCACCTCGACGAACCCGGCGCGAGGGTCGAAGTCGCCGGTACCCAACGTGCCATGCGTGTTGTCACCGGCGCACCAGACGCCGGCATCGGTGAGGACACACATCGTCGCGTCGGCCAACGGCACCCCGGCCGCCTGATCGGCGGAAGCGATCGCCACGTCGAGGATGTTGCCGGTCACGCCCGCAACATCGACCTCGACATAGGTGCGTGACGACTCGTCGATGCACCACAGATCGGCGCCAGTGGTGGCGCAGAACTCATCGGTCAGCAGCACGGCATCGACCGGGACCGCCGAGCTGTCGACCGTCGAGATCACCCCGAACTGACCGTCGGCCATGTCGGACAGACAGTGGATCGGCGCCGGCGTGTCGAACAGCCCGGCCGCACCGGCCGGAACCTCTTGAAGGGCGACGGCGCAGAAGATGCCTGCCGCTGTCGACGCGCCATCCATCGGAATGGCAGGCAGCTGCGGGACAGTCGGCCACTGCGTGAAATCGGTGTCGTCGGTCAAGCGCAGCGAACGGCTACCGCCGTCGTTGGGGTTCGCCTCGCACTCGATCTCGGTCTCGGCGTTGCAGCGGTCGAAGCCACCGTCGCCGTCGGTGACGTCGACGCCCCCGTTGCCACGCAGGAGGTCGTCGCCGCCACCGCCGTTGATGGTGTCATCGTCTTGCCCGCCGAACACGGCGTCAGGCCCATCGCCACCAGCGATTACGTCGCTACCGGCGTTGCCGCGGATCACGTCGCCGTCCGTACCTCCGAAGAGTTGGTCAGCATCGCGACCACCGAAGAGGTAGTCGATCCCGCCGTTGCCGCGGACCTCGTCCAGCCCGCGACCACCGCGCACGGAGTCGTTGCCCGCACCACCTCGAACATCGTCGTCGCCTTGGCCGCCACGAACATCGTCGTTGCCCGCACCGCCACGGACTTCGTCGTTGCCGCGGTTGCCCCGCAGCTCGTCGTTGCCGGCGTAGCCGTACACGATGTCGTCGCCGCCCTGGGCATACACGACGTCGTCGCCGCTGCCGCCGGTGATGACATCGTTGCCGCCACCGCCGTAGACGACATCGTTGCCACCGCGTGCGTTGATGGTGTCGTCACCGCCAAGGCCGCAGATCACGTCGTCTCCCGAGGTCCCCTCGAGCGTGTCGGGTCCGTCGGTACCGACGATCGTGCACGCCGGGCTGATCTGCACTGACACGACGGCCGTGTCACACCGAACCAACGACTCGTCGCACACCTCGTAGCCAAAGCTGTCGTTGCCGATCCGGTTCGGTTCGGAGGTGTAGATGACCGAGAAGTTCCCTTCCTCGTCGGAGGTGATCGTCACCGTGCCGCGGGTCGGGGCGGGATCGACGGTCACGACCGAGCCCACGATGTCGAAGCCCTGATCGTTGCCAACGACATCGATCTCCGTGGGCTCACCCGATGCGACCATCGCGCTGTCATCAACAGCGACGACCGGTTCTTCCACGACCTCGATGAACAAATTGCCGAAGTTGCAGGTGATTGGTTCACCCGTCTCGTCGAGGTTGCACACGTGGTACTGGATCGGCGTGTCTCGACCGCCGAGCGCCACACCGGTCGCCGTGATCGCCGTCGGCGGGCTGGACGATTCGTCGAGGCTTGCCGTCAGGTGGGGCGGAATCTGCAGGATCTCGAACGAGAACGGCGAGACGAGACCGTCCACCCCGTCGATCACCTCCACGGTGATGGTCTCGCCCACCAGCACGGAGATGTTGGCAATCTCGGTGTCCTTGACGGGCAGTTCGGTACCCGTGAGGTTGATCGTCAACTGACCAAGGCCGCACTGCTGCGACTCCGGGTCGGGCGAGTTGCACACTCGGTACCAGATCTGGCGCACGACCGGCTCACTTCCCGTGTAGGCGTACGCCGCTTCGATGACAGGACCGTCTCCTCGGTCGACGACGCGCTCCGCACCACTGTTCGTCCCCTCGAAGATCTCGAGCGTGTCGGGGTCGATATTGCTGTCGTTGGCCAAGACGTCGAATGTTCCGAATCGACCGTCGGCGATGTAGCCGAACTCGTCGGCGTCGATGTCGGGCAGAACGGGCCCTGGCTCGACCTCGATGAACACGGTGGCGGTGTCGCACGGCATCGCCGGGTCTTCGAGCAAACAGACCTCGTACACGAAGCTGTCGATACCGATCGTCCCGTCGTAGGGCGTGTACTGGAAGTTGCCTTCGATGTCGACGACGTCACCGGCCGCCGGCGGCTCGACCACGGCCAGCCGGCGGTTGCCAGTGACCCCGACGTCGTTGCTGATGATCGACATGAACGCGGAATCGCCGACCGCAATCGGCCCCGCGTAGTCGTCGTTGAGCCCAAAGCTCGCCACGGTAATGTCGACCTCTGCGATGTCACAGAGCTCCGCGCTCGACTCGCTCGATTCGGACGGAGACGGGATGCACGCTTGGTAAGCCAAGCTGTCGGCACCCTCGAAACGGCTCGCCGGGGTGTAGTACACCGCGGACCCGGCTTCGGTGTCGAAGGTCGCGACCGCTTCGCCGGACGACGTTGGCGTGGTGATCGAGAGGAACGAGGGTCGGTACCGTGCACCGAAGTCAACGAGTGGATCGTTGGCGAAGATGAGATCTGCAAGGATCGTGGGGCGGTCGGCGGCGACGACAATCGTGTCATCGGCGACGACGGGCGTGGCCTCGCTCACATTGATGAAGACGGTTGCTGTCGAACACACGTCGGCGCGATTGCACACTTCGTACACGAACGAGTCGCTTCTGGGATCACCCGGGTCTGCCGTGTACCGGTACAGCGGGTAGTCGACCAAACCGGAGCCGAACTCGACCGAACCCGACGTCGGTTCACCCACGATTGACGGGCTAATCGTGTACCCATCGAAACCGGCATCATTGATGTAGACGTCGATGAGCCGCGAGGTGCCGGCCGGAACCGAGATCGTGTCGTCGGCGAGGACCGGCGTCGGGGACTCCTGGTAGATGTAGGCCCAGGCACCAACGCACTGCGGGGTCGCGTCGCACAGCTGGTAGCCGACCTCCTGGCGTGAGGCGGTCGCTCCGAGCGAGGTCGGGAACACCTCCGGCGCTGACGTGAAGAAGATGCCAAGAGCACCCGTCTCCGGGTCGACTCCGGGTTGGGCCGATCCTTCGAGCGACTCGACCCGGATCACGACCTCGGTGGGCACGAAGCCTGGATCGTCGTTGGCGGCGACATCGAGGAACGTCGTCGTGCCGAGATCGACGATGAACTCGTCGTCGGTCGCACTCCCCTCCTGGGCCCCGAGGGGCGCGGCGAGTGGAGCCAACAAGGCTGCAATCACCGAAATCACCGTCACGTACACACGTCGAGCCACGTCGCTCGCCTCCCTACAGAGTCGTCCTGGCCGTCACCGGCCAACCGCCGAATTCGGCGATCAAGAGCGGTTGTAGGGCGCACGGCGCACCGGTTGGAAGCGTTCAGGGCAAGCCCGGACAAGCCCGGACAGTCGATCTCATTCAGTGTGGTGATGACACCGCGAAGCGTTGTTCGTGTGGCTCGTCGGTCGGCGGGTCTGGCAACCGACTCAGCGCTGAGCCATGTGGCGTGCGGTGTCCCTCCCCGCCCGCCACGGCATTGTCTGGTTCGGCGCGAATCCGAACGCCATGATTGGCCTGTCGGCGCTTGCGCAGATACGAGCCGAGGCAACCCGCGGAGGGACCATGAAGATCGGAGTCCAGCTACCCGAGGTCGAATGGGAGGTCCCGTTCCCGGAGTATCTCGCCATGGCACGAACGGCCGAGGAGGTCGGCTTCGATTCGGTGTGGGTCGGTGATCATCTGATCTATGACCTACCCGACGGCATGCGGGGCCCGTGGGAAGCATGGACGACCCTTGCGGCGATCGCCGCGGTCACGGAGCGGGTCGAGATCGGGCCGCTCGTCGCCAGCACCAGCTTTCACGCGCCGCCGATGCTGGCCAAGCAGGCAGCCACCGTCGACGCAATCTCGGAGGGACGTCTGATTCTCGGCCTCGGGGCGGGCTGGAACCGACGAGAGTACGACGCGTTCGGGTTTCCCTACGACCGGCGCGTCAGCCGCTTCGAGGAAGCCTTCACCATCATCCGCACGCTCCTCCACGAGGGTGAGGTCGACTTCCACGGCGAGTACTACGACGTCGACCACTGCGTGCTCCATCCCCGCTCGCCCCGGCCGCTGGGACCCCCGTTGATGCTCGGGTCGATCGGGCCGCGAATGCAGTCGATCGCACTCCCCCATGTCGATGCCTGGAACGTGTGGTGGTCCGACTACGGCAACACCCCCGACGCCTTTGCTGCACTGAAGACCGAGGTCGACACCGCAGCCGACGCTGCCGGTCGTGACCCGTCCACCTTGGACGCAACAGCGGCCGTACTCGTTCAGCTCGAAGGCGGCGGTGGGCGCGTCATGGGCGACTACGCAGCAGGCGTCACCATCGAGCCGATTGTCGGGCCGCCCGCGGCGATCGCAGAGCAGCTGGCGGCGTTCGACGCTGCAGGGGCGTCTCACATCCAGCTCGTCGTCGACCCGATCACCCGTGCTTCGATCGAGTGGCTGGGTCAGGTGCTCGAGCTGGTCGAGCACTGAGCCAGCAAGCGGCCTCAGCGTTCGAGCCTTTGCCCTTCGCTGAACAGTCCGCCTAGGAGGAAGGGTCGAACGCCCAGTCCACATCACCGCTGGGCAATCGTCGCCGGACCCGATTGCCCTGCGGGGCGACGAACGCAGAGGCCTCGTACGCATACCCGGCCTCCCCGTAGCGAACCGAGCACGGCGAGGCGACCACCGTGTTGCGTCGTTGGCTCGGAAGCTGGCCTGACAAACGATCGCGAATGGCCCTCCGAACGACCCGATCATCGATTCGACCCGCTCCAGGCGGAAAGGCGATGGTCATTGATCGATGCCGGCCCAGTGTTGAGCGGTTCGGACCAGGGTTCCACACCAGGAACCTCCGGACTCGATGGCCAACCACCCGCTGGGCCACCCCGTGGGGCAGAGAAGCCACCTCGCACATAGAGCCGGTAGTGCAGGAGAGATCGCCCGTCCTGACTCAATGCCACGACTACCACCTCGAACGAGCCTTTCGTCGCTGCTGCACCGACCTGCGCAATCGCCGGCATCTCGCCGGGCGCTGCCGGCACGGCCTCCCACGTCAGCGTCGATGTGGCGCCGGCCGGGCGACGCCCGCAGTACAGCTGCGTTGCGCCGGCGGCTCCGCGAGCCTCACCAACGACGAACACGAGTGTCTCAGTGCCCCCTTCCGGCAGGCGACGCACCACGACTCGCGGTGCGCCCAGCAGCCGCACACCGTCAGGGTGGCCATGATCCGCAAGCCGCACGCTCTCAAGAGTCGTCATTGGGCGGCGCTGTCGCCAACGAATGCGTGCTTCACCGAGCGCACCGTCGATCCGTGTGAAGAAGCACCCATCACGATTCACCGCAGACGGTGCAAGTCCGTCCGAGGCCAGCGCGTCTGGCAGGGTCAACCAATCCCACCGACCTGGGTCGAACCCGTGACCGATGTGGAGCTCGCCTCCATCGGTGACGAACAACATCACGTCATCGGTGAGCGTGTGTCCGCTGTAGGGAAACGCGATGGCATCGAGACGCGGTTCACTCGCCCAACCGGGACCCCTAGGAGGCGGCGCCTCCTGCCAAACACCGGGGTCGCGCTCGGCCGTCGAATAGGTCGGCGCGAACTCGTGTTCACCGATCTGCCCGCGCCGATCATCAGAATCCTCGGCAAAGAAGCACCTCGACTTCGGGACGATGTGGCCGTCTGCATTCACATCGAATGCCGTGACCGCGGCGATCGCCTCGTCGGCAGCGACGCGTCGCACCAGGTTGTGGGTCCGAGCTGCGTCGGTCCCGAGGTGAGCGAGGCCGTCCGACATCGAGACATGAAGACGGCCCCGTCGCCGGTAGAAGTGCGAGAGAACGCTGGTCGTGAGTTCGGTGTCAAGGTTGCCCGTCACGAGCGGGCGGACGGCCACACGCCCCTGACTCGTGTTGGACGGACCGCTGGCCGTTCTGTAGTTCAGGACACGCGCCAATGAAGGTGACGGTGCGTCATCACGCGGCAGGTGGGGGCCCTCGATGGCCCGGATCCCTGGGTAGGTCATCAGAGAGTGGTCCTCGTACTGTCCGACCGACAGACCCTTGCGCAACTTGACCTGATCGTGTTGCAACCCTCGTGGGAGCGCTTCGAAGAAGTGACGGTCGTGACGTTGGTGTTCGTGGAAGAAGCCGACCGCATGCCCGATTTCGTGTGCCACGGTTTCGATAGTGCATGTACCACCAGGGAGTCGAATCCGCGTTGGGCGGGATGCGCCAACACCACTTCGACACGATTCGTCCGGGTCGTCCTACTCGAACCTGATGAAGTCACTGGGCAGGCTGGTGCGTGCTCGCTCGATGAAGCACACGTCGGTGCGAGATGCCCACTTGAACATCGCTTCGTAGACGTTGTCGACTGCGACATTGCCCAATCGAGGATCCAGTTCGAAGGGAATCATCTCGCCCCAGGCCGTCGAGCCATCGTCGATGTTTGGCATGGCTAGAGGTCGCCGACGCGCCAGACGAACAAGCTCACGAAGAAGAACGCGCCGAACGTCTGACGGATCTGAAAGTCGTGATTGCCGGTCGTGAGTTCGCATGGATGGGGTTGAAGGAGCGAACCATCCAACGGCAAAGGCCCGAAGGAGTTGCCGTCGATCAAACACTCGACCTCGGCCGGGCCTTGATGGCTCAGGAGCCGAACATCGCAGACGTACCGGCCATCGGTCGGTGCCCTGAAGTGACAGTTGATGACGCCGTCGCTTGACTCGGGTGATCCCCAGCTGTCGTAGCCGTTGTCGGAGAACCAGGCTCGATCCTCCGACAGGTTCTTCTGCATGTCGGTGGCATCGTCGAAATGGTCGCAGTTCCAGAGATCGAGATAGCGAGCGGTACCGAACTTCTGACTCACCGTGAAGATCGCTGTCGGGAACCACTCATCCCAGTTGAACGCGGTCGCCCAGGCCGAGTTGGTGCCGAGGGTTTCTGCACCTGCACTCCGCTGAAGCGCCTCGACGACCGGTCGAGCGGACAAGTCGATGCTCTTCGGCACCTCTGGATCTACTGCGAACGACGGTCGCTCCGCGCCGCTTGCTTTCGTCGTCGCTCCTTGTTGGATCGTGAGCTCAAATCGCGCAGCGGGGGGATTCTTCATGGCCTTCTCCGTTCATGTCCGGTCGCTGCAGGCCACCCAACATCGTCACGGCCTGCTCACGGCTCATCGCTTCGGCGGGGCAAAATCCGTCGCGGTCACGGAGAACAACGCTGCGCTACTGCTCGATATCGGTAGCGAGGTGGAAGAGGCAATCGCCGCGCTGTACTCGACCGGGGATGCGTTGGCAGATCGCGAGCCCGTCGTGGTCGAAGTAGCAGATCGTCGGTTCGACCCACGGCGTCTCCGGATGGTGGATCGCGCCGGCGGCATCACCCTTCTTCACCTCGGACATGAAGTCGACGTAGGGCTCAAACAGCCCTTCGTCGCGGGCGTAGCAGTAGTAGTCGAGGCTCGCGAGTTCCATGAGTCGCATACCTCGGGCCTCGTCGGGCTCGTAGCCGGGCAGCATGCCAATGAAATGCAGGAGGCGATTGATGCCTCGCTCGGCTTTGGCCAGGATCTCCGGCGTGACCGTTCCGGCACCGCCGAGCTCGGTCATGATGCTCAGCACACCTTGACGTTTCGCCGCGGAACCCGACACTCGCGGGTCGATCCCGGCGCCGAAGATGAAGCCATAGTCGCCATCGAACGCGACCTGCAGCGCCTCGAGGGCTGCTTCGTCTTCGGGCGTATCGCCTCGCTGGCGCAACACCGTTGTCGGGTAGCGCAGTGACGAACCGCCGGAGTGAAAATCGAAGAAGTAGTCGCAGAGGGGCATCAGCTCCTCTTCGATGTACTGCGCAATCATCTCCGTCGGGGTGCCCTGTGGGTCTCCCGGGAAGGTCCGGTTGAGATTGCCGTCATCGAAGGGTGACGTTCGCATCCCCGCGTGCGCAGCGGGGTAGTTCGCCATCGTCATGATGATCAGCCGACCCGAGACGTCGGCGGGTTCAAGGTTGGCGCACAGCTTGCTCAGCGCAACCTGACCTTCGTATTCGTCACCGTGGTTGCCGGAGATCAACAGCGCCGTCGGGCCGTCGCCGTTCTTGATCTGAACGATTGGCACCGGGATCCAGCCGTAGGCGGAACGATGCACGGAGTACGGCAGCCGAAGGTAGCCGGTTTGCTTGCCGTCCTGGTCGTAGTCGATTTCGCTGACGATCAAGGTCTGTCGGTCAGACATGCGCGGCCGCACCTTCGCTTTCTGGCCCTCGACCAGGTTCACCCGGGCGGTGATCGCTGCGTAGCTGGGGGGGCTGGCAGCCGACCGTACGGCGGGCCGCACCCCCCTGCAAATGCCAGCGGTTGACCGGCCCCGGCGCTGCCACCCCCGGACCCTGCCTACGAACGCCAGGGAGCGTCGTAGGCGGGGTCGTGGTCGTCGAGGATCGACGTTGCGATGGCGTTGAGATCGATCGACCATTCGTACCCGGCATCAAAGGTCGTGAGGTCGACGTCATACATCGCGCGGAGCCACACGAGGCTGGCGAGGTCTTCCAGGATCTCGTCGGCGTGACCGAAGTCGTCTCGAAACACGCCGGTGCCGTTCCGGCCGACGAGCTGGGTGATGTCGGGCAGCTCACCCGCGTCCCAGCGGGTGTAGAGCTCAGCGGCCGCAATGCCGTACGGGATCGCAAAGAAGGTGTTGTTCGGGTATTCCCGGCGTAGCTGATCGATCAACGGCGGGGCGATGACGGGGTACGCCGCATCGACGCTGGCCGCGTAGTCAGCAGCGGTGTAGGTGACCGGATCGGTGAGCCACGGGATCGCCACGAAGAAGATCGTGTCGTCGTTGTTGGCAAGCGCATAGTCGATCCAGTTGCGGTAGCCCTCGAGCGTTGGGTACGTCGGGTGATAGGTCATGCCGAACAGTTCGACCGTGCCGGTGTCGAGCACCTCCTGGATTTGGGTGCGTTTGGCGGGCTGGTTCCAGATCCCGAGCGGAGCACCGGAGGCACCCCCGGAGAAGAAGACGTCTTGATCGTGTTCGTCGAACCCGGCCGCGGGGGCCAGGGTGGCCATCTGTTCGGCCATGGGCCGGAAGAAGCTGTGCCCGATGAACAGCGAATCGAATCCTTCGCCAAGCGCCGGCTCGGCGCCGTTCGAGCCGGTGCCGCAGATGGTCGAGAGCCGATCGACGACGACCGCCGGTGAACCGGCGTACCGGTAGAGGAAGGTCGCGATCTGTCCGCGGGTGACCGCGGCGTTCGGCGAGAACTCGGTCGCGCTGGTGCCTTCGGTGATGCCGGTGCTGAACAGCCACGAAACGGCGTCTTGTTGCCAGCCGGCGGTGACGTCGACGAAGGGATGCGCTTCGGTTGGGGCCGGTCGTCCTTCGAGGCGGTGCAGAAGCGCAGCGAACTGACCTCGGGTCAGGGGCTGGCTGGGCGAGAAGGTCGTCTCGGATGTTCCGGTGGTGATCCCGGATTCGAAGAGCCACGAGATCGGGCCGTGCTGCCAGGCCTCGGCAACGTCGTCGAACGGGTGCGGAGCGGCGCTCGGCCGGTCGAGGAAGCGCCACAGGAACGCTGCAGCTTGGCCCCGGGTGACCGGCTGCCCGGGGGAGAAACAGGTCGGTGACGTGCCGGTCGTGATCTCGTTGTCGACCATCCACTGGACGGGGGCGGTGTAGTAGCGGCCCTCGTCGACATCACCAAACCCGGCGGCGCTGGAGGCCGGGCTCGCTGACGCAAGGATGGAAACAACGAGGGTGAGCGCCAACACGGCGCGGACATGGATTCGCATGTCGGCAGTGTCGTCGATCGAATCCGCGAAGTTGAGTGCCAGAGGGCACCCCTAACGGTTCCCTCACAGCCTGCTGATCATCTGTCAACGAGTTGACGAACCGGCGACCTCGGCGGACAGTTCTGCGAGCGTTCGCGAGGTGATCGTCCAGATGTCGCCGATCGATACCCCGCTCCTTTCGGCCCGATCGGTCGAGTTCGCGACCGATCGCTCGATGCCTGGTCCTGCGGCCGGGTCGGCGTTTGGGCCGTTCGGCGACACGAGCGCGGTTGCAACGCCAGCGGCGCCCAAGACGACGACCGCGGCGGTGGAAACGATCCTCGACCGAGCATCTGATTGACGTGCGCCATCCTTCGCCACCCATCGGTTGTCGACCGAATCGGATCGCAACGTGAGGAGATATCCGACCCCGCTACGATCCGGCCCACGCGCCGACGGAAACGGAGACGATCATGAACACGCTTCTGCGAGCATCGGGCATAGGTACCGCCGGTGCGGTTGTTTTCGTTCTGGCGGTCTGGAACGTCGCCAATGTGGCGAGCGGGTCGATCCTGGTCGAGCAAGGCGACCTCGACCTCGCTGAGGTGCGGCTCCTCGGTGCGCTGGTTGCGGCCGTCGTGGCCGGGGTGCTCGGCACGGTTGTGGCGTTTGTGCTCAACGGGCGGCCACGGGCCGACCTTCGATTCCTCAACATCAGCGGCGTCGTGTTGATCCTGACCGGCGCCTACGCCTTCTCACGAGCAAGCGACATCACCAGTGGGATCTGGCTCAACCTGATGCACCTGGCGGTTGCTGCACCAATCGTCGATCAGCTGCGCCGCTGGCTCGTCAACGGCTGACAGCTCACACCTCGTCGGGAAACAACGCGGCGTGCCGCGCCGCAACGGCCGGCCACAGCGCATGGAGGTCGTCCTGCACCAGGCCGAACTCGTCGCGCAGGACGTCGACGAGCTCGTCATCGCCGGCGACCAGATGGGCCGGCCGTCCTGGGCGGGTCAATCGCCGTCCGATCAACGCGATGGTGTGACGGCCTGAGGCATCGAACCGGGTGACGATCAGGTTCTGGCGAAAGACCGATTCTGGGTCGTCTTGGAGCGCCTGGCACATCGTCGAAAGGCGCTGCTCGTCGGACTGTTCGTCGAGCTCGAACAGCGGGGGGTTGATGCCTTCAGCGTTGTGGAACCGCCAGTGCCCAGCTCCTGTCGCTTCGAGCCGAAACGTCCGTTCGCCGACCGTGTGATCGCCTTCGGCGAGAGGTATCGGTTCGATCATGGCGGCACCGAGGCCGACATCAGCCAGCAATCGTTCACCATCGAGGTCGACCCGGAGCACCAGATGATTGCCGTGGTGGCCCAGATCGTTGGCCTGTTCGCCCACGACCCCGCCGACCATGCGGGTCACATCGAACCCGATCTCCTCGAGGGCCCAGCCGAACAGTCCGTTGTGTTCGTAGCACCATCCGCCCCGACGCCGACGCACGAGCTTGTCGAAGATCTGATCCTGGTCGAGCCCGACGGGCACGCCGAGCTGCACATCGATGTTCTCGTAGGGGATCTCGATCGAATGACGTCGATGCAGGAGACGAAGCGACGAAAGGTCGGCCCCCACGTCGGTGTCGACGCCGATGCGGTGCAGGTAGTCGTCGAGGCGGCCCATCGCCGACCATCCTGACAGGCTCGTCGCGGCGGCACCGCGAACGTCATCGGGCAGGAATGACTAAAGGTCTCGGTCCCATGGGCCGTTGTACCCATCATGGCTAGGTACAACGATCTCGACGCCGGGCAGCAGGCAACGGTCGACATGCGCGGGTCCCTGGCGATCGACCTCACGATCGGCCGGGCCCTGATCGCTCGCCGATGTCGTCCCGAGACCGAAGCCAGCACCGCAGATGCGACCGTGCAGGCACGGTTGGCGGGCGCCCGAAGTGCCTACCAGGCCAACAGTCGGGCCGCGTTCGTCTCGACGTTCACGCAACGACGAGGCACGGCGGCCACGATCTACGCCTGAGCGGCCGACGTCCGGGTCAGGCTGGCGGTCCGTCGATCGGTTCGAGCACGATCTGGCGACCGGCGGCAACCCAAATCATGCGGTCGCCATCGCGTGACCATTCCACGATCCCGTCGGCGATCACGTCGACCAACGCCATCTCCGCAAACGACACCGCGATGTCGCACGCTTGTTCGGTGCGTTCGAGCGCACCGAAGTCGATGACCCGTTCGGTGACATCGAGCGGAGCCCCGCCATCGTTGCAACCAAGCGAGCCGTCGGCTCGCCCGTCGCCGATCTCGAAGTACGGCGGCGACACCGTGTTGTCACCCGGCACGATTGACTGCCCATCGACCTCGACGACCTCCCAGGTCCCGTCGAGGGGGCCTTCCTCGGCCGAATCAGAACAACCCGCCGCAACGAGGGCTGCCACCAGCAGCACCGACGATCCCAGACGCTTCATCACAACCCATCAACGTAGACCCAACGGCCGTTCTCGCGACGGAACCGACTGCGTTCGGACAAGACACCGTGCTCGCCTCGCCATTCCCAATGGGCTCGAAACTCCACCACACCATCCACGTCGAGCTGCCGACCTCGCTCGGTGTCGACGATCTCGAGGCGGGTCCATTCACGGTCGGGGATCACGTGCACGTCGCTCGGACGAGTCTCCGGGGCCCAACTCACGGCGAGGTACTGCTCGTTGGCCAACGCATGAGCGGTGAACCGAGACCGCATCAGTTCCTCTGCGGTCTTCGCCGGCACGCGGCCGGTGAGCATGGGTCCGCAACACTCGTCGAGCGACTGCGACGGGTCACATGGACACGGCAGCGGCGTCGAGCTCACGACGGGAGCACCAGCCGACCGGCTTCGTCGACGTACTTCCATTCGTCCTGAAAGTCGGCGTTGTCCCACGAACCCAGCCCGGGATAGAAGACCCGGCCGGGGCCGTGCGGGTTGAGGTCATCGCCGTTCCAGCGTTCGTCCGGCACCTCGCCGGCAAGCAGGTACCGACTGTCGGTCGACAGGCGACACCGTTGCTCCGGCGACAGGTTGTCGAACGCCCCGTGCACGGTCGACATCGAGAAGACCAGGGCGTCGCCCGGCGCGAAATTGGTCGTCAACCAGCGTTTGCCGTAGCGATCCTGGACATCGGCCGGGTCGTCGGACAGCCACACCAGCCCGTCACGATCGGCGTCCATCTTCAGGTAACCGTTGGCGAGCTCCTCGTTGCGATGGCTGCCTTCGAGCACCATCAATCCCCCCTCATGGGGAAGCACCCGGCCCAGCGGAATCCACACCGACAGGTGCTTGTCGGTTCCTCGGCTCATGTACGGCCCGTCACAGTGATAGCCACACCCTTCGCCCGGACGAGCCAGACGAGGCCAACGGAAGTCATAGGGCCGCACTCCACCGCCGAGCAAGGTGCCGACCACATCGATCAGCGGCTTGTGCAGGATCACCGATTCGTAGTGATGCCCGGTGCGCAAACTCTCGGTGAGCACCCGCATGTTTGCCGATGCCAGCCCGGCCCGGTCGCCGGCGATCGCGTCATCAAGCGGTTGGCGATCGTCGATCTCACCGACGATCGCGTACTTCTGCAGAAGCTCGGTGCGCGCTGCGAGAACGAGCTCGGAGTCGATCAGGCCAGGGAGGTAGAGGTAGCCCTCCCGCTCATAGCGGTCGACGAGCGCCTCGGCATCGAGGAGGAGCGACGATGAGTCCTCGAGTGCCCCGACTCGGTCGCCGTCGAGACGCACAGGCGTGCCGGAGAATCGGAGCCGATCTGCATCGAGGGTCAACGACATGAACGACCAGGGTAGCGACCGCCTGGCGTTCCCTTCGGTGACCGGTCAGCCGCCGAGGTACTCGTACAGGCGGGTCATGAACACCGCCATCTGGGCTCGCGTCACCGGCGCATCCGGAGAGAAGTACCCAGCCGACGTACCCGAGGTAATGCCAGCAGCCGAGAGACAGCCGATGTCGTCGAAGGCGTACGAACTCGGCGCAACGTCGGTGAACGGCGCCGGCGAGGCACACGCTTCGCCGGTGACCTCACGCAGCAGACGAGCGAGGAAGGCCGCCATCTGCTCACGGGTCACCGCCGCGTCGGGCGAGAACGTCGTGGCCGACGTTCCCCCCGTCACCCCGATCGAGGCGAGGCAGCCGATCGCCGCGCTGGCGTACGAACCGGCGGCCACGTCGTCGAACGGAACCGGGCCAGTACAGCTTTCGGCGGTCACGGTGAACCGGAAACGCCCGAGGAAGGCTGCCATCTGTTCGCGGGTGACGACGTCCTCCGGAGCGAAGGTCGTGGCTGACGTGCCTGTCGTGATGCCGAGTTGGTACACGCAGGCGATCGAGGTGCCAAAGATCGAGTCGGCGTCGGCATCGACGAACGGGTGGGTATCGGGCCGACGGCAGTCGACGCCGGTCTCGTCCGGGCCCCGCAGCAACCGACCCGGCATCGTGACCGTCTCGATCGTGAACGCACCCGTTGCGTTGTCGCCGATGCGGACCGCGTAGGTACGACCGGCGCGGGCGTCGGGAAGATCGGCGACCCCGCCGTCTGCAACCGACGCAGTCGACCACAACGGACCGGTCACCGACTCGATCCAACTCACGTAAGGAGCGACCCGCGTGTACACGTCGGGAATGTCAGGATGGGCTGCACAACCAAGCACCGAGTTGAACGACACGATGCCGGCGACCATCGCGACGCCACCTTGCCGAACGACGAGCGGGCCGCCGCTGTCGCCCTGGCAGAAGCCGTTCGGATGAGCCGTGGTGCAGAGGCGAGTGCTGTCACTCCAACCAGGAACGACGCCCGCCCAGACCGAACAGTCGGTTTGGACGGCGACTTCGGTACCTCGCAGATGCGAGACCGTTCGCCCGCCGGTTTCGGTGGCACCCCACCCGGTCACGTACGCCGGCTGGCCATTCTCTGGCGCCGCGAGGTCGTGCAGGGGAATCGTGTCAGCGGTGGACCGGTCGACCGGCTCGGTCAAACGGATCAGCGCAATGTCGTTGGCCAGCGTCGACCGGTCGTAGTTCGGATGCAGGGCGACCGACTCGGCCGACGCGATCCTCGAGTTGCGGTCGTAGTGGAAGTCGGTCCACTCGGCGACCCCGTAGACCACATCGATCGCCTCGGGCGCGACCCACGTCGTCGCTGAGCGCTGCACTTCGACGCAGTGCGCGGCCGTGAGCACCCACGACTCGTCGATCAGCACGCCGCCGCATTCCGCAACGGTGAACGGCCCGTCGTAGACGAAGAGCTTGACGGTGTAGCGGTAGGCGTCGATCGCCACCTGCTCGCCGCCGACGATCGACGTGCGGAGGCTGGCATCCCACGTCGAGTTGGTTTCTACCTCGCGGTACTCGACGACCGGGTCGAGAATCTCGGTCTCTGGTGCCGCGACAAACGCGACCGTGCCGGTGTCGGTCGCCTGGACCGAACTCAGCTGCAGGGCTGTCTCACCAGCAGCCACGGGTACCACCAAGGTGGCCGCCGTGATCACGCCTGTGAGCGCTGCGGCGACCGCCCGCCGACGGGGCCCGCCGCCTGTATGAACAACCCGATTCCGCACGGTCCCGAACGTAGGGGTCGCTGCGTCACACCGTAAATGGGTCCAATGGCTCATCTAGACCCGCGTCTCAGTGCCGATGAGCGCTCCTCACATCGCCGTGTTCGATCCCTCGGGTTGCGAGCAACGCCGACACGGCCCACAAGCCGGCCGAGATACACAACACCAGGCGGATCGACGTCACCTGGGCCAAGGCTCCCAACGCCAGCCCACCGGTCAGCTCCCCCAACGCCGTCGTCTGCCCCATCAACGAATGCACCGTCGCTCGCACCTCTGACGGCGCATCCCGATTCGCCCAGCCTTCCATCACGGGCCACAGCGACTCGCGCGTTGCGTCCTGGAACATGAGGCCAAGACCGATGACGAGCACGATGCTGGTTGCCGCGGACAAGAACGCACCCGCCGACGCAACCGCCAACAAGACCACCGCCAGCCGAGCGACCCCGAAACCGCGATCGAGAGCCCGCCCCGCGAATCCGTTGACGATCAACCCGGCAACCGACAGCACGGTGAACAGCACCCACAAGCCAATCAACGAATCGTCAGCCCATCCCCCCTCGTCGAGGAACCGTTTGTGACCGAGCCGGTCAAACGCCTCCGAACCGAGATCGAGGGTGAACAACACGACGACCAGCAACCGCAGCCGGGGCCGCGTTCGCACGACGGAGAAGCCCTTGCGAAGTGTTTCGAAAAACCCTCTGTCGCGCTCCCGGCCGGGCGTGAAATGGTGCTCGTGCATCGCCGTCGCCATCCACCCGGCCAGCACGAGCGACGCACAACCAACGGCGACGATCGCAACCCGGACCGACGTCAGCGTGCCCACCACCATCACCACGAACAGGGCGACCAGACCAAAGGCGATCCCGAACTGGTGCTTGCGAATGAGAAGCCGTTCCACGTCGGTGTCGTCGGCTCGCCCCATGCCTTTGAGTTCGTCGGTGACCCAGGCGGTGTCGGCGCCGGACCGAAACGTCCACCCCACCCCGAAGATCGCTTGGGCGGGAAGGATGACCCAGTAGTTCGTCGAGATGACCGCCCAGATGAACGCGACGCCCATCAACGCCTGACCGATTGCGAACGATCGGCGCCGACTCACCAGGTCGGCCACCACCCCGGTCGGTGTCTCTGCGAGCAACACCGATGCCTCGAGAACCGCGCCCATCGCAACCAGCTGGACCGGCCCGAGGTCGAGAACGACGATCCACCACACCGACGCCGCCAGCCAGAAACCCCATTCGAGACCTTCCGCCAGGCCGAAGCCGCGCACGAACTGGCGCGCCGGGTCGTCGCTGCGAACGGACATCCACCCGACGCTACTGTCCGGCGGCAGGTGCCGTCCCCGGATTGGGAACGTGTCAGGATCAGCGCATGGCTCGCATCTTGCTCACCGGTTCGAACAGTGGTTTCGGACGCCTCGCCGCGCTCACCCTCGCCCGCCAAGGCCACGACGTCATCGCCACGATGCGCGACACCGAGAAGTCAGCGGCGCTCGACGCCGGTGCCGAGGCCGAAAATCTCGAGATCGAAATCCGCCAGCTCGATGTCAACGACCCCACATCGGTCAACGCGGCGCTGGCTGACGCAGCATCGATCGACGTTCTCGTCAACAACGCCGGATTCGAAGTTCGTGCGCCGATCGAACAGCTCTCCGACGAGCTCATGTACGCCCAGCTCGAAACGAACGTGATGGGACCGCTGCGAACCATGCGAGCGGTCCTCGAGCCGTGGCGAGTCCGTGGGAGTGGCGTGGTGGTCAACGTGAGCTCGATCGCAGGCCGGGTCGGCACCCCGTATGCGGGAGCGTATGCCGCCTCCAAATACGCCCTCGAAGCAATGAGCGAGTCGCTGCACTTCGAGATGTCGACCTTCGGTATCCGCGTCCACCTCATCGAACCGGGCCGTTTCGACACGGGGTTCGGCGCAAAGATCATCCAGCCCGATGCCTTCGAAGGCTCGGTGCACGAGCAGCGCCACGATGCGTTCCGAGACGCCCTCGGAGCGCTCGACAGTGGCGGGCCACCAGCTGACCCGCAGGAGGTCGCCGACGCGATCGCACGGGCGGCCACCGATCCCGACGCGCCGCTGCGCATCCTCTGTGGCGACGACGCTCGGCTCATCGACGGCGCCAAGTCGGCGATGAGCTTCGAGGACTTCGAAAAAACGATGCGCATGACGCTCAACTGGCACGACTGAACGCGTCCGCCGAGCCCTCACGCCCCGGACTTCGCGACCGATTCTCCTGCAATGGCCGACCGTCCCCGTCTGTCGCATCAGCCAGCCCTCGACGGGCTGCGGGGTGCCGCGGTTGCCGGAGTCGTCGCGTTTCACCTCGGCTACCTCTCCGGCGGATTTCTCGGGGTGGACCTCTTCTTCACCCTCTCGGGCTATCTGATCACTCGCCTGTTGTTGATCGAACGAGACGGCACGGGTCGGATCGATCTCGGCGGCTTCTGGTCTCGGCGGGCATGGCGACTGCTGCCAGCACTGTTCCTCGTCGTGAGTGCGGTCGCGCTCTACGCCTGGATCGCCGCCCGGCCTGACGAGCTCGACGGCATTCGCGGTGGCGGCCTCAGCTCCTTGGTCTACGTCACCAACTGGTACTTCCTGGCGACCGGCGACGGCTACTGGAATCTCTTCACTGCGCCGACCCCATTCGATCACCTGTGGAGTCTTGCGATCGAAGAACAGTTCTATGTCGCCTGGCCCCTCGTCTTCCTCGGCCTCACTCGGGGCGGCGCGGCGACCCGTCTGACCACCTTCACGGCGATCGCGACCGTTGCGACCGCCATCTACATGGCCGTGGCCGATCCCGCCGACGCATACCTCAACACCATCACCCGGTCGTCGTCGATCCTCCTCGGAGCGCTCCTCGCCATCGCCGCGCACCGCGACTGGCCCGCCTTTCGCCGCGTCCTCACCCAGGGTTCGGGTGCCGCACTCTCGATCGCGAGCCTCGCCTTCTTGGTGTTTTCGTGGATCGTGGTCGACGGTTCCGCCGACGAGTCGTTTTTCCGGGGCGGCTTCTTCGCCCATGCCATCGCCGTCGCAATCGTGATCGGTCGCGTCACCCTTGCCCCCGACGGGTTGGAGGCTCGGCTCTTCACGCTGCGGCCGTTGCGGGTCCTGGGTCTCGTTTCCTACGGCCTGTATCTGTGGCACTGGCCCGTCATCGTCATCGTCGACCTGGAGCGAACCGATACCGACGGCGCCGCCTTGCTCCTGCTTCGCCTGTCGGTCATGGCGCTGCTGACCGCCGCGTCGTACATCATCATCGAACGGCCGGCCCGGCACTCGTGGAGTCGGATACCCCAAGCGGTCTGGGGGCTGCCCGTCGCAGCCGTGATCGCCGGTGTGCTCCTGGGGGCCGGCACCCGACCCCCAGCGGTCACCTCGGTTGTCGGGGCGATCCCAACGACGACGACCACGACCACTGAGACGCCAACCACCGAGACACCAACCACTGAGACACCAACCACTGAGACGCCGACCACAGGCACCGACCCCGCGACGCCGCGTTCCACGACGACCACCACCGCGCCTCCCCTTCTGGCGGCGACGCCCGACGAGCCGCTTCGGGTCTTGCTCGTCGGCGACAGCTACCTGTTCGATGTCGAGCCGGCGATCGACGCTGCGTTCGCCGAGGTAGCGGAGATCGACATTCGACGGGGAGCCCGCTTCGGTTTTGCGGCCACTGACGACGATGCCCTCGACCTGCTCGCTGCCGCCCGGGCCGAACACCAGCCCGATGTGGTGGTCACGATGTGGGCCCGGTTCGATCAGGGCTGGCTGGAAGACCGCGGTCTCACCGCGGAAGCAAACGACGAGCTCGAGGCGCGGTTCGTGGAGGCCTTCGAGGTTCTGGGGGGCGCCACCGAAACGTCAGCCGGTGCCCAGGTGGTCGTCGTTGGACTCGCCCCATCACTCACCGCCGGCATCGATCGGCTACCGGTTGATCGCACGATCAACGACGTGTTCCAACGCGCCGCCTCGGCGCTCGACTATGTCAGCTATCTCGACCCTGACCCCGTCGTCGCGCCGAACGGTGAACCCGAGCGCTGGATCATCGTCGACGGCGCCGAGCTCCTCGTCCGCAAGGCCGACGTCAGCCACTACTGCGCAGACGGAGCCGCCCGCTGGGGGCAGTCGATCGGCGTCGTACTCGAACAGCTCACCGGTGTGGCACCGGCGGACCCCACCGACTGGTGGGCGGGTGAGTGGCGCGACGATCCGCGCTACGACGACCCGGTCGGCGCCTGCGCACCCTGACCAGCGCGACGTCTCCACCGATCCAACCCGGCCCTGATACCGATGGCGGCGAGCACCAGCGTGCCCGGCTCTGCGATGGCGCGGAAACGTTGGTTGCCGTACGAGACGAGAGCCGTGAGCATCACCACCCCGATCGGCACGAGCAACAGTCGTCGTTCAGGCCATCGCTCGCGGCGACGTCGACTGCTGATCGTCCCGACCACGGCCGCGGCAGCAACGACGAGCCAGCCGAACCAGCCGGCCCACATCCAGTCATAGTCACGCCCTTCGAGACTCTCGAAGAAGATCTGAGAACGGATGTCCCACAAACCGAATGTCCGCAAGACCCGCACGGCGCCCACCGCAGGTAGGGCGCTGACGTGATCCAGCGCATGATCGATCCCCGCCGACCGGCGGGCGGCCGCCGCGGCCGACTCGTCGAGATCTGCGGTGTCGACCGCAAGCACACAGTCGAAGCGCCACAACCCGATCTGGGAGCCGCCGTAAACGGCATCACAGTTCGAGCCGGCGATCAGCGTGCCGCTGTTGTTGGTCAACGGCTGCAGGTCACCGAGCGAGACAGCGTTTCGAACCGTCCACGCCCCGAGGCACACGACAACGCCGACGAGACCGACGGCGACCGTTCGGAGCCAGACCCCACGCACGGCCGGGCGCGCCGCGAGGGCGATCACCACGATGGCCACGAGCACGGTCTCGGAGCGAGCCAGGGCAGCCAGCCCAAACGCCACGCTGGCCAGGAGCCACCACCGCCGCCCGCCGACCAGACCTCGGTCGTACCCGCCCCGCACAGCGCCGAGCAACCCAAGCGACACCAGCATGATCGCGAGCGACTCGGCATGCAGCGACCCGTCGAGCACGATCAGCTGAGGGGAGATCGCCGCCAACCCGGCCGCCAAGCCGCCGACTCGCCGGTCGGCCACCGCCGCCGCCAGCAGACCAACGACCACGACGGTGACGCACCCGATCACTGCGCCGAAGGCCCGCTGTTGATTCGGCGTATCGAACCCCACGACGTCGAGCACGGCGAGCACCATCGGCCACAGCGGTGGGAACTCTGCGGTCGCGATTCGTTCCCCGGTGAACAGGAACTCTCTCGGCCGGATGTAGCCCTCACCATCGGCGAGCAGCTCGGCCAGCAGTCGATAGGTCTCGGCGTCGCCGCCCTCGACAACACCGGGTCGAGCGTGGAACACATAGCCGACTCGAAGCCCGAGCCCGACCCCCGCGCACAGTGCAAGCAGGCGACGAAACAACGAATCGGACACGGCGAGAGTGTGACACGTCACCCCCGACACGCAACGCGTGGTGGAATGGGCGGATGCTCGACCAGCAACCGCCCTTGTCACTTCCGACAACGATGACCGCCGTGTACCTGCAGGGCTACGGCGGACCCGAGCAGCTCGAACTCGTGACCGATGCGCCGGTGCCGAAACCCGGACCAGACGAGGTCCTGATTCGTGTGAGCGCCGCAGGCGTCAACAACACGGACATCAATACCCGGACCGGTTGGTACGCCCGCGAAGTCACCGCAGGTTCGAACGACACGGCAACCGGTGGGGGCGAACCAACCGCAGCCAGCGGGTGGGCGGGTGAGATCACCTTCCCCCGTATCCAGGGTGCCGACGCATGCGGCCGCATTGTTGCGGTCGGTGACCGCGTGAACCCTGATCGAGTCGGCGAGCGGGTCATCGTCGCCACCTTGCAAGACGCATACAGCGACGGGCCCTACCGATGCATCACGTGGGGATCTGAGAAGGACGGTGCCTTCGCCCAGTACACCGTCGCACACAACACCGAGACATTCGCCGTCGACTGTGACTGGACCGACGTTGAGCTGGCGTCGATCCCCTGTGCCTACTCCACCGCAGAGAACATGCTGCACCGCATCGGACTCGGCGCCGAGCGGGTGTTGATCACCGGCGCCTCGGGCGGGGTCGGGTCGGCGGCCGTGCAGCTCGCCAAACGGCGCGGCGCGGAGGTCGTCGCACTGAGTGGCGCCTCGAAGCACGAAGCCGTCGCATCGCTTGGTGCCGACGATGTCGTCGACCGCGACGCCGACCTGCTCGAGCGTTTCGGTTCCGAGAGCTTCGACGCCATCATCGATCTCGTCGCCGGACCTTTCTGGGCCCAAGCCACCCAACTCCTCCGCATCGGCGGCCGCTACATCACCGCCGGCGCGATTGCGGGACCAATCGTCGAACTCGACGTCCGCGACCTGTACCTGAAAGACCTGACCCTGAAAGGCTCGACCTACCAGGACCCAGAGGTCTTCCCGAATCTCGTCGGCTACATCGAGCGAGGCGAGATTCGGCCGCTGGTCGCCGCGACCTATCCGTTGGCGGCGATCGCCGACGCTCAGGCTGCCTTCCTCGACAAGGGCTTTGTCGGCAAGATCGTGCTCGAGATCCCCGAGTGACCACGCTCGACGCGTCCATCGACGAACTCACCACGGATCCGCATCCGGCGCTTGCCGCTGCCCGCCGAATCGGGCCCATCGTGCGGATCCCGGCGCTCGACGCCTGGGTCGTCACCGAACGGGCTGCCGCCGTCGCGATCATGCGGGACGCACGCCGATTCACCGTCGATGATCCGCGTTTCTCGACCGGGCAGGTGTTGGGACCCTCCATGCTGTCCACCGATGGCGCCGAGCACACCCGGCATCGCAGCCCGTTCACCGAGTGGTTCTCCTCGCGCGCCGACCTCGCGGACCTGACCGAATGGATGCGACACGATGCCGAACGTCTGGTGGCATCGATTGCGACCGACGGTCGTGCCGAGTTGCGGTCGACCATCGCCGCGCCGCTGGCGGCCAACACCCTCGCCCATCTTCTGGGCCTCGATCCCCCGGGGCCGACGGCGCTGCTCGACTGGTATCGCGACATCGTGGCTGCCGTTCAGGCGATCACAGCCGGTCATGACCCGGGCTCGGCGGGGTCCCGGGCCTACGCCCGACTGCGCGACGCCATCCTCGCCGCCGCCGACGAAGGACGGGCGGTTGCGCTCCTGTCAGCTCGCGACGACCTCGGCGACCGAGACCTCGCAGCGAACGCGGCCGTCATTTTGTTCGGCGGCATCGAAACGTCGGAGGGAGCAACCGCCAATGCGTTCTGGCATCTCTTGACTGATCACCACCTTCACGAGCAGGTGCGAGCGCGCCCCGAGCTCATCAATGCGTTCGTCGAGGAGTCCCTGCGGGTCGAACCGGCAGCAGCGAACGTCGACCGCTATGCAACGGCCGACGTCGAGTTCGGCGGGGCGCAGATCAAGGCGGGCGACTATGTGATCGTTTCGCTCGCCGGTGCCAACCGCGACCCTGATGTCTTTCCGGATCCCGACACGATCCGGCTCGACCGACCCAACAGCCGCCAGCACACCACCTTTGCGCTGGGCCCGCACGCCTGTCTCGGGATCCACATCGCACGAGCCCAGACGATCGCCGCGGTCGCTGCAGCACTCGACGGTCTCGGCGACCTGACGCTCGACCGGTCCGAGAGCGAGGGCCCGCACGGACTCGTCTTTCGCAAGCCGCCGGCCGTCGTGGCGACCTGGAGTCGAGGTTGATGGCGGTCGTTTCGCTTCCGATGTACGACTGGCCCGAGGTCAGCAACGCCGTCGATCGGTTTTGGATCGCGGTGCGATCGAGCCTCGTCGAACTCGGCATCGATGCACCCGTCGAACGGCGGCGACCCGCAGAGTCGGTTGCTCACTGGCGTGACCCCGGCCTGTTGCTGAGCCAGACCTGTGGCCTTCCCCTGCAACGGCACCTGCGCGACGACGTCGCGGTCATCGGAACCTTCGACCATCACCTCCCCGATACCGAGCCGGGTGACTACCACTCCGTCGTGATCGTCCCAGCCGATCATCCTGCGACTCGTATCGACGAGCTCCGCGGAGCGGTCGCCGCAGTCAACGGCACCGACTCCCAGTCGGGTCATGCCGCCCTTCGTTTCGCGTGCCGTGTGAACCCTGCTGCGCTGTCGACCGGTGTCGAATCGGGAAGTCATCGCCGCTCGATCGAAATGATCGCGACCCAAACGGCCGATGTCGCCGCGATCGACGCGGTCTCATGGGCGCTGGCCCTCACCCACGATCCGCATGCCGGCGAGTGTCGAGTCATCGCCCGCACACCACCCACGGCGGGCCTGCCGCTGATCACCGCCCGCGACAACGCTGCGCTTCTGCCCCATCTGCGCGCTGCGATCGCACACGGCCTGCTCAACCTCGACGAGGCCGACCGATCGACGCTCCACCTACACGGTCTGGTCGGTCGAGCCGCAGAGGACTACGCGGTGCTGGATGAGCGCTGGCGCGCCGCAAACGAGGCCGGCGTCCCCAAGCTGGTCTGATCATGGGTGCGTTCCTCGGGCTGCTGGCCTCGTTCTCCATTACCTCGATGGAGTTCTTCAGCCGAAAGATCACCAATGAAGTCGGGCCGATCGTCGCTGCAGCGGCGGCCAGCCTGATCGCCGCCTCGGTTTCGATCCTCGTGGCGGTCGTGACCGCCGGCGATCCGGTGGTTCGCGATCTGCTGCTCGGGGCCGGGTCCGGGCTTGGCTTTGGGCTCGGGCTGTCGCTGTATCTGCACGGCCTGCGGATCTCGAGTTCGGCCGTGCTCAGCCCGACGGTTGCGGCGCTCTCCGCCGTGATCCCGTTCATCTATTCGGCGGTCACCGGTGATGCACCGCCGGTGCTCGGATATGTGGGTGCCGCGGCCGCCGTCGTCGGCCTGCTGCTCGTCACCGTGCAAGGCGCTGAAGCGAGCAACGTGGGACGGGGGTTGGCGCTCGGAATCGTCGCCGGCATGGGCTACGGGTTCGGAACCGTTCTGTTGATCAATGTGACCGAGGCATCCGGCAACTGGCCCATCGCCGGTCAGCGGGTTGCCGCGTTCTCCGCGATTGCGACGTTTGCCATGGTCCGCCGTCGGCCGGTCTTCCCGCCCGCCCGATTCGCCGGATACGCCGGAGCCGCCGGCATCATCGCCGCGATGTCGTCGCTCTTCTTGCTCGCCGGGCTGGCGATCAGTCCGGCCGCGACGTCGGTGACAGCAAGTGTCTACCCGGCCACATCGGTTGCGGCGGGACGGGCGTTCTTCGGCGACGTTGTCGGGCGGGTCCAGGTAATCGGTCTCGCCGTCGTCATCTCCGGCACAATCCTCATCGTGGTCGCCTAGCCCGATCAGCGAACACCGGGGAGCGGACCGGCCTCGACGTCGGCCATGGCGAGCACCGAGATCTCCGGATCGTGTGCGCGAACCCGGCGGCGGATCTCGTCGACGGCGGCGAAATCGGTCGAGGTGACCCGATTGATCAGGACTGCGAAACGAGCCTGGTCGGGCTGGCCTTTGCGCGAGCCGTTGCGGTGAAGGAGCACCCGGACGAGCCGCTCCGGCGTGAGCAACTCCTTCGCGGAGGCACCGACCAGCGCAGCGACCGCATCGGTGCGGTAGCAGCCGACCTCGATCGGCGCGTTGACCGCCGCCATGCCCACACACGCAACCAGGACGGTGGTGCTCGCCGGCACGACGGGTTCATACGCACGGGGCGCCTTGAAGGGACGTCGCCGAGAGCCATCGGCTTCCACGGCGACCGTCTCGGCGAGGGTCGCCCAGTGATCGCAACGCGCCGGTTCGACACCGAGCCCTCGCCGATCGTCGGCGCCGGACCATGCGAGAACCGCACCGTTGCGATCAAGCGCGGCCACGATTTCGTCGTCGCTCGGCGCGAGAAGCACCGGAAGTCCACCGGTGCGATCGACCCCCATCTTCGTGGTCGTCGTGACGATGCAGCGCCCTGGCCGATGGGCGGCGAGTGCAAAAACGGACGTGGTCTTGCCGCCGCCGCCAACGAAACTCACGACCTCGGAGCCAGCCAAACCAAGGGCGCTCGGAAGCGCGTCCCATGTGAGGGTTTGCTGCTCGTCCACGGTGGCGACCCTACGCGCCGACGTCACGGCGTGCGGCACCGTTAGCCTTTCTCCCTCGTGAACCCCCTTCGTCGATTCCGCCCCCTTCTCATCGTCTTGGCCGTTGCGCTGATCGCGTCGGCGTGCGGCGACGACAGTGGGTCGCCCAGCGGCCCGGTCATTGCCTCGCTGGCCGACCGTGAATTCACCCAAGGCGAGCTCGACAGCCTCTTGCCCGATGGTGACAACACCGTCCCGACCCGCATTGCAAGCGTTGTCGAGAGCTGGCTCGCCGCCCAGGCGGTCGAGCTGGAGGTCGCCGACCGCGGCTACCCGGTCACCGAGGAAGATCGTGAGCTTGCGACCGAGCAGGTCAATGCGCAGAGCAGCACCCGAAACGACACGGAGAAGCAGCTGCTCATCGATGCCGTCGCGATCAGTTTTGCGGTGGGGCGGTGGAGCGAGGTCGCCGTCGAAGAAGCAGGCGAACCCGACCCGCCGAACTATCTCTGTTCGAACCATCTTCTCGTCGAGACCGAAGAAGAGGCCGCCGATGCGCTGCAACGGTTCAACGATGGTGAGGCGTTTGCCGACCTGGCCATGGAGCTGTCAACCGGTCCGAGCGGCCCGAGTGGTGGCGATCTCGGCTGTGCGGTCGAAGGCGAGTTCGTTCCCGAGTTCGAGGAGGCGGCCTATGCCGCGTCGGGTGGCGACGTCGTCGGCCCGGTTGAGACGTCGTTTGGCTGGCACCTGATCGAGGTCGAGAGCGTCGGCCCTGCCACTGCGGAGATCCATCCGACCGCCGAGCCCGGTGATCTTGCTCGTATTGCGGTCACAGCCCAGCGGGCCCAATTCGACGTGCTGGTTGCCGAGCTCGAACGGGAGGCCGGTGCGAACTTCCGCGACGAGGCCTTCGTCGACGAATCGATCGGCACGTTGGCGGATGACAGCCTCACGGTCACCGCGCCCGGCGCGGACGACAACGGCTGACCCAAGGAGCGTCGGGCCGCCCGACCCGTCGGCCATGCGTGACCCATACTGTCGGCATGCGTGTTCTTGAGCTGTGGCGATTTCCGATCAAGTCGATCGGAGGCGAACGGCTGGACCAGGCCGATGTCGGCCCGACCGGCATCGTCGGTGATCGAGGGTGGGGCCTGGTCGACGACGAGACCGGCAACGTGTTGACCGCTCGCCGGGAGCCTCAACTCCTGATGGCGACCTGTGCCCTGGTCGATGGTCAACCGGTGACAACAACGACCGACGGCCGCGAGGTCCGCACCTCGGCGGAGTACAGCGACTGGTTGGGACGGCCGGTGCGGCTCGATGCGGCGGGTGCTGAGGGCGGTACGTACGAGAATCCGATGGACGTCGAAAACGATGCCGATTGGGTCAGTTGGCAGGGTCCTGGTGAGGCCTGGCACGACTCAGGTCAAGCGCGTGTCTCGATCGTCTCCGACGCGACGCTGCGCGAGTGGGACGTTCGTCGGTTCCGCGTCAACATCGTGGTCGACGGCGAAGACGAAGAGGCACTGATCGGCCAGAGGGTCACGATCGGCTCCGCCGGGTTCGATGTGACCAAAGGAATTGCGCGGTGTGTGATGGTGACCCGGCCCCAGCCCGGACTCGACCGTGACCTCGACGTGTTGAAGACCGTCAACCGTGAACTCGGTGGCATCTTGTCGGTCGGCGCAACCGTGGCTCAGCCCGGCGTGATCAAGGTGGGAGACGACATCCAAGGGTCTGTCTGATGCCGACATCGCTTCGGTGGGCCAACGGTTCGGTGATGGCCGTCGCACTGCTGCTGGCTGGATGCGGTGGCGACGACGCACCATCGACCGAGGAGTCCGAGGCGATCGGCGTCTTGATCGATGCCGAGCTCACCCTCGACGAGCAACGGTGCATCCTCGACGGTCTGCAGGGCTTGGGGATCGGGGCGGATCGCATCGTGGCCGGCGACCTGACGGCCGACGAAGACGCACAGGTCTTCGACGTGAGCCTCTCCTGTGTTGACGATCTCGGTTCGATCGACGCGTTCGTCGACTCGTTCATCGAGGGCGCGGCTGAAGCCGGCACGACACTGTCGCGGGAGCAAGCGCAGTGCGCGATTCGTGCCCTCGACGAGACCGGAACGATCAACGACGCGATCGTCGACTGCCTCGATGGGACCGAAGGCCCGCAGGCCGAGGGAGACGACCCGGTGCTCGATCTCCTCGTCGAGCAGTGCCGACGGGGAAACAACCAGGCATGCGACGAACTGTTCGCGGATTCGCCGGTAGGCAGCGACTACGCCGCCTACGGCCAGACCTGCGGCAATCGGCTCCCCGACGGTGCCGGACTCACCTGCTTCGACACCCTCGGGTGAGACGCCAAACCGGTGCTTCGTCAGTCCTTGGGCGGTCGATAGAAGATCGCAAGCTGCGCGCGCGCAGCGCCGACACCCCCGACTGCTGCGATCAACAAGCCGGTCACCCCATCGAGATCTTCGATGAGCTCCAGTTCGTGGTCGAGGCTGTACTCGCCGGGGCCGGTCGTCGCGACGGCGACCGCAAGTACGGCATAGACGAAGTTCAACTCGATGCCGTTCTTTGCGCTCATGAAGCCGTTCTCCCAGTGCACCGTGTACCCCGCCACCCACATGAGAGCAACGAACGCAAGCGCCGCAAACGGCGTCAAGAACCCGATCGCGAACAAGAGGCCGGCCCCCATCTCGGTGCTGGCAGCGAGGATCGCGTGCATGCGTCCAGGGCGCATACCCATCGAGTCGAACCATCCCGCCGTCCCCGCGATCTTCCCGCCCGAGAAGAACTTCTGATATCCGTGGGCTGCCATGGCGATGCCGGCGCACACCCGCAAGACGAGCAGGCCCAGACTGACCGCATCCGGATCCGCCACATAGGTGGCGGCAAAAAGTGACTGAGACATTCGATTCTCCCCTCCGGCGGCGCAGTGTAGGAGACTCCCCCGATGCCGGTCCCAATCCTCGCTGCAGTGCGCAGTCCGTTTGCGCCGGCTGATGGCGTCTTGGCCGGCTGGCACCCAATCGATCTGGCGATGGATGTCGCAAGTGTTGCGCTCGATCAGGCCGGGCTCGAGCCAGCCGCCATCGATCACGTGTGGGTGGGATGCGATGAGCCGGTTGGTGCCCAAGGGGCCAACGCAGCCCGCGCCCTCGTGCTCGGGGCCGGCTGGCCCGAGGCGATCGCAGGAACGGTGGTCGAAGCCTCGCCGACCAGCGGCATGAGCGCCCTGGCCGCGGCGTGTGATGCCGTTCTCGCCGGACGGATTGGCATCGGCGTCGTCCTCGGCATGGCATCGGCATCGGTCGTGCAACCGGGCGCATCGGCGCTCGGGCGGGTGTATGGGCGACCATGGGGTGATGCCCCAGCGGCCCGGTACGCCGACACCGGCGGTTTGGTGCCGCCGATCGTCGCCGCCGACCGAGCGGCGGTGCAGGCGGGTATCGATCGAGCGATGCAGGAGGCGTGGGCGGTGGGTTCCATCGAGCGACGGTCTGCGTCGCCGGGAGCGATCTCGCCGGTCGGGGCCCGGCCCGGCGGCAGCGCGGCGGTGCAAAAGGGCACGCCGGTCGTGAGCGACGCCATCCGAGCGATTGCCGTCGAGGCACTCGAGCCCATGTTCGACCCTGACGGGACGACCACCGCTGCGACCTTCGCGCCCGCCGCGGACGGCGTCAGTGTCCTGATCGTCGCCGCCGACACCACCAGCGACAGCCGCTCGCCGATCGGGGAGGTCACCGAAACCCGGATCGCAGCTGGTTCGCCGTTCGATCCCAGCGAGGCGGTCGCTCGCCTTCGTTTCGACATGGCAACCGTCGACCAGGCAACGATTGCGGCGGGATCGGCGTCCATCGCCCTTCTCGCCGAGCGTGGCCTCGGGAGCGAGGGTCACCCCGACCCGCTGGGCGGCACGATCGCCGTCGGTGACGCCGCAGCTGCAGAGGATCTCCGACTCGTTGTCGATGGCCTCGCCCATGCCGACATCGGCGTTCGCGGCCTGAGCGTTCGCGCGGGGGCTGGGGCCGCGGCTGGTTGCCTCTGGCGCCGGCTCTAGGCTGGAAGCCGTGGAGATCTTCGGATACCCAATCCTCAACCTGATCATCGCGGTAACCGTCGGCTACCTGATGTGGCGCACCGGCTTTCGCATCCTGCGAAGCATGGCAGCACCGATCCCGGAACCGCCGCCGCCCGGCGAGCTGCGCAAGGTCAAGATCATGTACCGGTGTTCCATCTGCGGCGCCGAGGTGCGCATGACGATCGCGCCGGACGAGGATCCCGAGCCTCCGCGCCACTGCCTCGAACCGATGGATCTCGTCGCACCGATCAACGACTGAACCCAACCCGCCATTGTCCACAGACTGTGGATAACCATGGGGAGAATCACACGCGTGTCATTCCCGCATCGGCAGTGAACCCGCCTATCCTCTCGGCCATGTCGGAAAAGCCTGCGAAGCGTCGAGTGTCCGGTGGCCGGACCACCCCGAAGGGCACCCGGCCCGACAGCTACACACCGCCCAGCCTCCCCAGCAACACCGGCTACGAAGACATGGAACCCAGCCCGCCGTGGGTTGCGGGCCTGATGTTCGGACTGCTCGGGCTCGGCGTGCTGACGATCCTCATCAACTATGTCGGCTCGTTCTGGGACACCAACAACGGCATCTTGCTGCTCGGCCTCGGCATGATCCTCGGCGGCATCATCACCGCCACGCAATACCGCTAGCGGGCCTCGTCACTGACGGGCTTCCGCAGCGTCAGTCGAAGTTCTCCCAGTAGCGGCTGGGCATCGGGCCCTTCTGATGCTTGTACTTCGACTTGAGGTCGCCCGAACCGTACGGGTTCTGGGCTGCGGTCGTCATCTGCTGGAAGCTGATCTGCCCGATCTTCATGCCCGGGTACAGGGTGATCGGCAGATTCGCGACATTGCTCAGCTCCAGCGTCAGCTGCCCATCGAACCCGGCATCGACGAACCCGGCCGTCGAGTGGATCAACAAGCCAAGTCGCCCCAACGACGACTTGCCTTCGAGGCGAGCCACCAGATCGTCCGGCACGGCAACGCGCTCCAGCGTCGACCCGAGCACGAACTCACCCGGATGCAAGATGAACGGCTCTTCCCCGCCATCTTCGACCTCGACGAGCTCGGTCAGCTC
>JBCCYT010000013.1:0-52461 GCA_039188975.1 Actinomycetota bacterium
CATCTGTCGTACCCGTGGCTTCCCCGGGCGCCTCGGGCGATCCGCGGTTGCGGCTTGGGGTCCACTTCTCTGGGGGCGGTGTCCCCCGCGATCGCCGCGACTCTCCAATCGTTCGGCGATGACCTCGTTGCGTTGCGACGGTTTCGTGAGGCGATCGAAGATGCCTACGACCTTCCCGATCGCGAGCAGCATGAGTTCGTGGAGCGGGCCGTCGAGGAAGCGGCCGCTGAGGTGGCCGGGGATAGCGATCCGGGCCGGCGCAACTTCTGGGTCTAGGCCAACAGGGCGAGGTCAGGCGACACCCCGGATGGCTCGCCGCTGCGAACTGCTCTGCTTTCGGCCTCCTTGCCACGTACACACGATCGTGCCTGGCGCGAGACTGGAGGTCATGGCGGCGGGTAACGACGATGGAACACGGATTCCGATTCCGCAGGTAGCAGTACGAGGCGAGCAGCCCACCGTGTTGGCCGACCTGGAGTCGATCAAACAAGACCTGCTGTTCGCCTGCCAGCTTGCGACGCGCCTGCTTGCAGCAAACCCCGACGAAGACGATCCGATCCTGATCGACGCGATGTGGCGGGCCTCGTCAATCGCCTACCGACGGTGCTTCACGAGCGGCCGTCCGCTGGCGGCGAATACTCGACAGGGGCGCACTCGGGTCCCCGACGGGTGGTTGGAGTCTCTCGACGAACGACTGGCGGCGGGGCACCAAGCGCTGCTGAACAATGCGGACAAGCACGTTGCCCATCGAGTCGGAGACGAAGAGCAGGCGAGTGTTCTGCTGTTTCTTGAACCCACCGGTCCGAAGGGCGTTGCGGGGCACGGCGTCTTCTACCTGAAGCAGATGCTCCCAACGGAGCTTCCGCCTCTGCTCATCGAGCTGAGTACCACGCTGTTGGGCTCGATTCAACGGGCGCAGGATCGCGTGGGCTCCAAGATCGTCGATGAGGCGAACAGGCTCTCGCAAGAGGAGATCGATGACTTGTACCGCCATGCGGCTGGCCGTCGGGCTGAGTAGCTCATCCGCCGTTGCTCCCTAGCCACGCCGATCGCTTTGACGGCGGACTGGTTAGCCGATCTGCTATCAACGCGCAGTGAGCGTGTTCTGGCAAACCGTCTTCGCCGGCCTTGTAGTAGCCGGGGTGGTTGGCCTCCGATCGTTCGTCTGGAAGCGGCGCGCCGCGTTCGCTGAAGCGCTCCGGGCGCCGGCACGGCACATCCGAGACAGAAGCAAGCGCAGAGGAACCGCCGAGCGGGCGGAGCTAGTCCGGCACGTCCTGCTTCGCTCCGAGGTGACTGGCGTCGAGGTACCGGTCAAAGTCGGCGCTGGCGAGCCGACACGGATAACTCTCCACCCGACGGGTCGAACGATCTGGGGATACTCAAACAGCGGTTCCTATACGCGCGGGGTGATGGCCGGGAAGAGCGATCCACGGAACTCCTTCGTACTAGCGAAGCCCTATCGGCCGGTCGGGGACTGGCCGACCGAGGAACTGCGGAAGTGGCTACGTGAGCATCGGGACACCCCGGCAGCGGGCTGAACTCTGACTGGATTGAAAGCCTCAACCGTCAGCAAGATCGGCCGGTTGAGCGGGGACTCTTCACCTGCGCAGCGTTCGCTCCTGCCTGTCAGCCGTCGCTGCTAGAACGAAGCCATGCCGGTCGAGAAAATTCGTGTTCGAGTCGCAGCCGATCAGTTCGAGAAGCTTGCGCGGCCGACCCGTCCCGTGCGAGCGGTGGAGGAGCTGATCTGGAACAGCCTCGATGCTGAGGCCGACCATGTCTCTGTCGTGCTCGGCCTAGGTGATCTGGGCGCTGTCGAGACCGTCAACGTAATCGACAACGGGCATGGCATGACCTACTCGGACGCGAAGGAGGGCTTCTCCGACCTCGGCGGGTCTTGGAAGAAGGGCCGAAAGCGAACGAGGAACGGCAAGCGTTCGCTACATGGCAAGGACGGAGAGGGCCGGTTCCGAGCATTTGCCTTGGGCCGGCGGGCTACGTGGTCTTCGTTCGCGGACGACGGACTTGGTGACCTTCTCCACGTGACTGTGACCGGTTCCGTGAGCGACGAGGAATTCGCGATCGAAGAGCCCAAGCCGGCGCCCGCCGGATCGGCCCCTGGAACCGAGGTCACGACGACCCTCGCCCGCGAGCACGTAGGTCAACTCCTCCGAGACGATGCGCCGACGAAGCTGGTCACGAGACTCGCTGCTTTCCTCACGGCCTATCCACACGTGCGGGTTGTCTACAACGCCGAGCCTCTGTCTGTTGACAGCATCCTCGTGGACAAGTTCGAGACCGAGCTATCGGTCGAACTCGACGGGCGGTTCGGCGCGCCCGCCTTGACGGTGATGGTGTGGGACCAGCGCGTTCCGCCTTCCATCATCCTCTGCGACGAAGACGGCGTCGCGATGCACGAAACGACGGATGATCTCCCGAAGACGGATGCCACTTCCTACACGGCCTACGTTCGCTGGGAAGGTTTCGGTGACCACGAACAGCAACTCCTGCTGGGAGAACTCGACCACCAGACCATCGGTCCGATCTTGCGAGCCGCTCGGGGCGTCATCGAGTCGTACCTGGACCGCCGCGAGAATGCAGAACGAGCCGCGCTGATTGACGAGTGGCGCGCAGCCCGCATCTATCCGTACGAAGACGAGCCGGCGACTGCGATTCAGCGAGCCGAGCGCCAGGTGTTTGATGCTGTTGCGGTAACAGCGGCGCAGTCAATGAAGGGCGATTCTCGCTCTACAAAGCTCTCGCTGCGGCTGCTGAAGGAGGCCCTGGAGACCGACCCAGGGTCCCTCCACGCCGTACTGGAGGATGTCCTTGACCTCACGCCAGATCAGCTCGATGACTTTGCGCTGCTGCTCAAGCGGACGCCGCTTGCCAGCGTGATCTCCACCACCAAGCTCGTGACCGATCGACTTGAGTTTCTCGATGAGCTGGAGGCGATTCTGTTCGACGAGGAGAGTCGCAACCGGCTTCTGGAGAGGACGCAGCTCCACAAGATTCTGGAAGACCGCGTTTGGACCTTCGGGGAGGAGTTCTCTCTCGCGGTATCTGATAGGGGCCTCACAAAGGTCCTTGAGAAGCACCGCAAGCTGCTTGGTGAGGATGCTCCCGCAGATGGACCGGTAAAGGATGCAGACGGCCACACCCGCATTGTCGATCTCTTCCTCTCCAAGGCTGTTGCGGACCCGGAGGGCCGGCGCCACCTTGTCGTGGAACTGAAGCGACCGAAGGTCAAGCTCACCATGGAGGAGTGCGCCCAGGTTCTGAACTACGCCGACGCGATCGCCAAGGACGAGCGATTCAGCGATGAGTCGGTCCGGTGGGACTTCGTGCTCTTGGGTAACCAGATGGACGACTCGGTGAAGGCCACCGCCCATCAGAGCGGGCGGGAGCGTGGACTGTTCGCGGCGCCCGATGGAGCGCACTACCGGGTTTGGGTGAAGCTCTGGAGCGAGGTTCTTGAGGACAACCGCCAACGTCTTCACTTCTACCGAGACCACCTCAGCTACGAACCGGCCGAGGACATCGGATTCGAGGACACCATCGAGAAATACCTGCCTGGTGAGGTCGGTGAAAGGCCGGTCGCCTCGTAGTAGGTCTTCGGGTGCCGCTTGGCTTTCGTTGCTCCGACGCCCCTAGGCGGAAGGAACCATCTCGTCGAGCTTCCTGGCGAGGTCGCGATCGCGTTCGGGGGTTGCGTGCACGTAGCGCAACGCAGCAGCCGGGCTCGCCTGACCCTGCCGCCCCATGATCTCCTTGAGCGACGCCCCGCGCTGCGCAAGCGAAGTTCCGTGGAAGTGACGGAGGTCGTGGAATCGGAGCTGGAGTGACACGCCAGCCTTGCGGCGAGTCTCGTCCCAGATGCCGCTGAAGTTGGACCGTCGCATCGGTCCGCCGCGCGGACCACAGAAGACCAACGCGTCGGCGTCGTCGCTGACGAACTGGTCGAGGTGTCGACGCAACTGAGGCACGAGCTTGTCGGGGATCGCCATCGACCGGAGCCCCGCGTCGGTCTTCGGCGGAACGCGCTGCCAGCCGCCGAGCGCCTTCGACCGGTCCTGGCCCTGTGCTTCGATCACCAGCATCGGGCCTTCCGGGTGGTCGAGATCGAGGTTTGACCGGACCAGGCCAGAGCACTCGCCGAATCGGAGTCCGCAGAAGGCAGCGAGCTGGATCATCGCCATTAGACGTGGCGGAACTGCTGCCGCAAGCGACGCCACTCACTCGGCGTCGGCGGTCGAAGTTCGGAGATGGGCTCGTTCGCTGCGCCCCTGATCTTTACCGGGTTCCGCGAGATGAGTTCGTCCTCAAACGCGGTCTGCATGACCTGGCGCAGTCTCTTGTAGTGCTTCGCGACGGTTGCCGCCGAGAGTCCCGAGTTGCGGAGGTGGTGCGAGTGCCAGGCGCGGACCTGGATCGGCGTGATGTCTCCGAGCCTCATCGGACCGAATGCGTTGATGAGGTGCCTGATCTCGGAAGCGTAGGTCCGTCGGGTGTTCGGCCTGAGCCTTGGGTGGTCTTCCAGCCACCGAAGCGCATAGTCCTCAAAGTTGGTCGCCGAGAGGCGTGGGTCGATCCACTCGCCCGAACGGAGCCGGACTTCCATCTCGTCGAGCGCCCGCTCGCAATCTGACTTCCGCCCGTACGTGCTGTCCAGGGTCAGGGTCCTGTCCGTGCCGGGGAAACGAGGGTCGGGATAGCGCCCCTGGTACATCCCAGACGGCAGCCGACGAACACGCCCCCAACGACGACGCTTTCCGCTCATCGCTGCGTCTCCTGAAGGAAGGTCCGAATCTGCCTTTCGCTCACGAAGTGGCGTCGTCCGATCCTGTGGCTTCCCAGGTAGCCCTCGTTGACCCATCGGCGAACGATCCGTTCGCCGACTCCCAGACGGTGCGCCGTCGTTGCGATGTCCAGGAGCTTGTTGTTCCGTGCTTCCGCCATGTTTCTCCGATCGTCTCGTGGGGGATTGGCACGTCGATGATGGAACATGTGGGAACGGAGACGGCGCAGAGGCTTTAGATCAGTCTCATTTCTTTTGGATACTTGTGATGTACTTCTGGTGACGGCGGACGGGAGACGGAGTTTCAACTCCCGCGTGTTTCCAGGGTTTCTCGTTCGTCAATCTTGTCCGAATCAGCCAACCCCGGTTGGGCCTGGAGGAAATCTTGGTGGTTTCTACCCACGCCTACGAGTGCTCCGATACCGCAGCGGCTTGGGCGATCCCGCTCTTTGCCAGCCACCTGCTCTGCCGCGAGAACTAGCTTGAGGACTATGAGGAAGCGCTCCGCCATTGCGCAGACCGCTCCAGCTGCGTCGCTGCGGAGATTCCGCTGGATCATCGGAAGCGTCGCTGCGATCGGTCTTGTCCTGGCGCTCGCCGCCGATAGCTCGCTTGCATCCGGGGAGCAGTACTGGGACGCCCTCCGAGAGATCGGAGGGGCCCTCATTGCCGGTGCGGCCGTGGCAGGGCTGGTCGTGTGGTTCGAGGAGCGGCGAGAAGATGAGCGGCTAAAGCGAGAGGATGAGCGCGAGGCCCGTCAGGCCTTCCGTGACGAATCAAGGGCCGCCGAGGCGGCGCAGGCTGCTTGGCACCGCGAACTTGACTTCCAGTTGGTTCGACTCATCCACAGCGACCTGGCGACCGCGCGGCATAGGCGACTAGCGGCGATCCACGAGTTGGCCGTTCAGGTCGATGGGCAGACGCACACGCCCGAGATGCTTGAGGCGTTCAGGCGGGTGTCCGAGCGGACGGCGTCCGACCTTATTGCCAACCAGATCATCGCAACGATCAACCTGATTCCGCGGTCGCCGATAACCATCAACCTGGGTAGCGCAGTGCAGCGTTGGAACAGCAACGACTACGCCATCGGTGGGCGAATCCTTACCCGTTCTGAGTTCGCGAGCTTGCACAACGCCGACGATCAGCACTGGACGGAGGTCACTGACCTCTTGGACTATCACCTGAGAGATAGCCACTCGACACGGGACACCAGTCCGCCAGGCTAGGCCTGCGATGCCATTCGCAGGCGAGTTAGTACGGCTCCATAGTGGCGGAGTTGTTGGCCCTCTCCAGGTCCTCCCAAACGGCTTCTCGCTGCTGTTGAGGGGTAGTGGCTTCGCGATACCAAGGCGGCCGAACCCAGGCGGCTGGCTTGGCGAGTGGCCCTCGAAGCGGCTTGTGCGTGCGCTTGGGTGGGGTATCCGGCATCACATGGAGTGCCTCGATCGTGGGGTCGGCGTCGGAGCTAGCAAGCCAACGCCACATGTCATCGCTATCCCAGCGAGAGGAGAGGACGACTGCCCTACGAACGTTGTGCTCGATCGCTTCGACGGTCGTTTCATTCGCCACCATGTCGACACACAGCTGGGCGATCAATGCCATGGCTCGAAGCCTTACGGGTTCGGGCACGCGCGCCGCCTGCATTGCCGCGTTGTAGACGTTTGCCCCCGGCACCCGAGACGTGCCGGTGACCCCTTCCTCCACCCGCCAGCACAAGACCGCGGCTCGATCCTCTGCCGTTCGGAGACTGCCGCTCTCGGCGGCAGAGATTACTGCGTGCGCGATTGCGATCGGACTGTCTACGCCACGGCTGGTCAGCGAATCCAGAATCCGACGCGTGACCGATTCTCGAAGTGCTTGGGCGTCGCTCAGAATCTCGCGGACGATCGTGTCGGCAAGGACGCTCGGGTCGATCTCGATGTCCGACAGCAGAGCCACCTCCTTGCTGGGGGCCGACGCCGCATTGGTCAGCTCTTCACTCGCAGGGAGGTGGTCTCTGAGAGTTCTCTCTGAGCAAGAGGAACGCGCGCGCACGTGAGCGTGCGGGTCGCTCACACTCGACTGGGCGTCTCCCGCACTCCGGTTCGGTTGGCGTGCGCTTTGCGCACGCTGGGTCGAGCCGCTCTGGTGCCTCGCCGAATCGCTCCGAGGGCGTGGGGAGCGGCCGGAGCGCGGCGTCAGCACATCCCAGATCACTCGGATGAAGGTCGCGTTGTCCCCATCCGGGGCACGCCAGGAGTTCTTCTCGATCAGTCCCTTTCCAGAGAGAGCACCAAGTGCACGCGACACCTGAGACTCGGACTTCACGAGGTCCCAGTCGTCGCGGCGCTTGTAGAACCATCGCAGGCCATGTCGCTCTACTCCGCCGTGGCCAGACTCCGCCCACTTGCCCCAGCGGATGCACTGTCCGAGGATCACCGCCTCCTGTAGTGAGAGGTCGAAGCGTTCGCTGACTCCCACGAACACGGGTACGAATTCACCTGCGTCGGCGGAGAGCGATCCAATGGCGGGTGGGGAGTTGGCTTCCATACGGCCAAGTTCAGCAGCTTTGCCGAATCGCTCGGAGAGCCACTTTGCACGCTCGGACCTATCAATCGGGTTGGGTGAACCGAAAGGCGTCCAGCTTTGCCGCGGGGTCGGGCGCTCGATGAGCTGCCGCTCGCAGGTCCACCGAAAGGTCGGTCGTTGTTTCGCCCTCGCCTCTCCGGATCGGACTGAAATTCGCACAATCCGACCGATCAATTGACTAGCCCCGGTTAGCAGCCGGGAGAACTCGTCGAGATTCCTGCGCGCCAGGTCTCTGGGTCAGTTGATGGGTTCGCCAAACCGGGGCTAGGTCCTGCAAAGGGTGGTTGCTAGCCCCCTGGAGATCGTTGGCGTACCGGCCATATTGAGGCTCGATCGCGTTCTGCGGCTTGATCTGTCGACTGTGCAGGCAACAGCGCATCCCAGCCTCCAAGTGTCGCGAGAATCGCAGAGAGAAAGGCTCGTGGGTTGAACGGTGGACGGCGCCGCCATTGCGCCCCGCACCTAGTCACCTGGCAGAGTCGGTGACCACGAGATCGACGGCGGGTCGGTCACTTCGATGCCTGACCACTCGGGGTCGTCAAGACCGTAGGCACGCGCGAACACTTGCCGCGCTGCTGCCAGGTCCATGAACGGCAATTCCCCGCCGTCGTCCCAGAACAGGCCCTCACCATCGGTCCACATCGTGAAATCGGTGTCGCCGATGCTGCCGTGGTGGAGCTTGGTCCCGTAGCGACGACTGCGCAGCCGATCGGCTATGCGTTCCACGAAACCCATGACGCGACCGTACTGGCGTCCACGAGATGGCGCTGGTGGATGCGCGCCAAGGACGCTGGGATACCCGGACTTCTTGTTCGCTGCTTGGCGGTGGACCGCCCCGGCTGGGACGAGCCAGTCAGACCTCCAGCGGGCACGTGGCGGGCACGCTGCTTTCGCACGACGCTCAGCGCGAAACGACGAAGCCCCCGGAACCGTTGAGGTTCCAGGGGCTTCGACTGCGAGCGGGTGACCAGAATCGAACTGGCATCATCAGCTTGGAAGGCTGAGGTTCTAGCCGTTGAACTACACCCGCAGTGGCCATCAGCGTAGCGGCACCGACTGTCAGTCGGGGCCGGTAACATGGCCCTCCTGATGAAGAGCACTGTGGAGACCCTCGAAGACAACCGGGTGAAGCTTTCGGTTGAGGTCGACGAGGCGGAATTCGACACCGCCGTCGACGCTGCGTTCAAGCGCATCGCGAAGGAGGTCCGCATGCCGGGCTTCCGTCCGGGAAAGGCCCCTCGTCGCCTGCTCGAGGCCCAGTTCGGTTCGGCCGTCGGGCGCGAGGAAGCGCTGCGGGAGCAGATGCCTGAGTACTACGCCCAGGCCGTGATCGACAACGATGTCGATGTCGTCGCCCCACCCGAAATTGAGATCACGGGCGGCCAAGAAGCCGGCCCGGTCCAGTTCGAAGCGGTCGTCGAGATCCGGCCCAGCGTCAGCGCCGCCGGCTACGACGGCCTGCGGATCGAGATCCCCAATCCGACCCCCAGCGACGACGAGATCGACGAGCAGATCGACAATCTCCGCAAGAACTTCGCGGAACTCGAAACGGTGGAGCGGGCGGCCGCCGACGGCGACCATGTCACGATCGACATCGAAGCAACCCACGAAGACGAGCCCGTCCCCGGCCTGACGACGACCGACTACGACTATGAGGTCGGTTCGGGCGCGGTGGTCGCCGAGATCGACGAGAACCTCCGTGGTACCTCCGCAGGCGACGATGTCGAGTTTGAGGCCGAGCACCCCGACCCCGATGAGGAAGCGCCGCTGAAGTTCTCGATCTCGGTCAAGGACGTGAAGGAAGCCGTGCTTCCCGAACTCGACGACGAGTTCGCGCAGGCCAACTCCGAGTTCGAAACCGTCGACGATCTGCGTGACGACATGGCCAAGCGGCTCGGGTCGATGCGGATCCAACAGGCCAACATGGCCGTGCAGCAAAAGACGGCGGAGGCCCTTGCCGACCTGATCACCGACGATGTCCCTGAGTCGATGATCGAAAACGAGATCAACGCTCGCCTGCAAGATCTGGTGCAGCAGCTCCAGCAGCAGGGCATGGACGTCAGCGCCTATCTCGAAGCGGTCGGGCAAAGTCCCGAATCGCTCGCCGGTGAGTTCCGCGAGCCCGCAGAGCAGGCCGTCAAGGTCGACCTGGCGCTTCGGTCCGTCGCCGAGCTTCAAGCATTGGTGCCCGACGACGATGCGCTCGACGAATACCTCGCCGAGATGGCAGGCCCGGCCGGCCAAGATCCCGACGAATTGAAAGCGCGGCTCGCCGAAGTCGGCCAGCTGTCGTCGCTGCGGGCCGACATCGGCAAGCAAAAGGCGATGGAATGGCTCACCGACAATGTCGAGCTGGTCGACGAAGACGGTGAGCCGGTCGACCGATCCGCGCTGGAGTTCCCGGCCGACGAGGCCGATGAAGACGACATCGACGAAGATGTCAGCAACGAGGGTTCCCCCGAGGAAGAGTGAGCAACACCATGAGCAACTTTGACATCAACCCCCGCAACTACATGGTCCCCAGCGTCGTCGAGCAGACGAACCGCGGTGAGCGTGCCTATGACCTGTACTCCAAGCTGCTCAAGGAGAACATCATCTTCGTGGGCACGCCGATCGATGACACGATCGCCAACCTGATCTGCGCCCAGCTGTTGCATCTCGAGTCGGAGAACCCCGACAAAGACATCAATCTCTACATCAACAGTCCCGGTGGCGACATCAACGCGCTGTTCGCCATCTACGACACGATGTCCTACATCAAGCCCGACATCACCACGATCTGTTTCGGGCAGGCCGCCTCCGCCGCGGCCGTGTTGCTGGCGGCGGGCTCGCCCGGCAAGCGCCTCGCCCTTCCCCACGCCCGCATCCTGATCCACCAGCCCTATGCCGGTGCCCAGGGGCAGGCGAGCGACATCGAGCTGATCGCGAAGGAGATCCAGCGGATGAAGAGCAGCCTCGAAGAGGTGCTTGCCCACCACACCGGGCAGTCCGTGGAGAAGATCTCCAAGGACACCGATCGCGACTTTGTGATGACTGCCGCAGAAGCAAAGACCTATGGCATCATCGACGAAGTCATCGAAACGCGTAATGTGGTGGACAACTCCGGGCCGATCACGGCCATCAGCTAAGCGTCAGGGGACAACTGCGTGGCCAAGTTCGGCGAGGGTGGAGAACTCCTGAAGTGCTCGTTCTGCGGGAAGTCGCAGAAACAGGTGAAGAAGTTGATCGCCGGTCCCGGCGTCTACATCTGCGACGAGTGCATCGATCTCTGCAACGAGATCATTGAAGAAGAACTCGCGGAGACGCCCGATGGCATGTCGATGGGCGAGCTCCCTTCGCCTCGGGAGATCTATTCGTTCCTGAACGACTACATCGTCGGGCAAGAACAAGCCAAGCGGATCTTGTCGGTCGCGGTGTACAACCACTACAAGCGAGTCGAACTCGGCAACAGCCTCGACGGTGAAGTCGAGCTCTCCAAGTCCAACATCTTGCTCATCGGCCCGACTGGCTGTGGCAAGACGCTGATGGCCCAGACGCTTGCTCGCATGCTGAACGTGCCGTTTGCCATCGCCGACGCCACTGCGCTGACCGAGGCCGGCTATGTCGGCGAAGACGTCGAGAACATCCTGCTCAAGCTGATCCAGGCGGCCGACTACGACGTCAAGAAGGCCGAGACCGGCATTATCTACATCGACGAGATCGACAAGGTCGCCCGCAAGAGCGAGAACCCCTCGATCACCCGCGACGTGTCCGGTGAAGGGGTTCAGCAGGCGCTGCTGAAGATCTTGGAAGGCACGACCGCCGCCGTACCGCCCCAGGGCGGTCGCAAGCATCCCCATCAGGAGTTCTTGCAGATCGACACCACCAACGTGTTGTTCATCTGCGGTGGGGCCTTCGCTGGGATCGAGAAGATCGTGGAGAACCGGGTCGGCGCCAAAGGTGTTGGCTTCGGGGCCGACATCCGTCGCCCCGAGGACAAGGATCTGGGTGCGATCTTCAACGACGTGCTCCCCGAAGATCTCACCAAGTTCGGGTTGATCCCAGAGTTCATCGGCCGGATGCCGGTCGTTGGCGCCGTCAATCACCTCGAGCGGGAGGCGCTCGTCGAGATCCTCACCGAGCCCCGCAATGCGCTGGTGAAGCAGTACCGCAAGATCTTCGAGTTCGAAAACGTCGAACTCGACTTCACCCCGGACGCGCTCGATGCCATCGCCGACGAAGCAATCAAACGCAACACCGGCGCCCGTGGCCTACGAGCGATTCTCGAAGAGACGCTGCTCGGGACGATGTACGAAATCCCCGGTCGCGACGATGTCGCCAAGGTCGTGGTGACTCGCGAAGCAGTCGTCGACGGCGCCGCTCCCGAGATCGTGTCGGTCGGCGCCGACCGCCGCGCCAGCTGATCACAGCCGTCGTGGAATTTCACGACGCGCTCGACCGCCTCAGCGCGCTCACCAACTACGAGACGACGCCTCGGGCCGGAGCGATCGACGGCCTGTCGCTGGAGCCGATGCAACGGTTGATGGCGGTGCTGGGCGACCCTCAAGACGCCTACCCGGTCATTCACGTCACCGGCACCAACGGGAAGGGATCGACGGTTCGGATGGTCGAGTCGCTCCTGCAGACCATGGGTCTCCGGGTCGGCACCTACACGAGCCCCCACCTCGAATCGGTCACCGAACGGATCCGCCTCGGCGGCGAGGAGATCAGCGACGAACTGTTCGGTGAAGCAGTCGGCGATGTCCTCCGCACGATCGATGCCAGCGAACTCGGCCCATCGACCTGGTTCGACACGGTCACCGCTGCCGCGCTGTTGCTCTTCGCCAACGAGGCCGTCGACGTGGCAGTCGTCGAGGTCGGCATGCTGGGGCGCTTCGACTCGACCAACGTCGTTCGAGCCCAGATTGCGGTGGTCACCAATGTCGACCGCGACCACACCTCAGGCGAGGGCGACTGGCGGGAAGCGATCGCGTCCGAGAAGGCCGGCATCATCGAGACGACGTCCACGCTCGTGCTCGGCGAGACAGACGCGGCGCTGCTGCCCATCTTTCAGGCTGAGGGCGCAGCTCGGACGGTGCTTCGAGAAACCGACTTCGAACTCACCGACGACCGGTTGGCAGTCGGGGGCCGACTGGTCGGCGTCCGCACGCCACGGGGTCTCTACGATGAGGTCTTCGTTGCGTTGCACGGTTCGCACCAAGCCGACAACGCCGCACTTGCCCTGGTCGCTGCCGAAGAGTTCTTCGATGCGCCACTCCCCGATGATGTGGTCGAAGAAGCCTTCGGCACCGTTGTGAACCCGGGGCGGCTCGAGGTGGTTGCCCACCATCCGATGGTCGTTGTCGATACCGCCCACAACCCACCTGGTGCTGAGGTGCTGGCCGACGCAGTCGCCCATGACTTTCACCAGGGCGGTCGTCGGTTCCTCGTCGTTGGGATGCAGGACGGGCGTGACCCGGTGGCGATGGCCCGAGCGTTGCGGGTTGCGGACTATCAGCTGGTGGCGACGTGTACGGCACCGACCGCGCGAGGGGTCGACGCCGAGATCCTTGCCGACGCCGTCCGCACGGCGGGCGGGTCAGCCGATGCGGTCGCCGATGTCGAGGCCGCGTTCGACCATGTCTTCAACCAGGCCGGCGACGATGACCTCATCGTCGTGGCCGGGTCGAACCCGGTCGTGGGTCGGGTGCGGGCGATCGCCGACGATCTGTAGCCCCGACGGGTCGTTCGGCCCATCCAGATCGAGCCCGAGTGGGCCGATGAGAACCTGGTGGGAGTGCTACGCCGTCTCTTCGATCGTGCTCGTCATGACCGCGGCGCGTCCGGCATCGAGTACGCCCTGGTCGTAGCCGTGCTTGTCGTTGGCAGCATGGCGAGTCTCGAGTCGATCGACGAACGGATGGAAGACAACTACCAGTCGACGGCCGACGACATCGGCAATCCAGATCTGGCCGACTTCGGTGGTTCGACCCCGCAACCGCCCGAGTCGTCGCTGGCGCCGCCCCCGCCCGTGCCTCCGACCAACCTTGCGCTCGGACGCCCGGCGATCGCGTCGTCGACGTGGAACGCGGCAAGTACGACGCCAGCGGTCGTCACCGACGGCAACACCAGCGGTGACTGGAACGATCAGTCGACCTACGCCACCGCCAGCGAACCGGCGGGCTGGGTTGAAGTCGATCTCCAACAGATCGGCACACTCGACGAGGTTCGGCTCTGGAATCGTCAGTTCTGCTGCGTCGACCGTTCGCAGGACGTCGAAGTCTGGGTCGACGGCGTCTACATCGGCACGGCCCCTGGCATTCTCGGCTACCCGTCGACGGTAGATCTGGGCGGGATCACCGGCTCGGTGATCCGCATCGTCAACGGTCACCCCGGCTCGCAGCTGCTCCAGCTGGCTGAGGTCGAAGTCATCGGGATCGTGCCCTAGCGGTGAAACGACGCCGATAGCCTCCCGGCCATGGATCGCACGTTCATCATCTGCAAGCCTGACGCCGTCGAACGAGGTCTGGTTGGCCAGATTCTCGCCCGGTTCGAGACGAAGGGCTTCTCGCTCGTCGCCGCTGAGTTGCGCACGCTCGACGCCGACACCCTTGCTCGACACTATGAAGAGCACGTCGGTAAGCCGTTCTATGACGGCCTCGTCGAATTCATGAGTCGCGGCCCCGCGCTGGTTGCGGTGCTCGAGGGCCCAGAGGGGACGTGGGAGACCGTTCGCGAAATGATGGGCGCAACCAACCCGATGAAGAGCGCTCCGGGCACGATCCGCGGCGATTTCGGCACGCTCTTCACCGAGAACTTGATCCACGGTTCGGACTCCGCGGAGTCCGCTGCCCGTGAGATCGGCATCTTCTTCCCCGCCCTCGCGGGCTGACGTGCGCCTCGCCCGCTGCGCGATCGGATTCACCAAGCGTGGTCGGATGCGTACGGGCGGTATGAGTGTTGCAATTCCGTGACCTTTTGCGCCTAGACTCCGTTGCCACGAGGTGGAGGCCGACGGGTCTTCGCTGCTGCGTACCCGACGAACCGAGGCATTCCCATGGTGGCTGACTCTTTGCTCACGAGCTTCGGTGCGGTCGTTGGCCGCGACATGGCCGTCGACCTTGGCACCGCCAACACCCTCGTCTATGTGCGCGGCGAAGGCATTGTGCTCGACGAGCCGTCCGTTGTGGCGATCAACACCCACGACGGCAAGCCGCTGGCGGTCGGCCTCGAAGCCAAGCGCATGATCGGCCGCACCCCAGCCAACATTCAGGCCATCCGCCCGCTGAAGGACGGCGTCATCGCCGACTTCGAAATCTGCGAAAAGATGTTGCGCTACTTCATCCAAAAGGTGCATCAGCGCAAGTGGGCCAAGCCCCGCATGGTCATCGCCGTGCCCTCGGGCATCACGGGCGTTGAGCAGCGAGCGGTGCAAGAAGCGGCCGAGTTCGCTGGCGCTCGCAAGCCGGCCTACATCATCGAAGAGCCGATGGCGGCGGCGATTGGGGCCGGGCTGCCGGTCCAGCACCCGACGGGCAACATGATCGTCGACATCGGTGGCGGCACGACCGAGGTCGCGGTCATCTCACTCGGCGGTGTCGTGGCCAGCCAGTCAGCTCGGGTCGGCGGCGACGAACTCGACGACTCCATCATCCAGTACGTGAAGAAGGAGTACAGCTTGGCGCTCGGCGAACGCACCGCTGAGGAGATCAAGATGCAACTCGGTTCGGCGTGGCCGATGGCCCAAGAGCTGCACGCCGAGATCCGGGGCCGCGACCTCGTGAGTGGGCTGCCGCGCACGATCGTGGTCTCGACCGGCGACATCCGAGAGGCGTTGGAAGAACCGGTAGCGGCGATCTGCGACGCCGTGAAGTCCACCCTCGACAAGACCCCACCGGAGCTGGCGGCCGACATCATGGACAGCGGCATCACCCTGGCTGGCGGCGGTGCGCTCCTGAAGGGCATCGACCAACGCCTCAACGAAGAGACCGGCATGCCCATCAAGGTTGCTGCCGATCCGCTGTTTGCGGTGGCGACCGGGTCGGGCCAGGTCCTGGAAGAATTCGAAGCACTGCGCGGCGTGGTCCTGAGCTCGGGCGAGCTCTAGTCGGCCTCCCATGGCGCTGACGCAGCGCTCGATCGGCAAGTCTCGGCACCGCATGGTGCTGCTGGCGTTGACCGCGATCACGTTCGTGTCACTCGACCTGAGCAGCTTCGGGCCGGTGGGCACGGCGCAGCGGCTCGTCCGCGATGTTCTCGCCCCGGTGGCCGACGTCGCTGGCGCGATCGTCTCTCCGTTCTCCAACGCGTGGAACGCCATCTTCGATTACGACGATCTCGAAGCGGACCGTGATGCGTGGAAGGCGCGCTTCGAAGAGGCCGAGGGCGCGGCACTCGCCGCCGAAGCCGAGCGGGAGGCGTTCCGTCGACTCCTTGAAGCGACCGACATCGACTACATCGAGGACGTGCCTCGGGAGGCCGCGACCGTCATCCGCGGCGCGGTGGGTAATTTCGACGCCGACGTGATCACGATCGACAAAGGCGCAAATGCGGGTATCGAGCCCGGCATGGCCGTGGTGACCCGAGCCGGTCTCGTCGGTCGGATCGCCGCGGTCGATGGCGCAACGGCCACCGTGCAGCTGTTGAGCGACGGCGACCTTGCTGTTGGGGTCCGCCTGACGTCGACCGATGAAGTCGGGATCGGTTCGACGACCGATGAAGAGTCGACCCTGTTCCGCATTGCGCAGGGGCTCGACTGGCCTGACGAGGATGATGCCCGGCCGCTGCCGACGATCGGCAGTGTGGTGGTGACGGCCGCGACCAGTCGCTATCCCGCGGAGATCCCGCTCGGGCGAATCGAGGCGGTGTACCCCGATCCGAACGATGCGTTGACGATGTGGGTCGACGTCCGTTTGGCCAATGACGTGAGCGACCTTGGTTTCGTCTCGGTCTTGTTGACTCGAGGGATCGACGAGATTCCGCTTGACCCCACCCCGAGCACGACGGTCCCGCAGCGGGCTGATGCCGAGCAAACCACTGACCCGGCCGACGAAACCACCGCCGATGATGCGGCCGAGGACGGCCCGTGAGTTCGTGGATCCGCCTCGGTGCGGTGTTCGTGCTGGCATTGGTCATCCAGCTGACGGTCTTCGTCGATGTTCGGATCGCCGGCGTCGCCCCGGAGTTGTTGGCCCTGGTCGCGGTGATCGCCGGCTTCTTCGTCGGGCCGGATCGCGGTCCACTCATCGCGTTCGCTGCTGGCCTGCTGTGGGACCTCTACCTGCCGACACCGCTCGGCGTTTCCGCAATCACGTTCGCGGTCGTTGCGTTTGCGGTCGGGTCACTCAACGAGGGGCTCTTTCACGACACCCGCAGTCAGCTGATCACCGTCGCTGGGGTGGCCAGCGCTGCATGCGTTGTTGGCTACGCCCTGCTCGGGTCGATCGTGGGTGAAGGTGGGCTGCTCGACGTCGAGATGCTCGTCGTGGCGTTGATCGTGGGTGCGATCAACGCCGTGCTGGCCCCCCTCGCCGCGCCGGTGATGGCGTGGGCTCTTGCGGCTGAGGATGCGCGATGACCGACGCCGCGCTGCGGATGCGGGTTTTTGCCTTCGTGGCGATCGTGCTGTTCGGCGGACTCGTCGCTCGGCTGTGGTACCTCCAGGGGCTCGAATCTCAGCAAGAAGAATTCGAGCGCCGAGCCCAGACCAATGTGTTGGAGCAGGTCTTCGAAGAGGCCCCGCGCGGTCGCATCCTCGACCGCAACGGGCGAGTGATCGTCGACAACGAAGTGGTCGAGGTCGTCACCATCGATCGAGGCATCATCGAGGATCTCGATCCGGCGACGCGAGACGATCTCTTCCTGCGCCTTGCGGTTGCGGTCAGTCGGTCGGGTCGGTTGACCAAGGTCGACGACATCGATCGTCAGTTCAACGATCGTTCCTACGGTCCGTTCGAGCGGATCCCGGTGGCGGTCGACGTCAATCCGGAGCTGTTCGTGTTCCTGGCCGAGCGTCCTGATCTCTTCCCCGGCGTCGATGTCGTCGAGCGCACCGTACGGAGTTATCCGTACGGCAGTGTCGCCGCCCACCTGCTCGGGTACGTCGGACCGATCACCCGAAGCGAGTGGGAATTCCGCAACGCAGAGCTCGATCGGCTGTGGGAGGGGCGCGACATCCCGCTTGCGGGTGAGCCAGGGGAGCGGCCCAAGACGTATCAGCTCAACGACGAAGTCGGAAAGACTGGCATCGAGTTGATCTTCGAAGACGAACTGCGGGGGACACCGGGCAGTCGATGGCTCGAAGTCGACGCGAGCGGCCGGGTCGTCGACGAGATCATCAACCTCGAACAGAAGCCGATCCCCGGCAACGACATATGGCTTACGATCGATCTGGACCTGCAAGCGCTCGCCGAACAAGAGCTGCGTGCCGGGCTCGACCGGACCCGGATCAACGGGCTCACCAACCCTCGACCTGACGAACCACCGATCGTTGCATCCGCCGGCAGCGTGGTCGCCATCGACCCTCGCAACGGCGACCTCATGGCGATGGCATCGTTTCCGACCTATGAGCCCGCCGACTTCGTCAACGGGATCTCCAGGACCCAGTTCAACGAGCTGATCTCCGAGGAGAACTTCTCACCGATTCTCAACCGAGCCATCCAGGGGACGTACGCACCCGGCTCGACCTTCAAGCTCGTCACCGCGCTGGCTGCGCTGAAGGAAGGTGTCATCGGCGACGACGAAAACGCACTTCGCTCGACGAGCGAGCTGTACCTGGATCGAGGTGACTACACGTATTCGAACTGTGTGAACGAGTCGTCGACATGTCTCTTCACCAGCCCCTACAGCGGCCCGGGCCAGTGGGTCGACCTCGCACGATCGCTCACCGTCTCGAGCGATACGTACTACTACGAGATCGGCGGCGAGGGGTTCTGGCCCCGGGAGGGAGAGGACGAGAACGGACTTCGCCTCGATGAGGGCATACAGAAGTGGGCTCGGAACTTCGGGCTCGGCGTCGACTCTGGCATCCAGCTTCCCTACGAACGCTCGGGCGCCGTCCCCGACCGGGCCTACTACGACCGGCAGTTCGACGCTGGTGTCTTTGCCGTCGACAGCGGCGGATGGTTCGCCGGGGCGACGATCATCTTGTCGATCGGGCAGGGCGAACTGCTCGTGACGCCATTGCAGCTGGCCAACACCTACGCGACGTTCGGAAATGGCGGCACCCTTCACCAACCGAACGTGGCGACCCGCATCACCGAGCCGGATGGTTCGCTGGTGCGCGAATTTGGGCCCCGCGTCTTGCGCGATCTGGAGATCTCCCCGGAGTTCCACGCCCCGATCGAGGCGGGCCTGCTCGGTGTCACGAGTAGCCAAGGCGGCACGGCGACCCGAGTGTTCGACGCCGTCGACTTCAGCGTTCGAGATTGGCCCGTCGCCGGAAAAACCGGCACCGCGGAGGTCGATGACAAGGCCGACACCTCGTTGTTCGCGGCCTATGGTCCGGTGTACCGGGAAGGATCGCTGATTTCGGGCGGCACCGAGCCGGATCTCGCGGTGGCGGCGATTCTGGAGGAGTCGGGGTTCGGCTCGTCGGCCGCCGCCCCCGTTGTGGCCGAGATCTTCGAGAGGTGGGCGAACGGCACGGTGCCTCGCGTGCTGTCGCTCAATGAGAGTGCCCGGGCCGTCGATCTCGACGACGAGGCCGGCGGATGACGTTCGAGTTCGAACCGGGCCGCTTCCGCGGGAGCGACGACGACCGCGACCCCTGGTGGTTCGTCGTCGACCCGATCCTGATTCTTGCGGTCGCAGCGATCACCGCGATGGGCACGCTCCTCGTGTACTCAGCCACCCGGGGTCCGGGCACCATCGAGTTCCCGGCGGACACCTCGTTCCTCGAGCGACAGACCTTCTTCGCAATCGCCGGCGCTGCGATGGCTGCCGTCGCCGCAGTGGTCAACATCGATCGGCTCCGCAGCCTCGTCAGCGTCGGCTACATCGGGTTCATCGGTCTGTTGTTCGGCATTTTGCTCTTCGGTGCCAACATCAATGGGGCGCAAGCGTGGTTCCGGTTCGGTGGCTTCACCTTCCAGCCGTCCGAACCGGGCAAGCTCGTCTTGATCATCACCCTCGCCACCGTGTTCTCGAGTGGATCGGTTGGCTTTCAACGCATGATGGTCGGCTTGGCGCTTGCCGGATTCCCGATCGGGCTGATCTTGCTCCAGCCCGACCTCGGGACGGTGCTCGTGTACATCGTGATCACTGCGGTGATGATCATGACCAGCAACATCTCGATGCGGCTCATCGTGTTGCTCGTTCTTGCGGCCATCACGGCGATCACGATGATCTTCACGTCCGACGTCCTCGAGGATTACCAAAAGAACCGACTCACCGTGTTCGTGCTGGATGAAGAGGCGGTGTCGCAGCTTGGGCCCGACGCCATTCGGGTGGCGTACAACGCGGAGCAGTCCCAGATCGCGATCGGAAACGGCGGGCTCTTCGGCACCGGTCTGTTCGAAGGCACACAGACGAGCTCCAACCTGGTTCCCGAGCAGCAGACCGACTTCATCTTCTCGGTTGCGGGGGAGGAGCTGGGATTTCGCGGGGCGGCGATTCTGCTTGGCCTGTTTGCCCTCGTCGTCTTGCGAATCTGGCGAGTGGCGGTCCGTGCCACCGACGAGTTCGACCGCCTGCTCGCCATCGGTGTCATGGCGATGTTCGTCTTCCAGGTCTTCCAATCCGCAGGTATGACCATGGGCATGATGCCGGTCACCGGCATCCCCATGCCGCTTGTCTCCTATGGCGGTTCGTCGATGTTGACGTCGATGATCGCGATCGGACTCGTGCTCGGCGTTCATCGCCGCCGGTACGCCTACGTACGGGAGTGACCGGTGTGGATTCACCCGAGGGGGCCGGCGCGCCGGTAGCCTGACCCCATGCCGAGTGGGACGTTGTCCACAGATCTGTGCGTTGCTCGACGCCGGACGCTGCCCGCACGGCACGAAGTCACGGCCAGTGCTCAGAAGGCTGCGAAGCGTAGCCAGACGATCGCCGGCCACTCGGATGACCTTCGCATCGCGGCACTCAGCTTGCGCAGCGAACCGCCGATGGACACTGATGAGCGGCTTCTGGCCGACGATGGATCCCAACCCCTTTCGGTGGGGGTCCGGTCTCAGAAGCACCGAGTCCTGCGATTTCACCAATGGATTACCACCGACGACGGCCAGCGCAACGACCCGATGAGTGTCGACGCGGCCGCGTCCGCACCGGTGCGGGTGTCATGACCCGCGCCGCTGCGTTCAAGACGAAAGACGACCTCTATGGCCGACGAACAGGCCCAAAACGAACAACCGCGCCCCCGGGGCGGCGAAGCAAACCAGGGCGCCAGCCCTGCCGCTGACACCACCAGACCGAAGATCGGCGACAGTCGACCCGCACCGAAGATCGGCGACTCCCGGCCGGCTCCAACCAACGCAAGTCAAGGCAGCGACAACGGTGGCGGTCAAGGAGGCGACGGCCAGCCCAAGAAGCGGCGCCGTCGCCGCGGTGGTCGAGGCCGAGGTCGCGGCGGCCAAGGCGGCGGCCAGAACCAAAACGGCCAGAACCAAAACGGCAACCAGCAACGACAGGGTGGCCAAAAACAGGGTGGCCAGAAACAGGGTGGCCAAAAGCAGGGTGGCCAGAAACAGGGCGGCCGCCCGACCCCCGTCGAGGCAATCACCTCCGGCGAGGCCGTCGAACTCGACGAAAAGCAGCTGAAGCGCCGCCGAGGCCGCACCCGCAAGGGCAAGGCCGTCGGCCGGTACCTGATGTGTGTGCATGTCGGCCCGAACGCAACCCAGATCGCGACGCTCGAAGGCCGCAAGCTCGTCGAGCATCAGGTCTCCCGGCCCGCTGACGACATCAGCCAGATCCACGGCAACATCTACCGAGGGAAGGTCCAGAACGTCCTTCCGGGCATGGAGGCGGCGTTCGTCGACATCGCCACGCCCAAGAATGCCGTGCTCTACGCCGGCGACGTACAACACGACGCCGACGACCTCGACAACGGTGGGGGCAAGAAGAACAAGCAGCAGCCCCGAATCGAGGACGTGCTCAAGGCACGACAGTCGATCCTGTGCCAAGTCACCAAGAACCCGATCGCACACAAGGGTGCCCGGCTGACGCAGGAAGTCTCGCTCCCGGGCCGGTTCGTCGTGCTCGTCCCCAACTCGTCGACCTACGGCATCTCCAAGCGGTTGCCCGACGGCGAACGCAAGCGGCTGCGAAACATCCTCGACAAGGCCAAACCGAAGCAGCACGGCGTCATCGTTCGTACCGCCGCGGAGAACGTGACTGCCGAGGAGATCAAAGCCGACGTGGCGCGCCTCCTCGCCCAGTGGGACGAGATCGAGAAGCTCTCGAACTCGACCAAGGCCCCTGCGCTGCTGTACCGAGAGCCCGAGGCCGCCGTTCGTATCATCCGTGAGGAGTTCACCAAAGACTTCCGCGGCGTGATCATCGACGACAAGGAGCTCTACGACGAGATCAAGGGCTACGTCCAAGCAATCACCCCCGCCCTCGCGGACCGCATCGAGTACTACGACGAGGAAGCCGAAGGGCTGCCGCTGTTCGAGCGTCAACACATCGACGAGCAGCTCCGCAAGGCACTCGATCGCAAGGTGTGGCTGCCGGGTGGCGGCTCACTCATCATCGAAGGCACCGAGGCGCTCACCGTGATCGATGTCAACACCGGCAAAAACGTCGGCAAGTCCTCGCTCGAAGAGACCGTCTACCGCAACAACCTCGAAGCGGCCGAAGAAGTCGCCAACCAGCTCCGGTTGCGCGACATCGGCGGCATCATCGTGATCGACTTCGTCGACATGGAGATCGCCAAGAACCGCGACGACGTGATCAAGACGTTCCGGCAGGCACTCGCCCGAGACAAGACCCGCACCCAAGTGTTCGACATCTCCGAGCTCGGTCTCGTCGAGATGACCCGCAAACGCATCGGCGAAGGGCTCCTCGAATCGGTGACCTGCCACTGCCCGAAATGCGAGGGCAACGGCTTCATCATGCTCGACGGCATTCTCGACTGAGTTCACGCTGAAACCCAGACCCCACCCGATAACCTGGAACCCCTATGTACGCAGTAGTCAAGACCGGCGGTAAGCAGTACCGCGTGGAGGAGGGCCAGACCCTCGAGGTCGACCGTGCCGGCGAGCCCGGCGCCGAGTTGACCCTTCCCGCCGTGCTGGTCGTCGACGGCGACACCGTGCTCGCGACCCCGGACCAGCTGTCCGGCGCGTCCGTCACGGCCCGCATCGTCGACGACGCCAAGGGCCCGAAGATCAACGGGTTCGTTTACAAGAACAAGTCGAACAACCGGAAGCGTTGGGGCCATCGAGCAGCGTTGAGCACCATCGAAATCACCGGCATCACGAAGGGCTGATTTCTCATGTCGAAGACAAAGGGTGGCGGCTCCACCAAGAACGGGCGTGACTCAAACGCCCAGCGCCTCGGCGTCAAGGTCTACGACGGCACCCAGGTGAGCGCCGGCGCGATCATCGTGCGTCAACGCGGCACCAAGTTCCACCCCGGTGAGAACGTCGGGATCGGCGGCGACGACACACTCTTCGCCAAGGCTGACGGCGTCGTGAAATTCGGTTCCCGCAAGGGCCGCAAACTCGTCGACGTGCTGCCCAACTGACGCACCAGCAACCACAACGCTGACCGAAGACCTCCGCACCCGCGGAGGTCTTCGCCGTTTTCCGCCCGGCGCGTCTGTGTCTCCGGCGCGCCTAGCCCGGCGCGTCGATGCCCCGGGGGAGGGCTTCGGGGCGGAAACCGAGCCACTCCTGCGCCGCATTGATCGCATAACGATCCGTCATCCCCGCCACCCACTCCACCGCCGCATGACGCAACCCGGCCTCGCTGTCGTCTCGCACCAGACGCGACGGAAGGCGATCCGGGTTCGCCGACAAATGCTCGACGAGCGCCTGCAACACCCCGATCACCCGATCAGCCTGATCACGAGATGCCGGCCGGAGATAGATGTTCTCGTAGTTGAACGACCGGAACGCCGCCAGCGCAGACGCGCCCTGAGCCGTCATGCCAACGCTGCCCGACCGTTCCGTCGCGTCGATCACAGCCCCGATGAAGCCAGCCAACTGGGTGCGGCGGCTCGTCCCACAAAACCCGCGCACCTCCTCCGGCAACTCCTCGGCTCGGACCACACCAGCGGTGACCGCATCCTCGAAGTCATGGCACACATAGGCGATGCGATCCGCCCAGCTGACGACCTCTCCCTCCGGCGTCTGCGGCGCGGGACGTGACCACGAGTGATTCCGGATGCCGTCGAGCGTCTCGAGACAGAGATTCAGCGGCCGCAGCGTCACATCGGCGCCCCACACCGCATGGTTGAACCCACCCTCGACATACGGATCCAAGGCGTCTTCGCTCGCATGGCCGCCAGGACCGTGGCCGCAGTCGTGCCCGATTGCGATCGCCTCGGTCAGCGGCACATTGAGCCCGAGGGCCCAGGCGATCGAACGGGCGACTTGGGCAACCTCGAGCGCATGGGTCAACCGGGTGCGCTGATGGTCGTCGGGAAAAACGAAGACCTGGGTCTTGCCCGCAAGGCGCCGAAACGACGCAGCATGCAAGATGCGGTCGCGGTCACGCTCGAAACAGGTGCGGGTCGCATCCGGGGCTTCCTCGACCGAACGGTTGCCCGCCCCTCGCGACAGCGTCGCGCCATCGCGCAGCGTCGCCGCCTCCGCCGCTTCACGCGCCTCTCGCCCCAGAGAAGGGCCAGGCGCAACGCGCGCATGGCTGTCTCGATGGGCTTGCTCAATGCCATCGAGCGCATGGCCCCGCATCGTGGAGCCCCATTCGACCTCTCGTTCGGTCAAGTCTCGTTCGACACGCATCGACCGAATGGTACGGGCCGCTGTCGCTCACCGGTGTGACCGCGGTCGACCGTGGTCAGGAATCGCTCAACGTCACTCCAAAGGGTGCCGAAAGACCTAGTGAGACTCTCGGAGGCAGAGCTGGTGGACCGGCGGCGAGACACGAAGGAGCGAGGCGCGACCATGGTCGAGAGCGCCATCATCACGCCTGTCCTCTTGCTGTTGATCTTCGCGATCTTCGAGTTTGGCTTCGCGTTTCGGAACTACTTGACGATCGCACACACGGTCCGAGATGGCGCACGCGAGGCCAGCATCGGTGCCGACTCCGGCGATGCCGACCATCGCATGCTCGAGGCGGTGGCGTCAGCATCGGCTGCCCTGCCCGATGGTTCGATCGACCGGATCGTCATTTGGCGAGCGACCGGACCCCACGACGATGTGCCGTCGGGGTGCACGAGCGGCAGTGGCGTCACCGGTCTCTGCAACGTCTACACCACGGCCGCGTTCGACATCCCCGCCGAGGAGTTCGGATGCCAGCTCGTCAGCAACGGCGATCCGTACAACTCCCTCGACCGCTTCTGGTGCCCGACGGGCCGCAATGTCACCGCCGGGAGCGGGCTGGACTTCGTCGGCATCCACATCCAGATCACCCACGACTACATCACCGGCCTCTTCGGCGACCAGATCGTCTTCACCGACCAGATCATCTTGAAGGTCGAGCCGCAGGAGAACACAACATGAGGCGATTGCGGTCTCAACCCAGCGGCGGCAACCGCAACGAACGAGGCGTCGCGCTCGTCGAGATGGCGATCGTCGCGCCCCTATTGATCTTGATCGCCGTCGGGATCGTCGAGTTCGGGATGATGTGGCGGGACAGCCTCACCGTGTCGAGTGCCACCCGAGCATCAGCTCGCGTCGCATCGAATCTCGGCGAGTCACACCTCGCTGACTACGAGGCCCTGCTCTCGCTGGACGCGGCACTCGAGTCGTCCGGGGGGCTCACCATTCAGGGCGTCTTGATCTACGACGCCTCGGCTGCCGACGGACAACCCCACAGCTCCTGCTTCGACCTCGACGGCGACCCCCGTGACTCCGTTGGTTGGTGCAACCACTACAGCGCCGCCGATCTCGTCACGGTACGAACGCTCGACTGTTCGACTGCGTGTCCATCGCACTTTCCTGACTCGACGACGTGCGCCGGGGGATGGACCGTGCACTTCTGCCCCGATCTCCACCGAAGTTCGAGCCAGGGCACCGGTCTGTCGCAGGTTGGTGTGTGGGTGAGTGTTCAACGCGACTACTTCACCGGGATGATGCCGGGCGATGGTGTGGAAATCGATGACGCCACGGTCATGAACGTGGAGCCACGGGGATGAGGGCCATGACACGACACCCGGACCAGCGTTCTCGCCGCGCTCGAGTTGGCGACCGCGGCTACGCGGTGATCATGACCGCACTCTTGATGATCCCGCTCATGGGCTTCGCCGGGTTCGCGGTGGACGTGGGCGGATGGTACGCCCAGGCGTCCTCGATCCAGCGGGCCGCCGACGCCGCTGCCCTCGCTGGCGTTGTGTGGCAGCCGGACTTTGCTCGCGCGGAAGCAACCGCACGGGTCGCGGCGAGTCGAAACGGCTACACCCATGGAGTCGACGGCATCGAAGTCCGAGTCACCGACGCCGGCACCCAGCAGATCGAGGTGGAGATCATCGACACCGAAGTGGACCTGTACTTCTCCGGCGTGTTCCTCGACGCCGTCGAGGTGGGGCGTTCCTCGACCGCGGAGTATGTGCGGGCCGTGCCCATGGGCAGTCCCGAGAACTTCCTCGGCAATGACCCGGTCCAAGGCGAAGCTCCCAACCTCTGGTTGGCGACCTTTGGACCCAACACCTCGAAACGATCTGGCGACCGGTACCACACGACCGTCTGTGGGGGCGCCATCTTCTGCACGGGCAACACCAACGACGAGTACGCCCCCGAGGGGTACTTCTTCACGATCGACGTCAGTGCGGTGCAGGCTGCGCCGCTCAACGTCGAAGTCTTCGACGCCGTGCACCACCAGTACCAGGACCGATGCGACGGCAACCATCGCTATCTGTTCCCCGACGGCGACGTCGCCTCCCAGTCCTGGTACGCGACCAACGAAGACGGCTTGGCGAACTATCCCGAAGAACGCTACGAGCGCGGCGGATCGGGCAACCCGGGGGGCGCCGCGTGGTGCCCCGGCGACAACGGTCTCAGCGGTGCCTACGAGATGCAGGTCATCGTTCGAAGCCCCGACGACACACCGTTCGACCTCGACGACAATCCGGTCGCATGCTGGACCCGATGGGGCTCCGACGTGCCGGCCAATCAGGCCGACTTCGCCTTCGACCTCACCGACGAGAGCGGCCGGCAGCCGCTCGGCTCGTTCTCGGGCACGGGTATCGCTCCCGCGCCGACCGTGTACAAGTTCCGAGAGTTCTTCCGGGAGTGGGTCAACGTCTGCAGCATCACCACCCCGCAGGTCGGTGAGTACATCGTGCAGGTCCGGACCAACGGGCAGACCAGCAACCCGACGATCACCGACCCGGCGGCGTCGACGGGCGGACGAAATCGGTATTCGATCCGGACCGGCTTTGGATCGGCGACCAACGCCAGCTTCGGTACGGGCGTGTCGATCTCGGCCGAGGGCCGGCTTCCGATGTTCGTGAATGTGCCGCCTGGCGCAGCATCAACCTGTGCGGGGAGCCCGACGTGCTTCTACATCGCCCGGGTGACCCCGGCCTACGCCGGGCAGCAGCTCCAGCTCGACGTGTTCGATCTCACTGACGGGTCGGCGATCGACGTCACCTTCGTACCGCCAGCCGATTCCGGGCTGGGGTCGTTCACCAGCTGTGACTTCGTCTTCTTCAACGAGAACGGCTCGACCGCCGATCTCAACGAGACCGGGTGCACCGCGCTCCAATCCAACAACAGCCAATTGCGAAACGGCGGCAGCAACGGCGACTCCATCGCCGCCATCATCGACATTCCGGTCGGCTACACGTGCGACGAGGCCAACCCGTTCGGCTGCTGGGTCACCGCCCAGATGGTGTTCTACGGAAACCCGAGCGACACGACGACCTGGTCGGCGGTGCTGACCGGCGACCCGATTCGACTCACTGACTAAAGGTCCGAACGGCCTACCCGCTGTGCCAGTTCCTGGCTCAGGTCCGGCCCGTTTGCGCCGAAAGATGCTTGTGGACCGACTCCGAACCACCTCACCCTCGCGGCGAGGCCGCAGCGAGAGGGGAGCGACACTCGTGGAGAGTGCCGTTGTCACGCCCGTCTTGTTGTTGCTGGTGTTCGGAATCATGGAGTTCGGATTCGCGTTCCGGGACTATCTCGCCGCAGCCAACGCAACTCGCGATGGTGCCCGCGAGGCATCGGTCGCCGGCAGCGGGCTCGACGCCGACTACCGGATCTTGCGGTCTGTCGCCCGAGCGTCGGCGTCGCTCCCCGACGGCGCGATCGAACAACTCGTGATCTGGGAGGCCACCGGACCCGATGACTCGGTGCCCGATGCGTGCCGTACCTCCGGCTCGCAGGCCGGATTGTGCAACGTGTACAGCTCGACGCAACTCCGACTCGCCCCCGACAACTTCGGTTGTGACGCCGGCCCGCCCGCAGATGTCGACATCGCCTGGTGTCCATCAGAACGTGAAGTGTCGGTCGGGAGTCGACTCGACTACATCGGCGTCTACATCCGCATCTCTCACGAGTACATCACCGGGTTGTTCGGCGACGACATCACCTTCGAGGACCACATGATTCTCAAAGTGGAGCCGCAGGAACAGTGAACCGCCGACCCCAACCCCCACAACGGCACGGCAACGATCGCGATCGTGGGCTGGCCCTCGTCGAGATGGCACTCGTCGCCCCGCTGCTCGCACTCCTCATGGCGGGGATCGTCGAGTACGGGATGTTGTGGCGCGACAACTTGACCGTCACCTCGAGTACCCGAGCCGCGGCTCGCGTGGTGTCCAACCTCGGCGACAACAACCTCGCCGACTACGAAGCCCTCCTGTCGTTGGATGCGGGCCTCGGCGCAATCGACGGCTACACCGTCGAGTACGTCATGGTCTACGACGCCAGTGCCGGTGACGGCGCCCCCAGCGCGACCTGCTTCGACGGGAACGGCGATCCACGGGTGAACTCCGGCGGAAACTGCAATGTCTACACCGGGGCTCAGGTCGATTCGATGGCCGCCTTGGTGTGCGAACCATCATGCGCCTCGTTCCCGAGCCTGGCGGACGCCGCTGACTGCGCCGGCGGATTGACCTTCGACTTCTGTCCACAAGCGGAACGTCCGACCGATCAGCACGGCGGGCTCTCGAGCATTGGGGTCTGGGTCCGACTCACCCGGGACTACTTCACCGGGATGTTCCCCGGCGATGGGATCACGATGGAGGACTACTCCGTGATGAAAGTGGAGCCGCGATGAACCGGCTGATGAGTCGACTCCGCGACGTACGCCAACGTTGCCAGGAAGATCGCGGGTACGCCGTCGTCTTGACTGCGCTGTGTCTCGTCCCCCTGATGGGCTTTGCCGGGTTCGCCGTCGACATCGGGGCGTGGTACTCCCACGCGTCGAAGGCACAACGTGCGGCGGATGCCGCGGCGCTCGCCGGCGTCGTTTGGCAGCCCGACTTTCCGTCTGCGGAGGCCGCAGCTCGTGCCGAGGCCGCACGAAACGGTTTCGTCCACGGGGTGGATGACGTGCAAGTCATCGTGCGCAATGTCAGGAGCACCGAGCTCGAGGTCGAAATTGTCGACGGTGACGTCGAGACCTACTTCGGCGGGCTGTTTCTCGACGATGTCTCGATCGCCCGACAAGCGGTCGCGGAATACGCGTCGCCCGTACCGATGGGTTCACCGACGAACTACATCGGAGCCGGCAGCCAGTCGTTCGGGGGTGTGGGCGCATCGAACGCGTGGGCCGGCATGATGGGCCACTGCTCTCCCTCTTCGTGGGGCGATCTGCTGAGCCTGCGGACCCGCGACTGGCGCAACAACAGTGACTGCGGCTCGGTCGCGAGCCCGTACCACGACCCCGGCGGCTACCGCTGGATCGTGGATGTCCCGGCCGGTTCGGGAACCGTCGACGTCAACATCTGGGACATCGGCTACTGCACGAGCCGAGCCGGGAGTCCCCTCAACACGAGAGATCGTGGCAACTCGCCGATCGTGTTCACCCTGTACGACAAGGACAACACACCGTTGACCCACGCCGACAACGTGAACCCGGGCAACATCCTCGCTCAGCACGTCGGCGCGCCCGGCGAAGGCTGCAACACCTGGAGCGGCCCCGCCCTCCATGGCCTGCAGATCACCGGTGGTGAGGGCCAGTACGTGATCACCACGGCGATCGTCGACTCCGACGGTACGCAGTCGTTCAGCAAGGCTGCGGACGCCCGTGCCCAGAACTACTTCAGTTTCCACGTCGTGAACGCGGCGAACCCGACCGGCTGCACCGCCGTCACTTCAGCAACGTGCCCGGGCATCTTCGCCGACGAGTGGATGCCGGTCCGAGCCGACGCAACGCTGTCCCCGGCGAACTTCTATCTGGCCGAAATCGAACCCGCCTATGCCGGTCAGACGATGCGGATCTCCATGTGGGACCTCGGCGAAGGCATGAAGTCGGTCGAGATTCTCGACCCAGCCGGCAATGCACTCGACTTCACCTGGGAGGTCACCTACGCCATCGGGACCTCAGGTGCGTCCGGGACGGCGACCAACACGAATCCATTCGCGCAGAATTACCCGAGCCAATGTCGAACCGGAGGCGTGTGCGGGACCTGTGACCTCAGCCAGTTCTGCTTGTTCGTGACCGACAGTGTCTTCAACGGCGACCTGGTGGAGATCGACCTCGAGATTCCCGTCGACTACTCGACGTATTCGAACAACTGGTATCAAGTTCGCTACACCCTGGTTCCGGGCTTCACGACGCCGGACTGGACCACCTGGGGTGTCCAGGTGCTCGGCGACCCGGTTCGCTTGCTCGAATAGTCACCACCGAGGCCCAGGTCACCCCGTAGCCTTTCGGGGTGTCCAACTTCGTCGACGAGTGCAACATCAACGTCAAAGGTGGCGATGGCGGAGCCGGGTGTGTCGCCTTTCGGCGCGAAGCCCACGTTGCCAAGGGCGGCCCCGACGGGGGCGACGGTGGCGGCGGCGGTGACATCTGGTTTGTTGCCGACCGCAACGTCGCATCGCTGCTGGCGTTCCGGGATCACCCCCACCGCAAGGGCGAGAACGGCAAACACGGCAGCGGCGGCAACCGGCACGGCGCAAAGGGCAAAGATCTCGAGGTTCGAGTACCGGAGGGCACGGTCGTACTCGAACATGGTTCCCGCGAACCGCTGGCCGATCTGTTGAACCACGGTGATCGTTGGCTGGCGGCTGGCGCGGGCCAAGGTGGCCGTGGGAACGCTCGGTTCTTGTCGAACAACCGACGGGCCCCGTCGTTCGCCGAGCAAGGCGAGCACGGCGAGGAACGCTGGCTGCGGCTGGAACTCAAGCTGATGGCTGACGTTGCGATCGTCGGCTTTCCCAACGTCGGAAAGTCGACGTTCATCAGTTCCGTGTCCGCCGCCAAACCCAAGATTGCGAACTATCCCTTCACCACCCTCGAACCCAACCTCGGCGTGGTGCGAATGGACGACAAGTTCGAGATGGTGCTGGCCGACATCCCCGGCCTGATCGAAGGCGCGGCCGAAGGCAAAGGCCTCGGTCATCAGTTCCTTCGCCATGTCGAACGAGCTCGCGTGTTGTTGATCCTGCTCGACCTTGCACCATGGGATGGCGTGTCGCCCGACGAGCAGCTCGAGGTCTTGCTGAACGAGCTCGGTGCCTATCGGCCTGATCTGCTCGACCGTCCTCGTCTGGTGGTCGGGTCTCGGGCTGATCTCGTCCCCGATCATGACTTCGATGGGCCGGTCGTCTCGTCGGTGACCCGGTCCGGTCTCCAACCGGTTCTGGGGCGGCTCTCCCAGCTCGTCGCCGAAGCCCGTGAGGCCAACATCGTCGAGGAGGCAGTCACCATCCACCGACCGGTGAGCAACGAGATCACCATCGGACGCTTCGATGATGGTTCGTGGAACGTGGTTGGTCGGGCGGCGCGTCGAGCCGTTTCGCTCAGCGATCTGACGAACGAAGAAGCGCTCGAGTACGCCCAACAGCGACTCCAACAGCTCGGGGTCAACGCGGCGCTGCGGCGGGCTGGTGTCCGCTTCGGTGACACCGTTCACATCGGGGACTTCAGCTTCGACTACGAGGACGACGAGGAGTGAAGCGCGTCGTCGTCAAAATCGGGACGTCGTCGATCACCGACGACGAAGGAGCCGTCGACCGTTCCCCGATCGCCAAGCTCTGCGGTGAGGTCGCGGGTCTTCGCTCCAACGGCATCGATGTCGTGGTCGTCACCTCGGCTGCGATTGCGGCGGGACTTCCCGAGCTCGGACTGGGCGGGCCGAAGCGGCCAACCGACGCCATCACCTTGCAAGCGGTCGCGACCGTCGGACAGTCCGCCCTGATGGAGGTGTACCGCACCGAGCTGGGCGGGCACGGTCTCGTCGCCGGTCAGGTCCTGCTCGTTCCGCAGGACTTCATCACCCGATCCCAGTATCTCCACGCCCGCCAGACCCTCAATCGGCTCCTCGAGCTCGGCGTGGTGCCCATCGTCAACGAAAACGATGCGATTGCCGACGATGAGATCCGGTGGGGCGACAACGACCGGATCGCGGCACTCGTCGCCAATTTGGTCGATGCCCAACGGCTGGTGTTGCTCACCGACACTGAAGGGTTGTTGACCGCCGATCCCCGGATCGACGACTCCGCGTCGCTCATCGACGAGATCCGCCAGATCGGGCAACAGCACGAGGCGCTGGCCGGAGGTGCCGGGACGGTTCGGGGGAGTGGCGGTATGGCGTCGAAGCTCGCCGCCGCAAAGATTGCGTCGTGGTCCGGCGTCGACACCGTGATCGCTCGAGCGTCGCGCGACGATGTCGTCGCGCAGGCGGTCACCGAGCCGCCGACCGTCGGCACGACGGTACGGGCCCGAGCTGACAAGCTCCCGGCGCGGAAGGCGTGGATTGCCTTCGCCGTCGTCGGCCAGGGCCAGATCGTCGTCGACAGAGGAGCTCGCCGGGCGCTGGAGTCCGGCAAGTCACTGCTCGCAGCAGGGGTGCGAGCGGTGGAAGGCCGCTTCGACCCGGGGGCACCGGTCGATGTTGCGGACACCGACGGTGTCGTGTTCGCCAAGGGTCTGGCTCGTCACGGCAGCGGCGAGATCGGTCGTGCTGCTGGCCACCGAAGTGGTGATTTGCCGGCAGGTGCACCCGCCGTGGTGATCCACGCCGACGACCTCGTCACCATCCCGGGTTGAGCTCAGGTCGAGATCAGGCCTCGGGTTCGGCGGCCGGCTCCGCAATCGCCTCGGGCGCAGCGGCTGCCTCGATCCCGAGTTCGGCCTTGATCTGGCTCAACCGAGCCTCGGCCTCGACATGGCGAGCCGCCTTTTCGATCTCGAGCATTTGCGACTCGACGTTGTTTTCGTTGAGCTCGCCGACCGCAGATGCCTTCGCATAGCGGGCTTCGATCTTCTGGCGGACCTCGTCAAACGTCGGAACGTCCTCACCGATCGCTTCGTTGAGCGTCGACATCGCTGAGTTGACGGTTTCCTGCATCTTGGCCTGGTCGAGCTTCGAGAGCAGCGCCTGCTTCTCGGAGAGGCGCTTCTGGAGCAGGGTCGAGTTCTGCTGCACGGCGTTCTTGGCCTGATCGGCTGCTTCGGTGGCCTGGAAGTGCATCGCCTTGAGCGACTCGACCTCTTCTTCGAGCACGAGAAGCCGGTCGGCGAACTGCTGGGCGGCGCTGGTGTACTGCTCTACCTTGTCCATGTCGCCCTTGGCGGCGGCTTCTTCTGCCATCAACACGGCCTGGCGGGCGTTGGCGTTGGTCTTTTCGAGCTTCGCGAGTGCGTCATTGATGCGCATCTCGGTTTGCTTTTGGTTGGCGACCACGTTGGCGGCTTGCTCACGAAGCCGGCGGTGGTTGTCCTTCGCTTCGCTGATCGCCTGTTCGAGCTGAACCTTCGGGTCGGCCGTCTCCTCGTGGCGCAGATTCAACGCCGCCATGAGGTAGTTCCAACGCTTACGGAGATAGCTCAACATGGTCATGATCGTAGACCGGATTGCGGGGGTCCGGCAGGCGCGTCATCGGCGCCAGATGACCTTCCTGGCCGGTCGCAGCACCATGTCCGATTCCCGGACACCGGTCCGGAAACACATGATCACGTACACGAACCCACCGACCCCGATCGTGATCAGCGCCGCGGCGATCGATGGCAGTGCACCGGTGGCACGCTTGAGGGCCGCCGTTGCGGCAAAGGCGATCGAGGCCGCCAACGCCGGGGGCCACAAGGCGGCCGACGGCGGTCGCAGACGGGGGAGGCGTCGATCGAGCACACGCGACAACAAGAACAACTCGACCCATGCGCCGACTGCGGAACCGACGGCGAGACCGATCGCGCCGAGCCGCACCACCGAGTCGTCGTCGCGCACCGCCGCCTCGAGCGGACCGGCGAAGGCGAACACATCTCCGAGTTGCTCGACGCCGTCGGGCCCGATGAATGCCCGGTCGAGTGGAAACATGGCGGCGGCGCCGACCGCGGCGGCGACGGTGACTCGAATCGCGGCGACCCGAGCCGGACCCGACGTGTCGCCCATGGCGTACGACGCGTTTTGCAGCATCCGGCTGAGGCCGATGGCGGGCAGACCGAACGCGTAGAACACGAGGACCAACCACACGAGCGATGTGTCGGCCGAGGTGAACTCGCCGCCTTCGAAGAGGGCGGCAACGAGCGGTTCGCCGGCCGCGATCAACAGCAGTGAGGCAGCAAGCATCCAGAACGCGATTCGGCGCATCGCCGTGTTGGCCCGAGCCGCGACGAGAGCGGGATCGCCCGCCAGCCGCGACATCTCGGGAAGTTCGGCCGCCGCCACGCTCATGGCGAAGAGACTCACCGGCAACGTGTAGAGCATCTGCGCCCGAAAGAGGGCGGACAGTGCTCCCGCGGCAAGGAACGAGGCGAGGATCAAGTCGAGGTAGGCACTCAGCTGCACGGCGCCGCGCCCGAGCACCGCCGGTCCGAAGCGTCGCCGTACCTCGCGCACATGAACGTTGCGGTTGTCGAAGGCGATCCGCATCCCCCGGGCCAAGCGGAGCACGGCGGGGAGCTGGATCACCAGCTGCAGCAGACCGCCGATCGCAACCGCAATGGCGACGCCACGAGCCGCATCGGCAAGGTCCCAGTCTTGTTGCCAGGCAACGAGCAACGCCACGATCTGGGCGAGATTCCAGATCACCGGGGCGGCATACGGCAACAGGAACGAGCGATGGCTGTTCAGGATGCCCAGACACCACGCCGACATGACGAGGAAGCCAACGCCGAGCGCGGTGATGCGTGTGAACTCGACTGCCAAATCGAATCGCTCACCGGTCAGGCCCCAGGCCAACAGACGGGTCAGAGGACGTGCCGCCAGCACGATGATGAGGACCGCAAGCGCGGTGACCATCATCAGCAGCGCGCCGACCGCTCCAGCAACCCGGCTGGCCTGCTGGCGGTCCTCGCCGTCGAGTAGCTCGCTGTAGACCGGCACGAAGGAGGCGGACAGCACACCTTCGCCGAGCAGGTTCTGCAGGAGGTTCGGAATCCGCAGTGCGGCGACGAGCGCATCGTTTGCCACACCGTTGCCGAGCACGCGACCCGCGACCGTCTCCCGCAGGAGTCCAGCCAGGCGAGACACGCCAATACCGATACCGACGAGGGCCGAGCCCCGACCGGACGGTGCGGTCACGCGGTGCCTTCGACGTCGTCGAGTCCGAGCCGCAAGGCCTCGAGCGCACCGACGACGTCGGTGATCGATTCCTCGACCGCATCGAGTTCTCCCGAACCGCCCGCTCGGGTGCCGAGTTCCATTGCCCGGGTCACCGATTCGTCGAGCCGCACGTCGAGCCGCTCGAGCTCGACGCGGGTGCGTTCTTCGCGCTCCGCCAACCGAGCGTGCGATGCGAGCTGGGCCTCGATACCCGAGCGCCGAGGATCATCGTCATCGAGATCGGCGAGGTCCCGACGAAGCTGCGCTACGGGGATTCGCCGAGCTGCGTCGGTGAGCTGCTGTCCCTTCAGTGCCGCCTCCCAGCATTCTTCGACGCCCTGATTGAGCGCAGCGCCGATTTCGACCAGCCGGGTACGTAGCGGTCCGTCGGTGGCATCCGCGAGTGCTTCGGCGAACCGGTTACGAGCCGAGATCGCGTCGCGTACGAAAAAGCGCCATGGCTCGCGCACGGCGAACGGATCGATGCGTCGCGGGAGGGCCTCGATCCGTTTCGCGACCCGGGTCGAGATGAATACCCGTGCGACCCAGGTTGCGACACCTGCCAGGACGGCGGCGACGACATTCCCGGTGGTGAGGATGACAAGCGCGATCACCCCGGCCACGAGTGCGACCGTGATCGGGGATACGCCCGCCAAGAAGACGGTGGGTGCGACGCGCCTCGCCATGACGGGCGAGGCTAGCGGTCTCCCCGGTTACGCTGGGGTCTCGTGACCGAGACTCCAACGCCCATCCCCGAGTTGGCCCGGCGCGCCAAGGCGGCAACCGCCGCGTTGACGGTCGCTTCCACGGCAGAGAAGGACGCAGCCCTGGAGGCTGCGGCCGACCTGCTCGAGGCCCATGCCGAGTCCATCATCGATGCCAACGCACTCGATGTCGCGTCCGCCCACGCCGACGGCATGGATCCCGGGCTGGTCGATCGGCTGCGCCTCGATCCAGGCCGCATCGCGGCGATGGCGAGCGGTCTTCGTCAAGTCGCCGCGTTGCGCGACCCGATCGGTGAGATCACCGAGGGCTGGGTCCGACCCAACGGTCTACGCATCGAGAAAACCCGCGTGCCTCTCGGCGTCGTGGCGATCATCTATGAGTCACGACCCAACGTCACGAGTGACGCCTTCGGGCTCTGTCTCAAGTCGGGCAACGTCGCCTTCCTGCGAGGGTCGTCGTCGGCGATCAACTCCAACCTGGCGATCGCCGCGGTTTTGCGGGAGGCGCTCCCGAAGGCCGGGTTGCCGGCCGACGCCCTCGTCGTGGTCGACGACACCCGCCGTGAAGCCGCGACGGAGTTCATGCAACAGCGCGGCTCCGTCGACTGTCTGATCCCTCGCGGCGGCCCATCGCTCATCCAGTCCATTCTCGACAACGCGACGGTGCCCTATGTCATCGACGGGGCTGGCAACTGCCACATCTATGTCGATGCGGCCGCCGATCTCGACATGGCCCGCGAGATCACCCACAACGCGAAGACCCAGCGCATCGGGGTTTGCAACGCAGCCGAGTCGTTGGTCGTGCATGCCGATGTGGCCGACGTCTTCTTGCCGATGGTTGCGACGGCGCTCGCCGACGTCGAATTGGTCGGTGACGACCGGGCTCGTGCCGTTGTCGACATGGCGGCGGCGTCAGAAGCTGATTTCGCAACCGAGTTCCTCTCGATGAAGATGAGCGTCAAGGTCGTCGATGACCTCGACGCGGCCATCACCCATGTGAACGAGACCTCGACGGGTCACTCCGAAGCAATCATCACCAACGACGTAGTGGCTGCGGATCGCTTCGCTCGTGAGGTCGACGCAGCCGCCGTTCTGGTCAACGCATCGACCCGCTTCGTCGACGGCGAAGAGTTCGGTTTCGGCGCCGAGATCGGCATCTCCACGCAGAAACTCCATGCGCGCGGGCCCATGGGGCTCGAACAACTCACGACGGAGAAGTTCATCGTGCGCGGTACCGGCCAGGTCCGAGGGTGATGTCGTGAGCGACGAAGCACGCCCAGCTTCGTCGTGGCTCGAACGCAGCGCCGTCAACCTCAACGGGCTCGCCATCGTTGCCTTCGCCGCCGGCATTCTCTTCGGTACGGAAGCGGCCCGTCATGGCGGACCATCGATCCTTGCTTTTGCCAACACCGCTGGCATCTACTTCCTCACCGGCGCGGTGCTTTTGACCGCACGGGCCATCCTGTTGGTGGCGATCGCACGAGACGACCGCTGAGCCGTGATCGTTGGCTCGGTGAACTGGGGAGCGGGCGTTAACGGCCGCTAACGTGGGCGACCTATGTCGAACCGTTTTTCTGACGTCGCGTCTCTCAAGAACGAACTCGCGGGCGTTGACTACCTGTCCGATGACGGCATCGCCGGCGTGGTGTACCTCGCGGATCGGCTCGAGAAGCCGATCCTCGTCGAGGGCCCGGCCGGCACCGGCAAGACCCAGCTGGCCAAGAGCGTGTCGGAGATCACGGGCGCCCGGCTGATTCGTCTCCAGTGCTACGAGGGCCTCGACGAAGCCAAGGCGCTGTACGAGTGGAACTACAAGAAGCAGCTGCTGCGGATCCAGGCCGAGTCCAAAGGCGACGAGTGGGACGAGATCAGCGAAGACATTTTCTCCGACGACTTCTTGTTGACCAGGCCGTTGCTCGAAGCGATTCGCGCCGACGAGCCGGTCGTGTTGCTGATCGACGAGGTCGACCGTGTCGAGGTCGAGACCGAGGCGCTGCTGCTCGAGATCCTGTCCGACTATCAGGTCTCGATCCCCGAGCTCGGAACGATCGAAGCGAAGCAGATCCCGCTCGTCTTCCTCACGTCGAACAACACCCGCGAGCTCTCCGAGGCGCTGAAACGGCGCTGCCTCTACCTTCACGTCGACTACCCAGACATGGAGCGCGAGAAGGAGATCGTGCTGACCAAGGTGCCTGACATCACCGAGAACCTCGCCGATCAGGTCGCCCGGGTCGTGCGTTCGATTCGTCAGATCGAGCTCAAGAAGTCGCCGTCGGTAAGTGAGACGCTCGACTGGGCCAAGACGCTCGTGCTGCTCGGCGTCGAGAAGATCGACGAGCAGACCGCCTCGCAGACGATCAACATCTTGTTGAAGTACCAGAGCGACATCAACAAGGCGCTCAAGGAACTCGCCACCGCCGACGGCGTGTCGCCCTGATCGGCGGCCTCGCCATGACCGTCATCGATGAGGACAGCACCCCAGAAGGCATCGGTGACCCGATCCTCGACCTGTTGAACGGGTTCATCGTTCAGCTTCGAGCGGCCGGGCTTCCCGTCAGCCTGACCGAGAATCTCGACGCCATGGAGGCGGTGAAGCACGTCCCGCTCGAAGATCGCCAGACGTTCAAGTACGCACTTGCGGCGACCTTGGTCAAACACCACAACCACTGGAAGGCCTTCGAGACTGTTTTCGAGGTGTATTTCTCGCTGCGGGGTGACGAGTACCAGATCGGGGACGACATCGTCGAGCTCCCCGAGATGGACGATGACGAGCAGGCGGGCGATGAGCAGGGCAGCGGCGACCAACAGGGCGGGGGCGGAGACAACCTCACGCCCGAGGAGCTCGCCGAGATGCTGTACCAGTCGCTCATGCGGGGCGACCAGCAGATGATGCGAGGCGTGGCTCGGCAGGCCGTCAAGCGCTATGCCGGGATGGAGCCGGGTCGACCGGTCGGTGGCACCTATTACCTGTACCGAACGCTGCGTAACCTCGATCTCGATGGTGTGCTCGAGCGGCTCCTCGAACAGGACCAAAACGACGAAGGCGACTCCGAAGACCTTTCCGACTTCGAACAGCGCCTCCAGCGTGATGAGTATCAGAGCCGAATCGACGAGCTCCAAAAGGAAATCGAAGCGGAGATTCGCCGTCGTCTGGTCGCGGATCGAGGCGTCGAGGCAATGGCGAAGACCTTGCGCAAGCCGCTGCCCGAAGACGTCGATTTCATGCATGCCTCACGCGAGGAGATGGCGTCGCTCCGCAAAGCCATCTACCCGCTCACCCGCAAGCTCGCCGCCCGGCTGCAACGCAAGCGGCGTCACGGCCGCAAGGGCCCGCTCGACTTCCGTCGCACGGTGCGTGCGAGCTTGAGCTACGGCGGTGTCCCGGCCGAACCCAAGTTCCGAAATCCTCGGCCCCACAAACCCGAGATCTTTGTGATCGCCGACATTTCCGGGTCGGTTGCTGCGTTTGCCCGCTTCACCCTTCACCTCGTGTATGCGATCAGCGGCCAGTTCTCGAAGGTCCGAGCGTTTGTGTTCATCGACGGGCTCGACGAGGTCACCCACATGTTCGAAGGGGTCGACGATATCAACGAAGCCGTTCACCGGGTCAACACCGAAGCCGACGTCGTGTGGGTCGATGGGCACTCGGATTACGGCCACGCGCTCGGCGTCTTCTGGGAGAAGTACGGCAACGAGATCGGACCTCGCACCTCGATCATGATCCTCGGCGACGCCCGCAACAACTACCACGCATCCGAGAGCTGGATCATCAAGGCGATGAACGAGAAGGCTCGAGCCGTGCACTGGCTCAACCCTGAGCCCCACAGCTATTGGGACACCGGTGATTCGATCGTGGGGGAGTACGCCCAATACTGCGACGGCACGTTCGAAGTGCGGAACCTGCGTCAGCTCGAGGGGTTCGTCGACAACCTCGCCTGAGACCGGCTGCGGTCCGCCATCAGCCGTCGTCGCGGCGGACGGTACGATCAGACGATGACCGATCTCGAGACCCGCCTCGAGGACCGACTCCGGTCCGTTCTTCCCTCCGACGCGTCGTACGCGTCAGCACGCCATGTCATCGAGCGTGGTAGCCGCCTGCTCGTGCGCAATGGTGTTGTCGAGCCGGCGTCGGCCAGCCATGACGAAGGGGTGATGTTCACCGTGTGGCGAGATGGTGGCGTCGGTTACGGAGCGACGTCTGACCTGACCGACGCAGGGTTGACGGCGGCGGTCGAACGAGCGTCGCACTGGGCCGCAGCAACCGCAGGGCGCAGCGTCGTCGATCATCCGCCGCTGGCGCACACGGTTGGTGACTACGAGTCGCCCGTCGCCGAGTCGTTCGAGAGTCTCGACTTGGCCGATCAGATCGCCATGCTGATCCGGGCCGACGCCGGGCTCAACGTCGACGAGCGTATCGTCGACCGAGCCGCAGCTCTGACCCGCTACGACGTCGACTCCCTGCTCGTCACCAACGCCGGAGGCCGGGTTGCCCAGCGGATCCGCCAGGTCTTTCCTGACCTGCGGGCGACGGCGAACGTCGGCTCCAATACGCAGACCCGCACGTACGGCCGCGCTGCCCTCGGCGGTCAGGGGGGATGTGAGGTGCTGGCCCGGCACGGTTTCGCCGACGCACCGGTTCGCATTGGAGAAGAAGCGGTCGCACTGTTGGAAGCGCCCAACTGCCCGACCGGCACGATGGATCTCGTGTTGGCGCCCGACCAGATGGTGCTGCAGATCCACGAGTCGATCGGTCACCCGCTTGAACTCGACCGCGTGCTCGGCGACGAGCGCAACTATGCGGGCACCAGCTTCGTCACGCTCGACATGTTCGGCAGCTACCAGTACGGCAGTGAGCTCCTCAACGTCACGTTCGACCCCGGTGTCGCTGGCGAGGTCGCAAGCTACGGCTTTGACGACGACGGCACGCCCGCTGACCGCACGTTCTTGATCAAGGACGGCATCTTGCAGCGGCCACTCGGCGGCGCGATCTCCCAAGCCCGCGCCGGTCTCGACGGCGTTGCCAACAGCCGCGCATCGAGCTGGAACCGGCCTCCGATCGATCGGATGGCCAACCTCAACGTCGAAGGCGGCTCCATGACCGTCGATGAACTCATCGCTGGCACCGAGCGTGGGGTGCTGATGGAGACCAATGTGTCGTGGTCGATCGACGACAGTCGCAACAAGTTCCAGTTCGGGTGCGAACTCGGCCGCGTCATCGAAGATGGCGAGGTTGTCGGGCTGGTCCGCAACCCGAACTATCGGGGCATCTCGTCGACGTTTTGGCGCAGCCTCACCGGCGTCGCTGACGACTTCACCACGATGGGCACGCCGAACTGCGGCAAGGGCGAGCCGAACCAAATCATCCGAGTGGGGCATGCGTCACCGCATTGCCGGTTCTCGAACATCGAGATCTTCGGAGGAGCCGAGTGACCCCGGCGAAGGCCCAAGCCGACTTCGACGAACTCGTGTCGTGGGCGACCGCGTCGCTGCACGGCGATGAGGTCCTGCTGGCATCGCTGCGAGGGGAGACCAGCGACTTTGTCCGCTTCAACCATGCTGCGGTCCGTCAAGCGGGAACGGTCGAGCAGAAGGTGCTGTCCGTCGATGTGATCGATGGCGCCCGGCATGCGGAGGGTTCGGTGTCACTCACGGGCGACCGAGCGACCGACCAGGCGCGCCTTGCCGCGCTGATCGACGAGCTTCGGTCTCAGCGAGCCGTCCTGCCCGAAGATCCGTTCTTGCTGTACGCCACGGACGGCGGCGACTCTGCGCGAGTTGTGGCCGGCACCCTTCCTGCGGCGGCCGCGGCGGTCGATGCTGTCGTCGATGGCGCCCGAGGCAATGACTTCGTGGGCATCTATGCCGCAGGATCGACCTATGAGGCGTTTGGCTCGTCACTGGGGCAGCGCAACTGGTTCGAGGCGACGACGTTCAATCTCGATTGGTCCCTGCATCTGGGCGGCGACAAGGCGACCAAGAACGGTTACGCCGGTACCACGTGGAGTGCTGATGCCTTTGCGTCGAAGCTCGACTGGTCGATCCGCGAGCTCGATGCCCTTGCTCGTCCTCCCAAGACCCTGCCGCCAGGCGGCTACCGGTCCTACCTCAGCCCTGCCGCCATGGAAGAACTCGTGGGCATGCTCACCTGGGGTGGGTTCGGGTTGCGAGCTCACGAGACGCGTCAGACCCCGCTGCTTCGCATGGTCACCGACGGTGCGTCGTTCGCCGACGCGGTGTCGATTCGAGAGGACATCGCCGGCGGGGTCGCCCCTGACTTTCAGCGCGCCGGATTCTCCCGACCGAGCGCGGTACCGCTCATCACGAACGGCCGGTTCGACCAACATCTCGTCTCGCCCCGGTCCGCGCAGGAATACGGTGTCGAGACCAACGGCGCAGTCGACTGGGAGGCGCCGCTTGCGATCTCCATGGATCCTGGCTCGTTGCCAAGCGACGGGGTCCTCGATGCGCTGGGAACTGGCCTCTACGTCGGCAACCTCTGGTACTTGAACTTCTCTGACCGAGCGGCGTGCCGAACAACAGGCATGACCCGATTCGGGACCTACTGGGTCGAGGGTGGCGAGATCGTCGCGCCGATCGAGGTCTTGCGATTCGATGACACCGCCTACCACCTCCTCGGCGACCGGTTGGAGGGCCTGACCGACACGGCGGAGACGATCTTGGATTCGTCGACGTACTTCCACCGGTCGATGGAGAGCGTCCGCCTGCCCGGCGCGCTGGTCGCAGAGATGACGTTCACGTTGTGAGATGGCCGCGCAATGCGTGAGGCATCGATCGTCGACATCGAGCGGTCGTGGGCCACGGCGGAACGCCGGCTGGTCGATGTGGTCGGCCAACTACGGCCGACCGTGCCGTCGATGACGTTTGACCTGGCCGATGGGGTCGGGATCCTCTCTGGCCCCGATCTCTACGTCAACCAAGCGATGGGGGCCGGACTGGTCGGCGCGGTCACCGCCGCCCAGCTCGAAGTCCTCGAGGCGGCTGCCGCGCAGATGCACGTTGCGGCGGCGTTCGACGTCTGTGACGCCACGACGGCGGAGACCGTGGCACTCCTCGGAGCGCGTGGCTATGTCGCCGACGACCGTCGGTACGCCATGGTGCACGATCTGACGTCGATTGGATCACCGTGGCCAGCGCGGTCGTTCTCCGTCGAGCGGGTGGTGACCGATGAGCTCCACCGGTGGCAACAAGCAGCCGCGAAGGGTTGGGGGCACCAGACGCCGGCTCGGCGGGCGGCGAGCGATCTCTATGCTGCCGCTGCGGCCATGGCTGACGATCCGGGGCTCATGCTGTGTCGAGACAACGCCGGGGTTGTGGTTGGCGTGGCGACGCTTCGAATCGACGGAGCAATCGCAACCCTGGGCGGGATGTCGACGCCACCCGAATATCGAGGGCGAGGGGTGCAGAGCGCGTTGCTTGTTCGGCGGCTCGAACTCGCCCGCAAGGCTGGATGCTCGATCGCAACGTCGTCGGTCGAACCGGGAAGTGCGTCGCACCGAAACCTCATGCGCCATGGGTTTTCGGTGAGCCACACCCACACCACGTGGGTGCAGCCCACCGTGTGATCAGGCGTCGACGATTGCGCCCCGGACAATGGACGCCCCAGAGTGGGTCGCCACGCCATCGCGGGGTTCGAAGCTGATGTCGACCAAGACCGTCTCGAAGGCATCGGCGTCGAAGGCCTCGGGGACGCGGTAGGTACCCGAGGCGTCGTCGATCACGCCGAGGGTCTGGATGGTGAGCTCGCCGGCGGTGTCGACACCGATCAGCCACAGCTCGAGATCCTCGTCGGCTCGGGTGGGAAGCACCCCATCTTCGAGGCGGACCGACTGGCCCATGCCATCATCGAGGATCGAGGTCGCGATGTTGACGTCGGTCCCTTCGGCGACGAAGCCATCGTCCCAGACGAGCTGCGCCTCGCCGACGACTTCGGTGACGTCATCGTTGCCGCTGGCGGCGACGACGACAGCGCCGATCACCACGACCACGGCGGCCGCAGCGGCTGCGAAGAACGCGGTACCTCGGCGAAACCGATTGGTCGCGTCGATCACGGTGGCAGTGCCTGTCTCCCTCGTACTGCCGCTCGGCGGCTGGAGTTGGCGGGTGGGTTCGGCCCGGACCGCAGCATCGATGTTGTCCCAGAGCGAAGCTGGGGGCGAATCGAGTTCGAGGTCGGCCTCGCTCATCGAGCGCAGAATGGCCTCGATGTGCGCTTCGTCTTCGGTTGCGAGTTGGAAGTTGTCGTCAGTCATTTTGCGTGTCCATATGACGTCGGATTCGAGCCAGCCCCCTGCGGATGTCGCTCTTGACCGTGCCGAGCGGAATATTGGTCCGTTCGGCGATTTGTGGATGGGTGAGATCGTGGAAGTAGGCGAGTGTGATCACTTCTCGTGAGCGCTCGGGAAGCTCACGGAGTGCGTCGGCGACCAGCATCTGATCGCTGGTGCGTTCGACCTCGGCCTCGGTGGAGAGGTTGATGGTGTCCTCATCGGCACGCCGATCGCTGTGACGCTTTTCGCTGCGGACGTTGTCGATGACCCGATTTCGGGCGATGCCCATAAGCCAGGCACCAAGCCGGCCTTTGTCGGGGTTGTAGCGGTCCCGCGCTCGCCATGCGCTGAGGAACACTTCTTGGGTGACGTCTTTGGCCCGCTCGGTGCCGAGCGAACGGGCACAGAACGAGTACACCAGGCGTCCGTATTCGTCGTAGGCCTGTCGAAGCGCATCGTCGTCGCCACGAACGAACGCACTTTCGACATCGGGCCCAACGGGCACTGCTGCAGTGGTCACCCTACGAGAGTAGCCACTTGCCCGGACCATCGGGGCGCTCACCCCGGTTACCAGCGTCATCTGAGTCCTTTCTGCGCCTGCGCCGACCGCCGCACCACGTGCTCAACGAGAGAGCGAACAGCGGTGCGACGGTCGGCCACGGGCGGCCCGCTTGGGCCTACGAGGTCACTGCCGTCAGGACGCCGGCGGAAGGAGGACGGCGTCGATCACGTGGATGATGCCGTTGCTGGCCATCACGTCGGCCTGAATCACGGTGGCGGTGTCGTTGATGACGACGTTGCCGTCGACCACGCTGATCGCAATCTCAGCACCATTGATGGTGGCCGCAGACTGCCCATCGAGGCTGATGGCGGTCTCGGCGTCAACCAGGCCCGCGATGCCGTGGTAGGTGCGGATCGAGGACAGCGACGGCACGTCGGCCAACAGCTCATCGGCGGTCAGACCGAGCGACTCGAGCGCAGCGGCGAAGGCTTCGTCGGTCGGTGCGAAGATGGTGAACTCGCCCGGGGCGTCGAGGAGCGGGGAGACGCCGGCAGCGTCGCCCGCCGCAAGGAGCGTGGTGAAGATGCCGGCTTCTTCGGCCACATCGATGATGGTGCCGAGTTCGGGAGCCGCCTCTTCCTCGGCCATGTCCTCTTCCATGTCGTCGCCGCCGAGGAGCACCTCAGCGATGGTCGGGGGAAGGATCACGGCGTCGATGACGTGGATGATGCCGTTGTCGGCCATCACGTCAGCGGAGACGACGGTGGCGGAGTCATTGATGACGACCGAACCGTCGACCACGGAGATGGCGATCTCTTCGCCCTGCACCGTGACGGCCGACTGACCGTCGAGGCTGATCGCGGTGGCGGCGTCGACTTCGCCGGCAACGACGTGGTAGGTGAGGATGTCGCCGAGCGCCGGGTTGGCCAGCAGGTCAGCTGCGGTGATGCCGAGGAGGTCGAGCGCCGCCGCAAACGCCTCGTCGGTGGGGGCAAAGACGGTGAACGGGCCCTCGCCGCTCAGGGTCTCGACCAGGCCCGCTTCAGTGACGGCCGCGACGAGGGTCTCGAAGCTGCCAGCGCCGACCGCGACGTCGACGATGGTGCCGAGCGACTCTTCAGCCATCTCGTCTTCGGCCATGTCATCTTCTTCCTCGGCCATCTCAGAGGCAGAGGCGGATGCGGAGTCTGACGCCGACGCGGAGTCCGAGCCGGTTTCGGCGACGGGGTCGTCGTCGCCACACGCCGCAGCCACCAGGGCGAGCGACATGAGGAGTGCGAGGACGCGAAGCAATGATCGCATTGTTGGAGGTTCCTTCCATTCCAGGGTGAAGGTGGGGGATATGAAGACCGAGCCCAGAAGGGCTCGGCACTTCCCCCTTAACGGAAGGTCGGGGACGAACAGATGCACATCGCCGAGGAATTTTCTCGGCGACGGCGGACCGCTCAGTTTTGTCGGAGCAGCTCGGCGACCATGAACGCGAGATCGACTGACTGGCGCCCGTTCAGGCGCGGGTCACACATGGTTTCGTACGCCTGTCCGAGTGCCGCCTCGTCGAGGCCGTCACCGCCGCCGACACATTCGGTGACCGAGTCGCCGGTGAGTTCGACGTGGATACCGCCGGCCCATGTCCCTTCTTGCTGGTGGGCGGCGAAGAACCCGGCGATCTCGTCCAAGATGCGGTCGAAGTGACGGGTCTTGTGCCCGCCCTCGGCGGTGTAGGTGTTGCCGTGCATGGGATCGCATGCCCACACGACCGGATGGCCGGCGTTACGAACCGCAGCCAGGAGCGGCGGCAGGTTGTCGCGGACGTTGTCGGCTCCCTGGCGGGTGATGAGGGTGAGGCGGCCCGGGATCTTCCCGGGGTTGAGAGCCTCGCACAGAGCCAGGACTTCGTCGGCTGTGGCGGTGGGCCCTACCTTGCATCCGAGTGGGTTGTTGACGCCGCGCAAGAACTCGATGTGGGCGCCATCGAGCTGACGGGTGCGTTCACCGATCCACAGCATGTGGGCCGAGCAGTCGTACCAGTCGCCGGTGAGTGAATCTTCGCGGGTGAGCGCTTCTTCGTAGTTGAGGAGGAGCGCTTCGTGGCTGGTGAAGAAGTCGACCTCGTGGAGGGCGGGGACGGTCGAGCCGTTGACACCGCATGCATCCATGAATCGCAGGGCTCGATCGATGTCGTCGGCCATTTGGCTGTATCGCTCGCCGGCAGGAGAGGAGGCGACGAATTCGCGGTTCCAGGTGTTGATCTGGGAGAGATCGGCGTAGCCACCTCGGGTGAAGGCCCGCAGCAGATTCAGCGTCGACGCCGCCCGGTGGTATGCCGTCAGGAGCCGTTGAGCGTCAGGGCGGCGCTCGGACTCGGTGAACCCGATGTCGTTCACGATCTGGCCGAGGAACGACGGCAGCTCCATGTCGCCCTTGGTTTCCATCGGCGAGGAGCGAGGCTTGGCGAACTGCCCGGCGATCCGCCCGACCTTCACGACCGGGAGACCACCCGAATAGGTGAGGACGACCGCCATTTGAAGGATCACGCGGAGCTTGTCGCGGATCGAGTCAGCCGAGCTGTCGAACGATTCGGCACAGTCGCCTGCCTGCAGCAGGAACGCCTCGCCTCGCGCAACTCGGGCCAACTGGTCGGTGAGGTTGCGGGCCTCGCCGGCGAACACGAGCGGAGGCATCTGACCGAGCAGCTTCAGCGCCTGATCGAGTTCGCCCATGTCGGGCCACTCCGGCTGATGCTTGATGGGCAGATCTCGCCACGTGCTGGGTGTCCAGGTGGAAGTCACCCTCTAAGTCTGGTGCCCCCGCACGGCTGTGCCAACTTGTTTTGCACAGGATGAAAACGGCCGGAGCCCCCGCCGAGGCGGGGGCTCCGGTTATGCGTTTGTTTGTGCGAGCGCCTGATCAGGCGACGCCGACGGTGTCGGCCATGTCGGCTGCGTGTTCACGAACCGAATGGATGGCCCGCTTGACCAGACGACGAGCGGCTTCGGCGGTGACACCGAGATCCTCGCCGACCTCACGGTACGAGCGCTTGCGGCCATCGCCGAGGCCAAACCGCTGCTCCACCGCGTACTTGGCGCGGGGATCGAGGATGTCGAGCAGACCGGTGACCATCTCCATCTCGGCGTTGGCCATGACCTCGACCTCCGGGCCGGGGTTGGCGTCGGGAAGGAGGTCGACGAGCTCGTTGGAGTCGTCGTCGCCGATCGTGCGGTCGAGGCTGGTCGGGGTGGTCAGCCGGTGCAGGCGGGCGTGCTCGTCGTCGAGCTCGTCGCCGTCACCGGACACGGCACGAAGGGCCGCACGCAGGCTGGCCGAACGGTCGCCGGGGAGGCGAACGAGTGAGGCCTTCTGGTCGAGGGCTCGGCCGATGGCCTGGCGGATCCAGAACGTGGCATACGTCGAGAACTTGAAGCCCTTACGCCAGTCGAACTTGTCGACGGCGTGCTCGAGGCCGAGGTTGCCTTCCTGGATGAGGTCAAGCAGCTCCATGCCGGGGGGCAGCGGGTAGCGGCGGGCAACGCTCACGACGAGGCGCAGGTTGGCCCGGATGAACCGGTCCTTGGCTGCGGCAGCCTCGCGGATGGCCTTGTCGAGTTCACGGCCCTTTTCGCCTGCTTCCTTGCGGGCCCGGGCCTCGAAGCCCTTTTCGATGATCTGAGAAAGCTCACGCTCTTCTTGGGCGTTGAGCAGCGCAACCGCGCCAATCTCGTTCAGGTACTGTCCAACAGAATCGCTCATGACAACTCATTCAACGGGAACGCGCGCCAGCGAATTCCCTGCTCGGTGGGTTTTGCGGGGGAACTGAGGTACCGTGTGCTCGCTTCCAACGACACGCGCAGCACTCCGGTCCAGCCGCACCATTGTGCGCACAGTGTTACGCGTCAGTAAAGAACCAATGGCGTGACATATGTCACGTCGGTGACGGAAGTCGACGGCTAACTGCTAACGGGTCGATCAGCTCAGCCCCTGGTCGCCGGGGCGACCCAACAGATGAACCCAGGCGCCTACACTCCGGGCCGTGCCCCGCATCGGTGTTTTCGGCGGAACGTTCGACCCGCCTCATCTCGGCCACATCGCTACGGCGCTTGAGGTCCATCACACCCTCGAACTCGATGTCGTGATGATGGTGGTGGCTGGGGACCCGTGGCAGAAAACCGCCGACCGCGAGATCACGCCGGCCGAGACCCGGCTCGCCATGGTGCGCGCGGCCGTCGACGGGCTCGACGGCATCGATGTGAGCGCCGTCGAGATCGAACGGCGCGGGCCGTCGTACATGGCGGAGACCTTGGAAGTGCTTCGCGACCTGACGTTCGCCGAGTGGTTCTTGATCGTTGGCTCCGACGCGGCCTCCGGCCTCGACACGTGGCACCGGCCCGATGATGTCGCCCGCCTCGCAGCAACTGTCGTGGTCGACCGCGGCGGACGAGAGGGCGGGCGACCCCCGGCGGGTTGGGATCATCTCGTCGTGGACGTCCCCGCGCTGGAGATCTCGTCGTCCGACATCCGTCGTCGGGTCGCGGCAGGAGCGCCGATCCAGGGCCTGGTCCCGCGGGTCATCGGCGAACGCATCGAGATGCAAGGTCTTTACCGGAGGCCCTCGTGACCACCACGGATCCTGCGCCGCCGACCGAGGCGACGCTCACCGAGTGGGGCGACCGACGCGGCGTCCGCCGCCGGCGTCGTCGGCGTCCGGCCCCCGCAGCGAACCGCCTGTGGCGATTCGTGTTTCCATTGCTGCTGGTTGGGCTCGCTGTTGTGGCCGTCGACCTGTGGCGAGAAGGCACCAAGGCGGTGCTCGATTCCACCGACGGCACGCTCGTCGAGATCGAGTCCGACCCCAACGCACCCGGCTTCGAAGCGTTCGTCAGCCCCACGCCGACCATGCTCGTCTTGCACACCGACGGGGCCGACCAACTCGTCGGTGTCACGGTGCTGGCCCGAACCCTGCTCGACAACGGCGGCCAGGCCGTCTTGGTCTCGGTCGATCTTGCGGTGGACGGAGCCACGCTCGCCGAGCAGTACGCCGCCGGTGGGGCCGACGCTGTGGAGCAGACGGTGGGGCAACTCTTCGCATTCGGGTTTCGAGAAACGCTGACCCTGCCCACCCGTGACTTCGCGCCGCTGCTCGGTCTGGTCGAGCCCTTGCCGTTCGTGTTGCTCGACGACCTTGTCGTCACCAACGACGAAGGTGCGGGCGAGGTGTGGCTCGCCGCTGGCCGCCACGACCTCGATGGCGGCGACGCCGCGGAGCTCTATTCGTTCCGCAATGTCGGAGAAGCGGACGTCAACCGCAACGAACGCCAGCTCGACCTCTGGACCGTTTGGCTCCAAGCCATCAGCCAAGCCGACGATCTCGACGCCGCGGCGTTGCCGTTCGACGATGGGCTCTCGCCGTACCTCCGAGCGTTTGCGGTTGGTCAGCGTGACCTCCAGGTCGCCCCCGCGGTGCCGACCCTGCTCGCGGACGGGACGGCCGTCTACACCTTCGATGACGCCGGCGAGGAGTGGCTTGCCGACCTCTCCGAACGGATGACGCCCCTTCCGATTGCGCCGCTCGGCTCCGATCAGCCGACCGTGCGGTTGCTGGACGGCGTTGGCGATCGGCGGATCGCTCAGGCGGCGCTCGACTCGATGGCCCGGCTGGCGGAGATCACGATCGTTGGCAACGCCGTCGAATTCGGCGTGACCCAGACCACCGTCTCGTACCATGATCAGGCCGCCGCGGAGGCGGCGCAGACACTGGCGAACCGCATTGGCGCAACGGCAGTGTTTGACCCTCGACCCGAAGACCCCGTCGATCTCACCGTCGTGATCGGCACCGATTGGGAGGCCCCGTGACCGTTGCCGACGAACTGATGCATCACGTGCGTGTGGCTGCGGCCGCGGCCGACGACAAGAAGGCCACCGGCACCTTGATCATCGATGTCGGCGACGTGTTCTCCGTCTCGGACTTCTTCGTGATCACGAGCGGCTCCAATCCTCGACAGGTGGCCGCGATCGTCGATGCGATCGAAGAGGACATCAAGGATGCTGGTGGGCCGGGGCCGGTTCGAGTCGAGGGGGTCGAGGAACGCGAATGGGTGCTGATGGACTACGGCGCCTTCGTCGTTCACGTCTTCAATCAAGAGCAGCGCGACTTCTACCAACTCGAACGGCTCTGGAGCGACCGGCCCCGCGTGGCGTGGGAGCCCCTCGCCCCGCGGCCGGAGTCGGCCTGACCCAGCCTTCCGTTCGACGCCTGGGCGTGGCACGCTTGGCGTCATGGCAATCACCGACCGCCCTGCATCTGCCGACGCTCTCGATCTCACCGTGCCCGATGTGGCCGGCATCGTCGACCGAGTCCGCACCACCTACAACAGCGGACGCACTCGCCCGATGGAATGGCGGCTCGCCCAGCTCGACGGGTTGATCCGGCTTCTCGACGAGCAGAGCGACCGGTTCGAGCAGGCATTGGCGGCCGATGTCGGCAAGCCCGGCCTCGAAGGCTTCGCTGCCGACGTGGGCTCGACGGCCACCGAGATCAAGGTGATGCGCAAAGGCGCTCCCAAGTGGGCCAAGGCCCGAAAGGTGCGACTGCCGATCAACTCGAAGCCAGCGTCGGGGCACGTCATCGCCGAGCCGCTCGGCGTCGCGCTGATCGTTGCACCGTGGAATTACCCCGTGCAGCTCTTGCTGCTTCCGATGGCGGCCGCGCTCGCGGCAGGCAACGCCGTCGTCGCCAAGCCGTCGGAGATCGCGCCGGCCACCTCCGCCCTGTTGGCCGAGCAGCTGCCCCGCTATGTCGACCCGGAGGCGATCGCGGTCGTCGAGGGTGATGTCACGGTCGCGACCGAACTCCTCGAACAGCGCTGGGACCACATCTTCTACACCGGCTCGACCGACGTCGGCCGCATCGTGTACCAGGCTGCGGCTCGTCACCTCACACCGGTCACGCTCGAGCTCGGCGGCAAGAGCCCGGTGGTCATCGACGATTCGGCCAACATCGACGTCGCCGCTCGCCGCCTGGCGTGGGGCAAGTGGCTCAACGCCGGCCAGACATGCGTCGCCCCCGATTATGTGCTCGTCACCGAGACCCATCGAGACGCGCTCGTCGACGCCATGCAGGCCGCGTTCAATGACTTCGCCGGCGGCACGGCGCCCATGCAGAACGACGATTTCAGCTCGATCGTCACCGAACGGCACGCCCAGCGGCTCGCCGGCCTGCTCAACGACCACGGCGGTGCGGTTGCGTTCGGCGGCGACACCGATGTTGCAGGTCAGCGAATCGAACCGACGGTGATCGTCGACCCCGACCCGTCGTCGCCGCTGATGCAACAGGAAATCTTCGGGCCGTTGCTGCCGGTGTTGACCGTCGAGTCGACCGATGCCGCAATCGAGTTCATCAACGCCCGAGAGAAGCCCCTCGCGCTGTACGTCTTCGCCGAAGACGCCGAGGCGGCCGACCAGGTGCTCGACTCGACCTCGTCGGGTGGTGCGTGCGTCAACCATGTCGTGTTGCACATCACGCCGCCAGAGCTGCCGTTCGGCGGGGTCGGGGAGTCCGGCATGGGGCGCTACCACGGCCAGTCCGGCTTCGATACGTTCTCGAACCTGAAGTCGGTCATGAAGAAGCCGACCAAGCCCGACCCGAGCCTGCTGTACCCGCCCTACGGCGGACTCAAAGAGCGCCTGGTTCGCAAGTTCATCTGACCGGCCACGTCGACGAGCCGAACAAAACGCAGAACGGGACCCCTTGCGGAGTCCCGGTTCCTCGGAGTGGAGCTAAGGGGAATTGAACCCCTGACCTCTTCCATGCCATGGAA
>JBCCYT010000014.1:0-51969 GCA_039188975.1 Actinomycetota bacterium
CACCGGCACCGGCTCCAGCCCCCGAGCCCGCCCCGGCCCCGCCGCCGGCGCCCGAGCCCGCCGCTGCCCCACCCGCGCCGGCGCCTGCCCCTGAGCCAGCCCCGGCCCCGGCCGAAGAACCGGCTCCGGTCTCTGCCGCAGCCGACGGTCTGATCTTGTCGCCGGTCGTTCGGCGCCTCATCGCCGACAACGGGCTCGACGTGTCTCAAATCACCGGTACCGGTCTCGGTGGGCGGATCACCCGCAACGACGTGGAGCAGGTCATTCAGGCCCAGGCCGGCGCCGCTGCGTCCGCTCCTGCCCCCGCCGCGGCGCCCATCCCCGCTGAGCCCACCCCCGCGGCACCCGCACCGGCTGCGGCCGCACCGACGCCTGCCCCGGCTCCGGCTGCGCCCGCTCCGGCCCCCGTTCCGGCAGCCGCCCCAGCGCCGGTGCCGGTTGGTCAGCGCGACGAGATCGTGCCGCTCAACAACATCCGCAAGCGCACGGCCGAGCACATGGTGATGTCCAAGCAGACGTCACCGCACGTGCTGACGGCAATGGAGATTGACTACGAGCGGGTCGAGCAGGTCCGCAAGCATCAGAAGGGTGCCTGGAAGGCTGAGGAGGGCTTCTCGCTCACCTACCTGCCATTCATCGCCCGAGCCGTCGTCGATGCGTTGCGCGACTTCCCTCATCTCAACGCCAGCTTCGGTGGCGATCACCTGGTCGTGCACGACGAGATCAACCTCGCCGTCGCCGTCGACATCAACTTCGATGGCTTGCTTGCGCCGGTCGTGAAAGGTGTCGAGGGCAAGCGTCTGCGTCAGATCGCCCGCGAGATCAAGGACGTCGCGGACCGCACCCGCACGAAGCAGTTGCGGCCCGACGACCTGAGTGGCGGGACGTTCACCCTCACCAACGCGGGCCAGTACGGCACGATGATGCAGTTCCCGATCATCAACCAGCCCCAGGTCGCGATCCTCAGCACCGATGGGGTCAAGCGCAAGCCGGTCGTGGTCACCGATGAGTTCGGCAACGAATCGATCGCCATCCATTCGGTCGGCGTGCTCGCGCTCGCCTGGGATCACCGTGCCTTCGACGGTGCGTATGCCGCGGCGTTCCTGGCCCGGATCCAGGAGATCATCGAGACCCGCGACTGGGAGGCGGAGATCCGCTGACCGAGTCCGCCGCCACCGGATCGGGCCTGCAGGTTCGCTGGCTCGGAAAGGTCGACTATCGCGACGCGTACGCGCTCCAGCGCCAGCTTCGCGATCATTCGACCAACGACCACCTCTTGTTGCTCGAGCACGACCATGTCGTGACCCTCAGCAAGCGCACCTCACGTGACCATCTGCTCGTCGACGTCGAGTCGATGGGAGCCTCGGTCGTCACGACCGACCGAGGCGGTGACATCACCTATCACGGACCTGGACAGCTCGTTGGCTACCCGATCCTCGATGTGCCGGGAAAGCGCGGCGGGGGCATGGCGGACACCGCCGCATACGTCGATGGCATCGAACAGCTGCTCATCGACGTTCTCGACGACCTCGGGCTCGCTGCCAGCCGACTCGATCGGCACACCGGCGTTTGGCTCGACGTCGACGGTCGTCGGCCGCGCAAGATTGCAGCCATCGGCGTGCGGATCACCAAGGGACGTTCGATGCATGGCTTCGCGCTCAACGTCGATCCGGACCTGACCTGGTTCGACCGCATCGTGCCGTGCGGCATCACCGACAAGGGCGTGACATCACTCGCCGCCGAAGGCGTCGACATCTCGATGCGCGAGGTGGTGGAGCTGGTCGTCGCCCGGGCCGACGAACGCTGGGGCAACGGTCGCGAACTCGATCGGGCCGACGTCGCGTGGCGGGTCCCCATCCACGACCTTGCGCCGTTCACCCGCGGCGAAGGAGCGGGCACTCCGGTCGGCCGCCAAGGGGTTGGCCACGGGGAGGCCAACCCGGCGTTGGCGTTTGCCGAGCAAGCCGACGGCACGTCGGTGCGGCTGCTGGGTCGGCTCGCCGAAGCGGGTGTCTCCGCTGACCCGGTTCGGTTGAAGGCTCGCAAGCCGGAGTGGATGCGGGTGCCACTCGACACCGGTCCGACGTATCGCGAGATCAAGAAGACCATGCGCGAGCTTGAGCTCGTCACCGTTTGCGAAGAGGCGGGCTGCCCCAACATCTCCGAATGCTGGAACGAGGGCACCGCAACCTTCATGATCCTCGGTGAACGCTGCACCCGAGCGTGTGGCTTCTGCCATGTCGACACCCGCAAGCCTGCCGCAGCGGACCCTGATGAGCCGGCGCGGGTTGCGGAGGCGGTCGACCGGATGCGGCTCAAACATGCCGTCGTCACCATGGTGGCGCGAGACGACCTGATCGACGGGGGCGCGGCCGCGATCGCCGCAACCGTGCACGCCATTCGCGACCGGGTGCCGTCGGCTCGGGTCGAGGTGCTCGTGTCGGACTTCAAGGGCGACGACGATTCGCTCCAGATCGTCTTCGACGCTCGCCCCGATGTGTTCAACCACAACATCGAGACGGTGGCCCGGCTCCAGCGGGCGGTTCGACCGTCGGCCGGTTACGCACGGTCACTGTCGGTGCTGGCCCGCGCCAAGCAGGCCGGTCTGATCACCAAGTCATCGATCATCGTCGGCATGGGTGAGACCGACGAGGAGGTTGTGCAGACCCTTGCCGACCTCGCCGCGATCGACTGCGACATCGTCACCATCGGCCAGTACCTCCGCCCGACCTCTCATCATCTTCCCGTAGCGACCTGGTGGCAGCCATCGGTGTTCGACGACTGGAAGCAGCGCGGCGAGGCGATGGGCATCGACCATGTCGAAGCCAGCCCGCTCACCCGATCGAGCTACCACGCCCGAGAGGCCGCCGACGCTGCCAACCGGGTCTGATGACGTCAGAGGGAATTGGTCCGACGACGTGACACCATGATGCTCGGGTCATGACCTTCACCGCCGCCGACGCGAGCCAGCTGTTCCGCGAGCCACCCGAGCGCTTCATCGAGACCGGCGGAGGCGCCGTCGCCTATCGCCGGGTGGGGTCGGGCCCCGATGTGATCTTCAGTCATGGGTGGCCCGCTTCGGGAGCGACCTGGCGGACGGTCTTGCCCCTGCTGGCCCCCCACGTGACCTGTCACATCGTCGATCACCTCGGCGCAGGGGCCAGCCGGTTCGATCGGTCGACGAATGTCAGCCTCGACGGACACATCCAGGCCCTTCGCGATGTGGTCGACGAACTCGAGCTCGAGACCTTCGCCGTGGTGGGCCACGACAGCGGCGCCATGATTGCTCGGCATGCGTTCGCCGGCGACGAACGAGTCCGGGGCTGGGGTCTCGTGGCGACCGAACAGCCGCCGAAACCGAACTGGCGGTTCTCGTCGTTCTTGCTCATCCGTTACATCCCGAAGTTCGAGAAGCTGCTCGGAACCGTCTTCGGCATGCCGCGACTCCGTCGCAACAAGTTCATCGGCGGCGATGTCTTCCATGACCGTGATCTGCTCGCCGGAGAGTTCGACGAGTTCTATCTGTCGCCGCTTGCTTCGAGTGCGGAACGGCAGTGGGCGGCTGGCCATTTCTTCCGAACCTTCGACATGGCGATGTTCTCCGGACTCGCCGAGTGCCATCGCAAGATGACCGGACCGGTCGCGATGGTGTGGGGCGAGAAGGACCCGTTCTTTCCTGTCAGCTCGGCCCGTGCCGTGCTCGACGACTTCGCGGGCGGCGCCACCCTCGAGGTGATTCCGGACGGCAAACTCTTCGTGCACGAGGAGTTCCCCGAACCGACCGCCCGGGCGCTGCTGACCACGATCTCCTAGCGCTTGGAGCTGATGACGCCGGTGTTGAAGCCGGCGAGGTGGAGACCGCCGGCGAAGCGGGCGTGTTCGATCTTCGTGCAGCGATCCATGACGACGTCGAGGCCCGCCGAGTGGGCGATTTCGGCGGCCTCGTCAGACCACAGCCCGAGCTGGGCCCAGAAGCTCTTGGCGCCGATGTCGACCGCCTCCTGCGCGATCGGCGGGAGATCCTCCGATCGGCGAAACACGTCGACCAGGTCGGGCACCTCGGGGACGTCCTGCAGTGACGGGTACACCGGCTGGCCGAGAATCTCCGTCTCGCGCGGGTTGACGAGGTACAGCGTGTACTCCTTTGCCGTGCTCAACAGGTAGGTCGTGACGAAGTTGCTGGCCCGAGCCGGGTTGGCGGACGCGCCGACGATCGCGATCGATCGCGTCTCGTCGAGAATGCGTTTGCGTCCGAGTGCTGATGGCGGCTGCCAGGAACTCATTGCATCCCACCTTCGTGTGCGTTCGCGAGGGCGTGATCCAGATCGTAGAGAATGTCGTCGAGGTCTTCGAGGCCGACACTGATCCGCACCATTTCCGGGGTCACCCCACCCGCCGCGAGTTGCTCATCGGACAGCTGAGAGTGAGTCGTCGAACCCGGGTGCAGGATCAGCGTCTTCGCGTCGCCCACGTTTGCGAGATGGCTGATCATCTCGAGCGACTCGATGAACGTCTTACCGGCCTCCCGCCCGCCTGCGATGCCGAAGGTGAAGATGGCGCCCGGCCCCTTGGGTAGATACTTGGCGGCCAGATCGTGATGCGGCGATGACGCGAGCCCGGCGTACTTCACCCAGCTGACCCGGGGGTCGGCGTCCAACCATTCGGCCACCGCGTGGGCGTTCGCGACATGTCCCGCCATCCGGTAGTCGAGCGTCTCCAGACCTTGGAGGAACAAGAACGCGTTCATCGGCGCGAGCGTGGCGCCGACATCTCGAAGCTGGTCGTTGCGCAGCTTGGTGAGGTAGCTGTACTCGCCGAAATTGTCCCACCATCGGAGGCCGTTGTACGTCGGCACCGGTTCGGTCATCTCGGGGAATCGGGCGCTGGCTCCCCAATCGAAGGTGCCAGCTTCGGTGACGACCCCGCCGAGCGAGGTGCCGTGACCGCCGATGAACTTCGTGGCCGAGTGCACGACGATGTCGGCACCCCACTCGATCGGCCGACACAATGCCGGCGTCGCGAACGTCGAATCGATCGCCAGCGGCATACCGTTCGAGTGGGCGACATCGGCCAACCCCTCGATGTCGGCGACCGCACCGGACGGGTTGCCGATCACCTCGGTGAAGAGCAGCTTCGTGTTGCGCCGAATCGCCGAGGCGAACGCCTCAGGGTCGGTCGGATCAACGAAGGTGGTCTCGATCCCGAACCGAGCGAGCGTGTTCGAGAACATCGTGACCGTGCCGCCGTAGAGATGACTGCTCGACACGATGTGGTCGCCGGCGCCGGCCAGGGCGGTCACCGCCATGAACTCAGCGGCGTGGCCAGACGACGCCGCAACCGCGCCGAGCGCACCGTCCAGGCTCGCCATGCGCTCCTCGAAGGCTGAAACCGTCGGGTTGCCCAGCCGGCTGTAGATCATCCCGTACTTCTGCAGGGCGAACAGGTCGGCGGCGTCGTCACTGTTGTCGAACACGTACGACGAGGTCTGAAAGATCGGCACCGCCCTGGCCCCGGTCGTCGGGTCCGGACGGGCACCGGCGTGTAACGCTCGGGTTCGAAAGCCCCACTCGTGGTCGCTCATGGGCCGATCGTACGCGCTGCGTCGCAAGCGTCTAGATTGACACGCATGTTCGCTTCGCGACTCGATCGAGCTCGGGCCCGGATGGAGGCCGACGGCGTCGATGTGCTGATGCTCTCAGTCGGCAGCGACCTCCCGTACTTCTGCGGATACGAAGCCATGCCGCTCGAACGCATCACCATGCTGGTCGTGCCCCGAGATGGCGACGCCACGCTGGTCCTTCCCGGCCTGGAAGCCGCCCGGGTCACCGAGCGGCCGGAGTTGTTCACGGTCAAGGGGTGGGGCGAGACCGAGGATCCCATCGCCATGATCGCCGACCTCGCCGGCCCTGCCGCCAATGTCGCGATCGGTGATCACATGTGGGCCGGGTTCCTCGTCGACCTGACCAAGCAGATGCCGTCGACCGCCTTTCGTCGAGCGTCGACCATCACCAGCCCGATCAGGCAGGTCAAAGACGCCGAAGAGGTGGAGCGGCTGCGCGCCGCAGCTGCAGCCGTCGACCGCATCGCCGCTCGCTTGCAGGGGGGTGAGATTCCGCTCGTCGGGCAGACCGAAGCCCAGGTGTCGGCCGAGCTCAGCCGCCAGATCGTCGAGGAAGGTCACGCTCGGGTGAACTTTGCCATCGTCGCATCCGGGCCAAACGCGGCCAGCCCGCACCACCATGCCGGCAGCCGGGTCATCCAAGCTGGTGAACCAGTGCTGTGCGACTTCGGAGGCACCATGATCGGCGACGACGGCGTCGGCTACTGCTCCGACCTCACCCGCAACATCTGGACCGACGATCAGCCCGACCGCGAGTATCTCGAGGCCTACGCGGTGCTTCATGAGGCCCAGGCCGCGGCAGTGCGAGCGGCCACGGTGGGCACGCCGGCCCAAGAGGTCGATCGAGCGGCGAGGCAACGAATCGTCGACGCCGGCTACGGCGGCTACTTCATCCACCGCACCGGCCACGGCATCGGGGTCGAGGAGCACGAAGATCCCTACATCGTCGAGGGCAACACGCAGCCGCTCGTACACGGCAACGCGTTCTCGGTCGAGCCCGGCATCTACATCGACGGCAAGTGGGGGATGCGACTCGAAGACATCGTGGTTGCTGACGACGCCGGCCCCGACTCGCTCAACACCGTCGACCATCACCTCGCGGTGCTCGGGTGATCGAGCATTCGCTGTTTTCGGGCCCACGGCTTTGTGCCGCTGCGGTCCTGGGCACGGCGGCCGCGACCGTTGCCGCGTTGGTTTCGATCACCGTCACCGCCGTGTTGCTCGACCCGTTCGCGCCGACCGAAGGTTTCGTCGTTGACGACACCAGCGCCACCAACAGCCTCGTCGTTGGTGGCACCGTGGTGTGGATGGCGACCTTCGTTGCGGTCGGCGCCTTTTCCTACGGCCGAATCGACGAGCCCACGGCGTGATCGAGCTCGATGGTGCAACCGTCTTGCTGCAATGGGCAGCAGGCGGTTGGTTCTTCTTGTGGGTCACCACCCGCCGTCGTGAGGTCGGCCTTGGCTACGGCTGGCTGCAACGGCTGACCTTTCTCGGGTTGGCTGGGCTGTCCCTCACTGCGGCGTTCATCACGTCGCCGACATGGGAACGTGAGATCGGCACGATCGCCTTCATGATCGTGGGCACTGTGGCGTTGATCGTCTCGGTGGTCCGAAAGTCGGCCGGCGTCGCTGGCCAGCGCGAGGTGATCGAGCGACGATCCGCACGGGTTGCGGCCATGACGGGTATCGACCGCGAGGAGCAGCGCTTCGACAAGACGGCGGAAGAGTTTCCGCCCGTGCTCGACCTGATCTCTGCGGCGATCGGGATGATTGCGGTCGTCATCGCGTCCTGGGAGGCCGGAACGTCCGAGGGGGTCGAGCTGCTGTCGGTGCTACGCGGGGTCACGTCGATGCTCTTCTTGGGTGCGCTGTCCGACGCCATGTTGCTCGGTCACTGGTACCTCGTGCAGCCGGGACTGGCTCGAGCTCCAATCCTCGAGCAGGTCAGGTGGGCGGGAATCCTCTGGGTCCCGGAGACCATCGTTTTTCTGATCCCCACCGGAATGTGGTCGGTTCTCATCGGTGACATCGACGACGCATACAACGGGCTTCTCGGCTGGTTCTGGGTTGCGTCGGTGATCGGTACTGGGGCGCTCATCGTCGTGTGTCGTCTGGCGCTCAAGGAGCGGCAGTACTCCGCCGTCATGGCCGCAACCGGGCTGATGTACCTCGCGATCTTGACCGGCTTTGGTCAAGACATCGTGGCTCGCGTGCTCTTGTCACCCTGAACCGGCTCGCCCGATACGAGTCGGCCCAGATGACGGCACCCAGCGCGCTGTGTGCGTGTCGGTTGAGGAATGGGGTCATGGCGTATGCGAGAACGGAGGCGCGGCTGAGCGTTTTCCACAGGCGGGCTACCATGGACCCATGCCTCGTGCGATCTGGAGCGGCTCGATCAGCTTTGGCCTGGTGAACATCCCGGTGAAGCTCTTCACCGCGGTCTCGCGCAAGACGGTTCGATTCAACCAGATCGACTCGGCCACCGGCGCCCGCGTCAAGCAAAAGCGGGTGTCAGCAACCGATGGCGAGGAGGTCCCCTACGACCGGATCGTCAAGGGCTACGAGCTTCCGTCCGGGGATTTTGTCACCGTCACTGACGACGAGATGGCTGCGCTCGACCCGGAAGCGGTTCGCACCATCGACATCGCTGAGTTCGTCGACCTCGCCGACATCGATCCGATCTTCTACGACAACGCGTACTACCTGGTGCCCGACGAGCAGACGGCGAAGCCGTACAAGCTGCTCGCCAACGCAATGGAAGAGGCCGGCAAGGTCGGGATCTGTCGCTTCGTGATGCGGACCAAGCAGTATCTGGCCGCCGTGCGCCCGAAGGACGGCAAGTTGTTGATGTCGACCATGGTGTACGCCGACGAAGTGGTCGACAGCGCTGATATCTACGGCTTCGACCTCCTCGACGACATTGTGATCGATCCAAAGGAGCAGGCGATGGCCGAACAACTCATCGCCACGCTCGACGCCGACTTTGAGCCCGGCAAACACAAAGACACCTATCGCGAAGCCGTCCTCGAGCTGATCGACCGAAAGGCGGCGGGGGAGGCGGGCGACGATCTCGTCCCCGCGGCCCAGCCATCGTCTGACAAGGTGATCGATCTCATGGCCGCGCTCGAGGCCTCGGTGGCCGAAGCCAAGAAAGCCCGCGGCCGCCATCCCGCGGCGGGCTCGGCCACAACGGCCAAGAAGTCGGCGAAGAAGCGCAGCGCAAAGAAAGCGGCGCCCAAGAAGGCAGCAGCCAAGAAGACGGCTGCGAAGCGGGCCAAGAAGTCGGCCTGACCGGGTACCGGAGGATCGCGTGCCCGAAGCCGAACGGGTTCATGTCGAAATTGACGGGAAGCGATTGTCCGTCTCGAATCTCGACAAGGTGCTCTATCCGATGGTCGGCTTCACCAAGGCCCAGGTGATCGACTACTACGTGCGGGTCGCGCCGACGATGCTGCCCCACATCGCCGATCGAGGGATTACCCAGCGGCGCTGGCCCAACGGGGTGAGCGAGGACTCGTTCTTCGAGAAACGCTGTCCGACCCATCGCCCGGGCTGGGTCGGCACCTGTCTCGGGCCCGGCGACCGGCGGGGCGGCATCGACTACTGCAAGATCGACTCGGTGCCCGCGCTTGCGTGGACGGCAAATCTGGCCGCGCTCGAGATCCACGCGCCCATGGCCCGGTGCGGCCGGATCGACGAGCCGTCGATCCTCGTGTTCGACCTCGATCCCGGCCGCCCGGCGACCATCATCGAGTGTTGCCAGGTCGCGCTCGAGATCCAGGAGATCCTTGCGACGGTGGGACTCGAGGGATTCGCCAAGACCTCTGGGAGCAAGGGTCTTCAGCTGTACATCCCGCTCAACACGCCTCACGAGCACGACCACTGCAGCGACTTTGCCCTGGCCGTAGCCCAGCTCCTCGAACAACGGGCACCGGACCGGGTCACCGCAACCATGGCCAAAGCGGCCCGAACCGGCAAGATCTTCATCGACTGGAGCCAGAACTCCCGTCACAAGACAACGATCGCGCCGTACTCGATGCGAGCCAAAGACCGCCCGACCGTGTCGACCCCGATCAGCTGGGATGAGGTCGCTGACGGCGCCGACGGCGAACCGTTGTCGTTCGAGACCGATGAGGTCCTCGAACGCATCGATGAGTTCGGCGATCTCTTCGCCCCGACCTTGACGCTCGAACAGACGCTTCCCGTCCCCGGCGGTTGAGCTGGACGGGCGTCGGCCGCCGGCTCCCACTACGTTCCGGGGCTATGTCGACGTCTGGGACCATTTTGCTGAGCCATGTGCCGAGTCGGCGGGCGGCGGGCTCGACGTCCTCGCTCGATGGCACGTGGAACGCCATTCCCGACCCGTACGACGTGGGTGGCTTCAGCTTGCTGGGCGGAGCCAAGGACGGCTGGTTCCGAGACCGTAAGCCTCGCCATCCAGCCGAACGCATCGAGTACGACTTCGACACGTCGATGGAGCTCGAGGTGCCGGGCGACTGGAACACCCAAGTGCCGGAGCTGCACTACTACGAAGGCTCGCTCTGGTACCGCCGTCGCTTCACGACGACGGTCGACGAGGCCGGTCGAACGTTGCTGTACTTCGGTGCCGTCAACCACTCGTGCACGATCTATCTCGACGGTGACGAACTGGCCACCCATGAGGGTGGATATGGCCCGTTTGCCGTGGAGGTCACCGGCCGGGTCGGTCCCGGCGATCATTCGTTGGTCGTACTGGTCGACTGTCTCCGCAAACCGGAACGGGTCCCGGCAATGCGGACCGACTGGTTCAACTTCGGCGGGTTGCACCGCAGCGTCGACCTGGTGACCGTTCCCGATGAGTTCATCACCAGCGCCTGGGTCACGATGGCGGCAGACGGTTCGCTCGTCGGCGAAGTGAATGTCGACGGAAACGGTGCGCCGACAGCGTCGATCGAGATTGCCGAGTTGGGAATCGATCTCGAGGTCGACGTCAACGAGCACTTCCGCGTCCCGGTCGGCGATGTGCCTGAGCTCGAACGATGGCATCCGGGCCGACCGCGGCGGTACGAGGTGACGTTCACCGCGGGCATCGATCGTGTCGTTGAAGAGGTGGGTTTCCGCACGGTCGAGACCCGAGGAAGCGACGTTGTCGTGAACGGCGAGGTCGTCTTCTTGAAGGGCATCTCGATGCATGCCGAAGGCCCGAGCGGTGGGCGCCGCGCGTCGGGCCCGGAGGATGCTGCGACCCTCTTCGACTGGGCCGAGGAGTTGGGCGCCAACTTCGTGCGCCTGGCTCACTATCAGCACGACGAGGCAATGGTGATGGAGGCGGATCGTCGCGGCCTGCTCGTCTGGGTGGAGCTCCCCGTCTACTGGGGCATCGACTGGACCAACGACGACACGCTGGCGAACACACTGCAGCAGACGGACGAACTCGTGCTGCGGGATCGATGTCGAGCGTCGGTGATTCTGTGGTCGGTCGCCAATGAGACCTTCCCAGGCGATGATCGCACCGCCTTCATCGCTCGGCTGATCGAACGGGTCCGCGCCCTCGACACGACCCGGCTGGTGACCTGTGCCCTGTTCACCCTGCCGGCGCAGGGGATCGAGACCCATATCGACGACCCGCTTGGTGATCTGATCGATGTGATCGGCGTCAATCAGTACTACGGCTGGTACTACGGCGAGCGAGACGAGATCTCGACCAAGCGATGGACATCGGAGTGGGGTAAGCCGATCATTTTCAGTGAACTGGGCGCGGGGGCGAAGTATGGCCATCACGGCGACGATGGCGAGATCTGGACCGAGGAGTTCCAAGCCGCGGTCTACGACGCCCAGATCGACATGATCGCTGCCAACGACGACTGCGCCGGCCTGAGCCCATGGATCCTGAAGGACTTTCGTACGCCGATGCGCGTGCTGCCGGGAATCCAAGACGGTTACAACCGCAAAGGGCTCGTGAGCGAGGAGGGAGAACGCAAACTCGCGTTCGATGTGCTCAGGCGGTGGTATCGCTCACTCAGCTGACGGTGTGACGAGCGCGACGGCGGCGGCGATGCCGACAAACACCGCGGTCGCACCGGCATAGCCGGCGATCGAGGTTCCCATGGTGGCGGTCGCGAGGGTGGCCAAGAGCGAGCCAATGCCGAGTCGGGCTGCGCTGATCACCGCTGACGCAGTGCCGGCCATGTCGCCCATCGGGACCATGCCAGCCGCGTTCAGATTGGGCGACACCATCATGAACGCCGAGATGGTCAACCCGAGGAGGGCGAAGAAGACAGAGAAGTTCGGTGGATCGCCAAGCAGCGTGATGCTGAACAACAGCGCGCCGATCAGCATCATCGCGAACGACTGGGAACGGATCGACGAGGCCAGCCCGAACCGGCCCACGAGTCTGCTGTTGGCGACGGCGGCTCCCGCCAACCCGATGGCGATGGCGCCAAAGACGAACGGAAACCATGCGTCTCGGTCATAGATCTCACCCACGATGCGTTCCGATGTCGTCAGGTAGAGGGTCATGGCGCCCTGGATCGATATGGCGGCGACCGTCGTGCCGAGCGTTACTGGCGTCACGAGGATGCGGCGACCAGCGTCGATCAGCTCGCGGAGGCGAAGGGAACGGCGACGGTCCTCGGTGAGGGTTTCGGGCAGCCTGGTCGCCCAGAAGCCGAGGAGCACGCCAGCGAGTGCGCATCCCCAGAAAATCGTCTGCCATGGTGCAATCGCCACGACACCCGCACCCAGTGCCGGGGCGATGATGGGCACGAGAATGAACACGGCCATGACGCGAGACATCGCTTGGGCCATTGCATCGCCGACCGTTGTGTCCCGCACGATCGCCGTCACGATCACCCGGGGCCCGCCCGCGCCGAAACCCCAGACGAAGCGCGCCAGCACGAGCGTGTTGAGCGTGGGCGCGGCCGCCGATGCGACCGCGCCGAGGACATAGATCGCCAGGCCTGCGTACAGCACCGGACGACGCCCGTACCGATCAGAGAGCGGTCCCCAGATGAGTTGGGCGCTGGCGATCCCGAAGAAGAACGCGGTGAGCGTATTGCCGATCTCCGGGGCGTTCTCGTCGAGACCAAACGTCGCTCGCATCTCGTCGAACGCAGGCAGCATCGTGTCGATACCGAGCGCCATCAGCGCCATGGCGGCCGATGCAAACGCCAGCAACTCTCGCTGGCTCATCGAACGGCGACGACCAGAGGAAGAGATCGAGGTCGCCGATGTCATCGATCGACCGTACCGGGAGCCGGGGGCGCTTTCCCGTCCCTTTCGGTTGCATCCGTCACACTGATGCCATGCGTCAGTTCCTGAAAGACCTTCGTTTCATGATCCGCGATGGGTTCGCCAGTCGAGGCTCGGGCCGTGCTGCGTACAACGACACGTTCGCCAAGACACTCCGCGAGTCGACCCACGCACGAGGTCAGCAAGGGGGTGGGTTTGCGTCGAGCGAGCGGACGGTGAAGCACGTCAGTGCCGGCCACGAGCAGTACGCCAAGTCGTTCGAGAACCCGAACGACCTCAAAAAGTAGCGACAACCGGCCCGGTCCCAGGCTTGCGTCGTCCGGTGGCTACGATCCACCGCATGGCCATCACCTACACCGCAGCCCGTTCCGTGCCGAAGGCCGCCAAGGCCCGTATTCGTATCGTCACCATCGATGCGGTGGAGGCCGGCGTCTCCGGTGCAACCGCTGCCCAACTCGAGCAGGCTGGTTTCACCGGCAAGGCCGGCGAGCGCTACGTCGTCCACGAGGCGAAGCGCACCGAAGCGCTTCTGGGTATCGGCGCTGCCGCTGACATCGACCGCAAGGCGATGCGAACGGCAGGCGCCTCGATCGGCAAGGGCTTCGCCCGTCATGGCCGCATTGGTATCGAACTTCCCGAGAGCGATCTCGACGGCACCGACGCCCGCCAGGCCCTCGTCGAAGGGATCGCCGGGGCGACCTACACCTTCACCACCTACAAGTCCGACCCGAAGCCCACCAAGCTCAAGACCGTCGAGGTCGCAGGCGGCGCAAGCGCAAAGAACCAGAGCGCCCTCGATCGCGGGGCCGTGTTGGCCCGAGGCCAGTTGCTGGCTCGTGACTTCGTCAACGAACCGGGAGGGACCCTCACCCCGGCCGTCTTTGCTCGCCGCACCGCAGCGATGGCGAAACAACAGGGTCTCACCGCCAAGATCTGGGATGAGGCCGCCATCAAGAAGGGCAAGCTGGGTGGCATTCTCGGAGTGAACCGGGGCTCGGACAATCCGCCTCGACTGGTCGAGCTGACCTACACCCCGAAGACGAAGCCGAAGGGCACGATTGCCTTTGTGGGCAAGGGCATCACGTTCGACGCGGGCGGGCTCTCGATCAAGACCGGCGTCGGCATGATGACCATGAAGTGCGACATGGGCGGCGCGGCCGCAGTGATCGGCGCCATGTCGGTGCTCAAGGACCTCGACGTTCCCTGTCGGGTCCGGGCATGGGTGCCGATGACCGACAACATGCTCGGCGGCGACGCCACCCGACCCGGCGATGTCTTGACCTATCGCAACGGCAAGACCATCGAGGTGTTGAACACCGATGCCGAAGGCCGATTGGTGCTGGCCGATGCGCTGTGCCTTGCCTCCGAAGCCAAGCCTGACGCGATCGTCGACCTCGCCACCCTCACCGGGGCGTGCATGGTTGCGCTCGGCCCAAAGATTGCCGGCCTGATGGGGAACAACGACGCCTGGATCGATCAGATCGAGACGGCGTCGGAGGCAACCAGCGAGAAGGTCTGGCACTTGCCGCTGCCGCCGGAGTACCGCAAGCACGTCGACTCGCCGGTTGCCGACATGAAGAACATCGGCATTGCCCACGGTGGCGCTTTGACCGCTGGTCTGATCCTGCAGGAGTTCGTGGCCGAGGGAATCCCATGGGCGCATCTCGACATCGCCGGTCCGGCTTTCACCGATGGTGAGGATGCCGAGATCACCAAGGGTGGCACTGGCTTCGGTGTTCGGTTGCTCGCCGACCTGGCGATGAACTTCACCAAACCGGCGTAGAACGGCGAATGGCGGCCCCGGAGGGCCGCCATTCGAAGAGCGAGCGGTTGGCTCGATCAGCCGCCGATGGCCGAGTCGACCTCGGAGAACTTCTGCGAGGCGCTGTTACCGAGAGCGGTAACGGCGGCGATGCAGACGACGGCGATGAGGGCCACGAGAAGGGCGTACTCGACGAGGCTGGCGCCCCGCTCGTCGTCGATCCGGCTGGTGATCCAAGCGCTGAGGAACTGGTAAGAGGTGATCATGATGGGTGGACTCCCCGGGGTAGTTGATTCTTCACCACCACTCCGGCGGTGAACCGTCCCCATACCTTCGGCAGGTCACCCCCGGTTCCTTATGCATCTTTTGGCCCAAATCCGCAGGGACCTTGGCCCATTCACCTCGAAATCGGCCCCTGACGCTGTTCAGGCAGCACCGGGGTGATGGTTGGCGGCATGTCGATGCCGTTCCCACGCCCAGTTGACCGCTTCGGCCGCGATGGTGCTGGGAACCCGCCATTGATCGAGTTGACGCTCGGTCTCATCGAACCCATCACCGCACTCGAGGAGGGAGAGCGCCAACCGGCGGGCTCGAGACTGCGCCGACCGGTCGCTGGTTTCCGGCGCCTGGTGGGTGTGGTGGAGGGACTGCAACCGGTGTGGAAGGCGCTCTACCTGGGCCCGATTGAGCGGTGCCAAGCGATGTCGGACCTCGAGAGTTGGGCCGCCTGCCGGCCGGGCGGCCCCGAACCGGATCGCCCGTTGGATGGAGCGAGCGAGCGGACTGTTGCGACCGCCCCGATGCCCAAGGCCGAGCTGGCCGGCGACGTCGAGCAGGTCGACGTGGGCGACGCCGCCACCACTGTCGAGCGCATCGGCGAAATGCCGGAGCAGCAGCGTGGTGGATGGGCCGAGCACGCCGAGCCAGAACTGTTCGACGTAACGCGATCGGGGATCGTGGCCGAGCTGATCGATCAACGGGTCGTGCCAGCGCAGGAGGTGCAGCGGGTCAGGTGCAGGAGTCGACGATTCGGCGTCGACGCCAGCAGCGGTACGCGGGGTGGGGTTGTGGGTAGACATGATGTTCCCTGGTCGTGGGGTGACGAGCCGGGGAAGCTTCAATGTATTTCAGTATCTTTCATTGCATCATGTCAAGGGGCGGTTGCGATCCCGAGATCAGCCGCGGTGAGCAGCATCAATGCGTCACGGTCGGGTTCGGTGCCGACAAGCCGGTTGGCTTGACGAATGGTTGCTTCCTCGAAGCACCGTCGGGCATGCCGCGCATTGCCGTTGGCGAGGTCGAGATTGGGGCGGGTGAACCAGGCCGCCAAGGTCTCATCGTCGAGATCGACGCGATAGCCGTTGCCCTCGCAGATCAGTCGAAGGATCCGGGCGAGTTCCGACGGGGCATAGTCCGGGAAGGGAATCGTCATCCGAATCCTGCTGGCGAAGCCCGGGTTGACGTCGACGAACGCCTGCATCTCGGCGGGGTACCCCGCGGCGATGAGCATGAAGTCGCCCCGATGATCCTCCATGAGCTTCACCAGGGTGGTGATCGCCTCGGTGCCGAAGTCACGACCGTCGGCAACCAAGGCATAGGCCTCGTCGATGAACAGCACGCCACCGAGGGCTCGCTCGACGGCTGCTTCGGTTTGAGGCGCAGTCTGGCCGACGTACCCGGCCACGAGATCCGCGCGGTGGACTTCGACGAGATGTCCCTGCTCGAAGATCTCCAGCGCCGCGAACACGCGAGACAAGAGGCGAGCGATGGTGGTCTTCCCGGTTCCCGGATTCCCGGTGAAAACGAGGTGGTGGGTCCGCTTCGGAACCGGAAGCCCGGCATCCTCACGCAGTTTCTCGATGATCGTGACGTTGACGAGTTCACGCACGATCGTCTTGACGTCGTCGAGGCCGATCAGCTGGTCGAGCTCGGCCAAGACCTCATCGGGTGTCTCGGCCGGCGGGCGTTGGTCGGCGAGGGCGGGTTCGGTCGAAGCTGTCGTGGTTTGTGCGTTTCCAGCCGGTGACGCTTGGTCGGCCGAGGCAAGGCTCGGCGGAGGTGGGGGCTTTGGCTCCGCATCCGGATCCATCGGGATCACGGGGGCATTCGCCACGGCGGCCACCACCATCGTCTCGAAGATCTGGATACCGCGAGCTTCGAGATCGGAGGTCACGCCGTCGACGGCAGCGGCCACCCGGAGGAGCGACTTCGACTCCATCTCGTAGGTGAAGACCGCGGAGCCGAAGCGTCCCTCGGTCGACAACAGGAGCTCGAGCACCTCTGACGGAGCGGAGAGAAACTGTTCAGCCGCCTCTTTCGTGTCGACGCCCAGACCGGTCCAATCCGGTTCGTGCAGCGCACGGCGACCGTCGACCATCACCATGGCCATCACGAGTCGTTGCCCTTCTCGGCGGGCGACCTGCTGAGCCTGGCGCGGCGTCAAGCCGCCGGCCCCTCGGGCCGCCCACGCGAGTTCATGAGCGAGTCGTTGTTCGTAGTTCGCGAGCGCTCGCTCGACATGGGCGGCCGTTGGCATGGCCGAATGCTACGGCTCAGGAGCCAGGCGTCGGTTCTTCCTCGGACTCGATGGGTGGTTCTTCGATCACCTCAGCTGCGACGGGAGGTGGTCCCTTCGGCGCCTTTGCGGGACCGAAGGTCGACCACGCCAGACCAAAGACGATCCCGCCTAGGAGGACGAGGAACGGCGGCCACGTACCGAGCGCGGCGATGCCCTCACCAACGACGATCAAGACCGAGCCGATGCCGAGGAGCACGCCATAGAAGAACCCTCTGATGGGATGTCGGGTGACCACAGGTTCAGAGATGGTGGCGGCGGTCATGCTCGACCTCCCCAGGTCTTGGCTGGTCGAGCGTTGAACAGCAGGCCGACCGTTGCCAGCGCAGCGATGGCCACGCCCGGTGCGCTCAGTGGGAAGCCCCCCTCGAACTCGACGAAGCCCGATGCCGCACACAAGAAGTCGACGTCGGGCAGGTCGAGGGTGCCGGGAGCCTCCATCGATCCGTTGACCGAGATGAGGCCGTTGATCTTGGCCGGGCCAGGAAGGTCCTCGTTGAGATTCACCGAACCGGCATTGCGATTCTCGCCGTTGGTGTTCGGGTCGCCGCCGGCATCGACGTTGGTGCCGCCGAAACCGAAGAAATTCATTTTGATGAACCAATCGTGCTCAACCGGGCCGGTGCCGTCCGTGAAACCCCCGGCTACACCGGTGAAGATGACCGCCCCGTTGACATCGACACGAAACGGGTTGTCGGCGGTGAAGGCCTGCACCAGCGTTCCGTCATCGGCGAACGACACCGGTGCCGCGTTTCGGCTGAAGTCGAACGCCATGTCGAGCGGCTGTCCGTCGCTGTCGTAGCTCCATGCCTGTCCCATGCACGGACCGGTCAGTGCCGACTCATCACCGGCAAAGAGGCCGAGGTCACCGCCGGCCGCGGCGATCTGGCCCAGCGTGTGTTCGAGCGCTTCTGGGGTCGCGACGAAGGTCACGTCGCCGGTGGCGGGATCGATGAACTCGACATTGTTGATGTCCTCGAATTCGAGCAGGAACTCATCGATGTCGTTGTCGGCGTCTTGCAACAGGTCACGGGCGCCGGGGTCACCGAGAAACGCATCGAGGGCATCCCAGTCCGGTCCGGTGTCGTCACCCAACCGAGGGATGTTCGGAAAGCCGTCAGGAGCTTCGCCTGGCTCGGTGACATCGGGGAGCCGCTGGAAGATGGCATCGAGCACAAAGGCGATCTCCTGGAGCGACAACTGCTCGGGCAGAGATCCACCGCTCCCTTCTGGCTCGGTGTCCGTGTCTTGCGCGGCTGCCGCCGATGGCACCAGCAACGCAAGAGCCATCGCGAGTGCCAGCGGCACGGCGAAACGCTTGCGATATGTCATACCCACCCTCTTCATCGCCGGCCGATCGGTGCGATCGGCAAGGTTCATGTCTCGACTGCTTTACGATGCCGGTCCATGAATGGTTCCCACGATGATGCCATCGCTGCCGCTCGTGCGCTGGTGGACACCGCAACGGCGGTCACCGTGCTCACGGGGGCTGGGATATCGACCGACTCTGGCATTCCGGACTTTCGAGGTCCCAATGGCCTGTGGACCAAAGACCCGGCGGCGGAGAAGGCATCGAACATCTCGCACTATGTGCGAGATCCAGAGGTTCGCAAGACGAACTGGGCCCGCCGGGCGAGTGGAGAGCTGTGGGCGAACGTCGAACCCAACCGGGGTCACGATGCGCTGGTCGAACTCGAACGTCGAGGCAAACTCCACACCCTGATCACCCAGAATGTCGATGAGCTGCATCAGCGAGCCGGTACGTCGCCGGACAAGGTGGTCGAAATCCATGGCACGACCCGCAAGGTCGGCTGCCTCGAGTGCGAGTACCGCGACGACATGGAGGTGGCACTCGATCGGGTGCGGGCCGGGGAAGCCGACCCGTCGTGCCCGTTGTGCGGCGGCATCTTGAAGTCCGCCACGATCAGCTTTGGTCAGAACCTGGTGGCCGACGACCTGCAGCGGGCACAACAGGCCGCCGCCGAGTGCGACCTGTATCTGGCGGTCGGCACCTCGCTTGCCGTTTTTCCCATCAACGAAACGGTGAAGATCGCTCACCACTCGGGCGCCAAGATCGTCATCCTCAATGGGGAGCCGACGCACTTCGACCCGATCGCAGACGTCGTCTTGCATGCAGGGATCAGCGAGACGCTGCCGCTGATCGTTGCGCCCTAGCCTGACGGTATGGCCACGTTCCGGGATCTTCTGCGGGCTGCCAAGGCCGACATCACCGAGGTTGATGTCGAGCAGGGCGCTCAGCTTCTCGATACAGGACACCTGCTCCTCGATGTTCGAGAGCCAGACGAGTATGAGCAGGGGGCGATTCCTGGCTCGATCCATATTCCTCGCGGCACGCTCGAAACTGCGATCGAGCAACGCGTCGCAGACCGCGCACAACCCCTCGTCGTGATGTGCGCAGGGGGGACTCGCTCGGCCTTCGCCGTCCAGACGCTGCAGCAGCTCGGCTACACCAGCGTCGTATCGATGGACGGCGGCTTCAACGGCTGGAAGGACGCAGGGAAGCCGTGGGCTCGGCCCCGTACGTTGGGGCCGACCGAACGCAACCGCTACCAGCGTCACCTGTTGCTGCCCGAGGTCGGGGAGGAGGGCCAACTCGCCCTGCTCGATGCGAGTGTTCTGCTGCTCGGCGCGGGCGGGCTCGGATCGCCCGCCGCGCTGTACCTGGCGGCCGCCGGGGTCGGAACGGCGGGCATCGTGGACATGGACGAGGTCGACGAATCCAACCTGCAACGCCAAATCATCCACCGGCTCGACCGGGTCGGCGACCGCAAGGTCGACTCGGCCAAGGCCGCGATTCACGCGCTGAATCCGGCGCTCACCGTTCACACCCACGACGTGCGGCTCAGCGCCGCCAACGTCATGGAGATCATCGACGGCTACGACGTGATCATCGACGGCGCCGACAACTTCCCATCCCGATACCTGCTCAACGACGCATCGGTGAAGGCTGGCATCCCGGTCGTGCACGGATCGATCTTTCGATTCGAAGGCCAGGTCACCGTCTTCGACCCCCGCCATGGTCCGACCTACCGAGACATGCTCCCCGAGGCACCGCCTCCGGAGTTTGCGCCGTCGTGTGCTGAAGCGGGTGTGATCGGCGTACTGCCGGGCATCATCGGGAGCCTGCAGGCGCTCGAGGCACTCAAGCTCATCCTGGGCATTGGTGACCCGCTGGTTGGCCGGCTGCTGGTCTTCGATGCCCTCGATCTGGCGTTCCGAGAGTTCAAGCTGACGACCAACCCCGACAATGCGGTCACGTGGGAAAACCGAGACCTGATCGAGATCGTCGACCTCGACGGGCTCTGCATGCCCACGCTGCGTCCCGCCTGAGCGACCAACCGCGGTCAGGGCAGGTCGGGCCGATACGCTCATCCGGTCCCTGAGACAGGGGCGCTCGCCCTGGAGCTCACCATTCTCGGCTTTCTGCAACGACTGCGAGACCGCAACCCGCTGCCTGATGGGACCGCCCCCATCGTCATGGGTCTGGTGGTCAACGGACTCAGCACCTACGGGTTCCTGGTGCTAGCTCGCCGCGCCGTCGGCGATGAGGCCTACGGAGGGCTCGCCGTCACCTGGGCGCTGGTGTACATCCTCGGTCCCGGCTTGTTCCAGCCGCTCGAACAAGAGCTGGCGCGCGCCACCGCAGCGCGGGGCGCCCGCGGCGACGGCAGCGCCCCGGTGCTCTACCAGGCGGCCCGAGTCGGTGCCGTCGCACTTGCGGTGGTCTTTGTCGGCATCCTCATCAGCTGGCCGCTCGGCCTCGCCGGCATGCTCGATCATCGAGTCGACCTGCTCATCGCGTTGCTGCTGGGCCTGGCCGCGTTCGCCTTCGCAGAGCTGGCCCGCGGCATCCTCTCCGGTCGGCACCTCTTCGAGGCGTACGGCCGCTATTTCGCGTTTGAAGGCGGCAGTCGCATGCTCATCGCTGCGGTCCTGACCGTGATCGGGATCGAAGTCGTCGGCATCTACGCATTGACGTTGGCCGCGGCGTTCGTGATCGGAACCGTTGGTGCGGCCTACCGGGTCCGCCCATTCGTTCGGCCGGGGCCGCCCTCGCACATGGCCGAGCTCACACCCGCGATGGGGCTGTTGCTGGCCACCTCGATTTCGGAGGCCTTTCTGCTCAACGTGGGGCCGGTGGCCGTGTCGATCGTCGGCGACGAACTCGGTGATGAAGCGCCGGGGGTGTTCCTCAATGGGCTCATCATCTCGCGCATCCCGTTGTTCTTCTTCCAGGCGGTGAAGGCCTCACTGCTGCCGAACCTGACCGCTCGGGCGACCGAGGGCGACCTCGACGGGTTCCGCGAGGTGCAGCTGCGGCTGGTCGCGGCGGTCGCGGTCGTCGCCGTCGGCTCCACCGCAGCGATCACCGTGATTGGGCCGTGGTTGATCGACCTGTTGTTCAACGACGAACTCTCGGGTCAGGACATGGCGTTGCTGTCGGCATCAGGCGGCGGGCTGATGTTGATGCTGTCGCTGTCGCTCGGCCTCGTCGCCTTGCACCACACCCGGCTTGCGGTCGTGGGTTTCGTCGCAGCTGTTCTCGTCTTCCCGATTGCGTTGCAGTTCTCCAACGAGCCGTTCTTGCAGGTCGAGATCGCGCTGCTGTCAGCAACGCTCGCCGGTTCGCTCGTCAACGGTTCACTGCTGCGCTTCGAGTTCGGTCGTCACCGGGCGGCGGGTCGTATGTCGCCCGCCGGTGGAGCCTGAGCCTCAGGGCTGCAAACCCGGTGGAAGGTCGGTGATCGTCCATGCGAGCGGGTTCAGCGCAAGGCGCTGGAGGAAGGTGGCGATCTCGCCCCGGGTCACGGTCTTGTCGGGGTCATAGGTCGTCGGCGTCGTGCCGAGGGTGATCGCCAGCTCGAACATCCACCGCACCGGTTCGGCGTAGTAGGCCGCCTCGTTGACATCGGTGAAGGGGTGCTGCTGGGTCGAGGGCTGGCGGCCGCACAACCGCCACAGGAACGCCGCCATCTGGGCCCGGCTGACAGGTGATCCGGGGGAGAAGTAGTTGGGGCTGGTCCCACTGGTGATCCCGCTCGACGCCAGCCACTCGATCGGGACGGTGTACCAGAGGTCCGGTTCGACATCGACGAAGCGTCCGGTCCATTCGGCGTCTGGCTCACCCATGAATCGCCACAGAAAGGTCGCCATCTCGGCCCTGGTCATCAGGTCCAACGGCTCGTACAGCCCGGGCTGCTTCCCCTGGGTCAATGCGTTTGCCTTCAGAAAGTAAATGCCGGGCGCGAAGTAGAGATGGGGCTGGACATCGATGAACGTGGCGAACAAGACCAGGTCCATCAGCGAGGTCGTCGTGCCGTCGAGGGCCTTTGCGGTGACGGTGATCGACCGGCTGTCGATCGTGATCGGTACCGATGCAAGGAAGCCATGGTTCCGCCCGGCCTGCGGGTATGCCTCGCCGATCGGGTCGAGCGGGACATCGGCCTTGATGGTCTTCCATGGCTGGCCGTCGATGGCGATCTCGACATCGACCGCCACCGTTGGATTGAACCGTTGGATGGTCCACCCGTCGATGTCGACCCGGTCGTCGAAGTAGCTGGGGGTCACATGACCAAAGACGGGCACGAGTTCGGCGGCGCCGGCTCGGATCTCGTCCAGACGGTTGTAGAGCGCGGAGCCCGGGCATGACGTGGCCTGGTTGTCGCGGTGACCAGAGATGGTGCGCACATCGACCATGTCGTCGTAGTCGGCGAAGTCGCCTCCGTTGGAGCGGACGTTGACGGTGCCGAGTGGGTCGATGCCATGCAAGGAGCATTTCCACCCGAGCAGTGTCGCCAGGGCGTCGACCACGGGTTGGCCGGGGTCGGTGCTGGTGAAGGTGCCGAGTACGGCAACGCCGACGCTCTCGGCGTTGAGTCCGGTCGTGTGACCACCGGTGATCGGTTCGAAGATGTCGGCTTCTCGGGCGTGCCAGATACGGCCGAACCGGTCGATCACGAAGTTGTAGGCGATGTCGTCCCACCCGCGGGTGTCCATGTGGAAGCGCTGGATGCCGCGCAGCAACGCAGGGACGTCGGCCTCGGTGTAGTCGTTGGTGTTGACCGTGTGATGAATGATCCCGTGGCGCAAGCCGACGTCGGAGCGACAACCCTTCCCCGAAACCGACGAGCGCAACCCACAGTCGTAGGTCGGGATACGGGCGCGGGTCGTCCAATTCGAGCGCTCGACGATCGTCAGACCCGCTCGTGGCGAAATGGTCGACAAACCAGCGGACGCGACCACGAGCGGATCGGGCTCCGCCGCGATGGGATGAAACCGCAGATCGCGGGCCGACGACTCGGCCAGCGGAGTGACGCGGAACCGGGTCGCGGCCGGCTGGAGGACCGGAGGACCATGCTCACGCCCGCCAGGGTCGTCGGGGCCATGACCGTGATCCGCTTGGATGTCGATTGCGGTCGACCAGCGTCCATCGATCAACACCTCGATCGTCGCCACGGGTGTGTGCCGAGGGCCGAACCAGCTGAGGCTGCCGCCGACCAGGTCATCGGTGTCGATCTCGACGGTGCTGGTGATCCGGGTCGCGCCGGCTGCGGCCCGGCCTGCGAACGAGGGAAAGAGCGAGGCCGTCGAGGCTGCTGCCGCCGCTTGCAAAACCGAGCGGCGAGACGGCTTCACGAACGCATCTTCTCGGGGAGCTCGACACCGTCGGCGAAGGCGGCGGGAGTGCCGGCGAGACGCCACAGGAAGGTCGCGGCTTGGCCTCGAGTGACGACCCGGTGTGGCTCGAAGGTGGTCGGCGTGAAACCGGAGGTGATCTCGTGGTTCACCATCCATGCCACGGCGTCGGTGAAGAAGTCTGCATCCGGGACATCGTCGAATTGGTTGTTCACCTCGACCACCGGTTCACCGGCGAGGCGGTACAGGAATGTCGCGAGCTGGGCGCGGGTCACGAGCTGGCCCGGAGAAAACTCGGTGTCGGAGGTGCCGAGCGTGATCTGTTGCTCCTTCATCCAGGCAACCGAGTCGGTGTAGAACACACCGTCGGGTACGTCGTCGAAGCCGCTCGGTTCGAGCGGCGCCGGTTCGCCCATGAACCGCCAGATGAAGGTGCCGGCCTGGGCTCGGTCGACGGGACTCCACGGAGAGAATTGGCCGGGCGAGGTGCCCTTGGTGATCTCCTCCGCGACCATCCAGTTGACCGGCTCGTAGAAGAACTCATCGGCCGGGACATCGGCGAAGCCGATCGGCGAGAAATTGCTCGAACGGGGGCACTGAGCGGCCCACTGCGATGTTGGAAAATCGCGCTGGCAGCCTCGCTGGATTGCGGCCTGGAAGCGGAGACCGAACGGTGGGAGGTCCTCGTAGCCTGCATCGTCGGGGGTTGCGAACACGCCGTTGAAGCCGCGAACCTCGATCGTTCGGTCGGAGCCGACGACGGTGACGAGCGCGTTGGTGATCCGCCCCGACGGCGGCAGATCTTCGACAAAGACCTGCCGTACCGTGCCGACATCGAGGTCGGCCGAGGAGTATTCCGCGAGCCACTCGCTGACCTGGCTCACCGTGAAGTTGAACTGGCGGCGATGATGTGGGTTCTGAGGCTCGCCGTCGTCGTCGGGGGCTGCGTCGAACGGGTCGGGTTTCGCGATGTGGTACGGCTGGGCTCCACCAAACGAGGAGGAGTTCTCGGTCGATTCGCTGTGGCCGCCGTTGCTCGACGAGTAGAAGGTCTGCACGATCTCCTCGTCGAAGGCCACCACGAGGCCTGCGCCGTCGGCCGCTGCGGCGACCCGACCGTCTTGGCGTTCGTCGAACCCGCCGTACACCTGATCCTGCACGGAGTCGAAGACATCGAACGTGTTGGCTTCACGGTCGATCGCTCTGTGGAGTGCATAACTGCGCCCGGCGATCGCCTGGGCCCGCACCGCCTGGGGGTGCCAATGGCCAGGCATCTCGGCCAGGGCACCGAGATAGTCGGTCAGCCCGATCCGAAGAATGACCTGGCCCTGGCTGTCGCTTCCGGTCCCACTGTCGAACACGAGCACACCCCTGTCGTGTTCGCCGTATTCGTACTGGGAGTCCGAGCCGGCGCCGTAGTTGACCCCGATCCCCACGACGGTGCCGTCAGGCCAGCTGACCTCGGGGGCGCGGGCGACGCAACCCGTGCAGATGTCGACGCCGTCAACATCAAGGATCCAGCGCCAGGTGTCGGTGCCCTCGACCCGGCCGCCTTGTTCGAGCCTGAGCTTCGGTCCGACCTCGATGACCTGATCACCGATGGTGACCGTGAGGGGACCGGGAGAGGTGCTGCGAGCGGTGTCGACCGTCACCAGGATGTCATCGCGAACTTCGCCGGAGTTGAAAGTCAACTTGTTGACGAGCTTGACCCGTACGCCGTCACCGACGAACTCGTCGATGGTGGCCTGGCGGTCCTCGACCGTTGTGCCGTCGTAGTAGTAGGTGAGGATCTCCTCGGCGGTGTGGCCCGCCTCGGCACGACCAAGCGCGCCGTACTGGCTCATGCCGACTCCGTGGCCCCACCCTCCGCCAACGAAACTGAGGATCTGCTCGTCGGCGTCCTGCGCGGCCGCCTGCTCGGGGAGGGCGACCGTCGCACTGGCGACAAGGCTCAGGAGAACAAAGCGACAGAGTCGGTACCGGAACATCCCCGATTCCCATCAGCGGACCGCGCGCAGCGGTTGGTCACCCTAGCGGCTCGCTCTGTCAGATCCGTGTCACGTCTGGTGACCCACTCGGGGCGCACCGGCGACGTACGGTTGCGGCACATGTTCACGGTCAACCCCAGCCACAAACGGCCGATGGACATCGAGTCCGCGCTCGAACGGAGCCCTTGATGCGTTGTCCCCGTCTGTTTCTCGTCGCCGTGCTCGCCCTTGTTGCGAGCGGGCTAGCTGTTGCTCCGGCCAGCGCCGATTCCGTCCCGGCGGAGCCGATGGCGACGGTCGTGGTGCGCCCGGCGACCGCCATCGACGATGCGTCGATGAGCACCATGGCGAGGATCGCGGGCGTGTCGGTCGAGGAGACCCTTGACGCGGCTGGATTGGTGAGGCTCCAGGCGACCGCCGAGGGGCTTGCTGCACTCGAGGCCGCGGGATTGATCGACGCAGTCGCATCCGACGTGCCGTTCTTCACATTGCTCGATGACTCGACCGCGACAATCGAAGCGGACACCGCGCAGTCCAACGGCTTTGACGGCACCGGTGCGATCGTGGCCGTCATCGACAGCGGCGTCGACACCTCCCACGCTGCGTTCACCGGTCGGGTCGTGGCCGAGGCGTGCTTCCTTTCGAGCATCGGCGGCACCTGTCCCGGTGGTGGTTCGACCAGCACCAGCAGCGGTTCAGCGGCGCCATGTTCCACCACTGGGTTCTTCCTCGACTGCGCTCACGGCACGCACGTAGCCGGTATTGCGGTGTCGGCGGCATCGCCGATCGAAGGCGTCGCCCCAGGGGCAGGACTCGTTGCGATCCGCGTGATGAAGGGGGGAGCGGCAAACCAAGGACCGACCGGTATCAGTAGCCTCGATGTCCTCGATGCGATGAATCATGTGCTGTCGCTGGCGCAGGGCGGGATGAACATCGCGTCGGTGAACATCAGCCTCGGCGGTACCCCTTCGCTCTGTAACTCGAGCAGCGAGACGGCGATTTGGAACGACATCGCCGACAAGCTCAACGCGGAAGGCGTGGCGGTGGTTGCAGCCTCAGGTAACGATGCCGATGGGTTCTTCCCGACGACCGCTGTCGCCTTCCCCGCCTGCGTCGACAAGATCTTCTCGGTCGGCGCAACCGAGCGGGACGCGTTCGACGGTCTCGCCCCCGGCACCGACCCGGAGGTCACCACGTTCTCCCAGTACGGCGGCGGGCTCGACCTGGTCGCTCCCGGCTACGACATCGAATCCGCCGTGACCGGGGGTGGCACCAGCGACCTCTCCGGCACCTCGATGGCTGCGCCGCACGTGGCGGGAGCCTTTGCGCTGTTGAAGAGCACCCAGAGCGGCGCCTGGACGCCGGAACGCTTCATGGAGCTGCTGCGTACCACCGGCTCCATGGTGCGCCGGTTCACGCCTGATCCGAACGAGCCCGGCGATCGCTATCCCGAGATCCGGATGAGCGACGCGTTGGCGTTCGAACCGTTCAGTGATGCGAGCGGTGGGTTCTGGGTGATCGCCGCAGACTGGGCCAAGTACACCGGGGTGAGCGCTGGCTTCGGCGACAACCGCTATGACCCGAACGGCACCCTGACCCGGGCTCAGGCCGTCACGCTCCTCTGGCGGATGATGGACAACCCTGCGCCCGTGGGCCCGAACCCGTTCAACGATGTCCCGGACGGCGCCTTCTTCACCGCGGCGGTCACCTGGGCGGCCGAGCAAGGCATCACCGCCGGCAAGAGCGATGGCTTCTTTGCGCCCGACCTGTCGGTCACCCGAGCGGAAATGGCCACCTTCATGTGGCGCCTGGTGGGTTCGCCAACCGGTGCCCCGAACGCCGGTTTCACCGACGTGCCCGCCGGTGCGTTCTACGAAACGGCGGTGAACTGGATGGCCTCGACCGGCATCACCCTCGGCACATCACCGACCACGTTCTCGCCCGATCAAACGATCGACCGGGCCCAGATGATCACCTTCATGCACCGCTTGGTGAACAACGCCGAGGCGTGGGCCAACGCTCCCGCTGAGTCCTCATTCGTGATGTTCTGACGCAGGCGACGGCTCGCGTTCAGCTCCAGAGGTTGCCAGGTTTCGTACCTCGGGTTTCGAGGCCGTACTTGATGATGCAGCGCACCGCCTGCACGCCATCGCGCCAGTGGATCTTCTTGCCTTCGGCGTAGGTACGGCCGGAGTAGGAGATCCCGACCTCCCACACCCGCCAGCCGCCGGCCGCGACCTTGGCCGTGATCTCGGGCTCGATACCGAACCGCTCCTGTTCGAGTTCGATGCCTTGGATGACTTCGCGCCGGAACGCCTTGTAGCAGGTCTCCATGTCGGTCAGGTTCAGGTCGGTGAACATGTTCGACAGCAGGGTCAGCATCCGGTTGCCGACCGAATGCCAGAAGTACAGCACTCGGCGAGGCCGGCCGGACTGGAAGCGAGAGCCAAACACGACGTCAGCGCGATCATCGAGCAGGGGCTCCATGATCAGGTCATAGTCGACCGGGTCGTACTCGAGGTCGGCATCCTGGACGATCACGAAATCGGCGGTGGCTTCGTGGAAGCCTCGGCGGATCGCCGCGCCCTTGCCCTGGTTGACCTCTTGGAGGAACACCTTGATGCGAGGGTCGGAGAACGACGCCAGGACGTCGCGGGTGCCGTCGGTGGAACCATCGTCGACAATGACCAACTCAGCGGTGTGCTGATTGGCCAGGACACGGTCGACGATCACGTCGATCGTTGCCAGCTCGTTGTAGCACGGCATGACAACGCTCAGTCGCGGGGCAGTGGTGTCACTCATCGGGGAGCCAACCTAGCGGGCGGAGTCCGTGCTGTCGCGGCCCGAACCGGCCCAGTCCGCGCAGTATCGTGGTCCCCGGTCATGCGTACCCACCCGGCGCCCATCCCATCGGTCGACACCGCGACCTCTCGTGCGGTCATGCCGCGCCTCCGGGCGCTCGGATTCCGGTTCCTCCACGTCATCGATGCCGTGACGTTGTTCGTGATGATGCATGCGGTCACCGCCGCCCGATTCGGGTTTGACTGGCCGACCTTTCCGTACTCGCATTACGTCGTCGGGTTCGCGCTCGCCACCGCCATTCACATCGTCGTCTACTACTTCGGCGGCATGTACGAATACGAGCAGCGGCTGGGTCGCCCTCCCTGGCTGCCTCGGGCAATCGCTCTCACCGGCTTTGCGATACTCGTGTCAGCCGCCGTTGCCTTGACCACCGAGCGTTACCTGATGCCGCGAGGCAACCTCGTCGTCTTGATGTTCGCCGCACCGGCCATGGTCGCTTCGAACCGGTGGCTGGCCCGGCGCGTGCGTTCTCGTCGGTTCGGGCATCCCCGGGTGCTTTTGGTCGGCGCGCCCGACGACATCGAACGAGCGCGAGAACACATCAACGACGCCGGCTCCGATGCCACGGTCGCCGGGACCGCACCGAACGCAACCTCGCTGCTCGACGATGTCGACCGGGTCGGCGCCACCGACGTGTTGTTGCTGGGTGGCGAGCCGCTCACGGAGATCTACCCGGCGCCCCTCGATCAACTCGAACGGCGGCTGATCGGGGTGTACCGCCGGGTGCTGCCCGTCGACACGCTGTTGGGTCTTCAGCGCAGTCGCGAGATCGCCGGCATGCCGTTCGTTGCGTTGCGTACGCACGCCGTTCCGTTGTACCGATTGCGCCTCAAGCGGGTCCTCGACCTGGTGTTGTTGCTCCTTGCGGCGCCGATCATCTTCGTTGCGGTCGGGCTTGCTGCGATCTATGCCCGAGCCGTCGCGGGCCGCGGGGTGGTGTTTCGCCAAGAGCGGATCGGGCGGCTCGGCGAACCCTTCACCGTGCTCAAGTTCCGCACCATGATCCGTGATGCCGAGAAACACACCGGTGCCGTTCTGGCGACCGAGGATGATCCTCGAGTGCTCCGAGGCATGCGCTGGTTTCGAGCCGCCCGGCTCGACGAATTGCCGCAGCTCTGGAACGTGGCCCGCGGCGACATGTCGCTCGTGGGCCCCCGTCCAGAGCGCGGGGAGTTCGTCGACCAGTTCGAGGCGCTGATGCCCGGCTACAACCGCCGCCACGACATTCCGCCGGGCATCACCGGGCTCGCACAGATCCGAGGCCACTACCAGACCGACCCCGGCTTCAAGCTCGGCCACGACCTGCAATACATCGTGAACTGGTCGCCGGTACTCGACCTGATGATCCTCGCCGAAACCGTGCTCGTGATGGCCCGGCGTTCAGCCCGTTGACCCGGCTCGTCGATGGGACACCGACCTCGCTGACGGTCATGATCCCCGCCCTCAACGCCGCGGGCGTCATCGATCGGTGCCTCGACGCAATCCTCGCGCAAGACGTCGAGATCGACTTCGATGTGGTCGTGGCGGTTGGGCGGTCCGCCGACGGCACCGCCGACCGGGTCGACGCCCGCGCCGCCGATGACGGGCGGGTTCGACGCATCGACAACCCGTCGGGGGACACGCCACGGGCCCTGAACCTGGCCATCCAATCATCGAGCGGTGACCTCGTCGTTCGGGTCGATGCGCAGGCCGAACTGCCAGCGGGCTACCTCGCTCGAATTCTCCACACCGCAATCGAGACCGGGGCGGCAAACGTCGGTGGGATTCAGCGGGCGGTAGGGGAAGAGCCGTGGGCCCGTGCGATCGCCGCGGCGATGCGATCCCGGTTCGGCGTCGGTCCGGCCCAGTTCCGCTCCGGCAGCCACGAAGGTCCGACCGACACCGTGTACCTGGGTGGCTTTCGGCGTCATGCCCTCGACGTGGTCGGCGGCTATGACGAGTCGTTGATCCGCAATCAGGACTACGAACTGAACTATCGCCTCCGAAAGGCCGGCTTCGTCGTCTGGCTCGACCCGTCGCTCGTCGTCGATTACACCCCTCGCGGATCGCTGCGGAGCCTGTGGAGCCAGTATCGCCAGTACGGCCGCTGGAAGCGGGTCGTGATCAGCCGAAGCCCGCGGTCGGTGCGGCCCCGACAGATCGCAGCTCCCGCGCTCGTGCTCGGTCTCATCGGCTCCGCGGTTCTCCTCGCCGTCGGGAGTCCGGTCGGGTTGGCATTGCCGGTGGTGTACGCGACGGCGGTGGCCGTCTTTGCCGCTCGTCCCCGCGGCGCGTCGCGGCGCCGGGTTGCGCTGGCGTTCGCCACCATGCATGTCGCATGGGGCTGGGGCTTTCTGTTTTCCTGGCGTTAATCGCGTGTGGTGAGCGTGTTGTCGCCACCCGAGGTCACATGGTCGAGATAGGCCTGGATCACGGTCTCAGCGTCGCCGACATCGACAAGACGCCCATGGTCGATCCAGGCGACCGTGCGACAGATGTTGCGCATCAGTTCCGCGTTGTGACTGACCAACACGATCGTGGTGCCGTTGCCGTGCAACCTGGCCATGTGGGCCATGCATCGTCGCTGGAATTCCTCATCACCCACGGCGATGACCTCGTCGACGAGCAGGATCTCCGGGTCGACATTGACCGCAACCGCAAACCCGAGGCGGACGTACATGCCGCTCGAATAGATCTTCACGGGCTCGTCGATGAAATCACCGATCCCGCTGAACTCGATGATCTCGTCCATCGCATCGTGCATGTGCTTGCGGGTGAGGCCGAGCATCGCCCCGTTGAGATAGACGTTCTCTCGGCCGGTCAGGTCGGGGTGAAAACCGGAACCGAGTTCGAGCAGCGCGGAGAGGCGACCTTCGGCGCTGATGGTGCCGCTGGTGGGGCGATGGATTCCGGCCATGAGCCGCAGCAACGTGGACTTGCCGCTGCCGTTGTGGCCGATCACACCGAAGAACGAGCCCGGCGCGATGTCGAAGTCGACGTCGCGAAGAACCCAGAAATCGTCGGCATCGTTGCCGCGCCCGAAGCGCAGGATCGCTTCTTTGACGCTGCTCGGACGATTGCGTTCGAGACGGAACTTCTTGGAGACGTTGGAGACGGTGATCCGGCCGACGGTCATGGCTCTTCGCTGATCTCCATGCTGCGGGCCCGGAAGTACACCCAGCCGATCGAGAAGGCGACGACGGCGTAGCCGAGGCCAGCGAGCAGCTTCGCGGCGGACGGTACGTCGAGGAAGTAGACGCCGTCGCGGGCGATCTCGACATAGACGGCCGGCGGCGTCCATTCGATCATCGCCCGGGCAGGAAGTCCGTAGGCCTCGTCGGGAACCCGAGACAGCGGATAGATGATCGGAACGAGGAAGAAGCCGACTCCGAGCAGTACGCCCACCAGATACTGGATGTCGCGGTACTTGGTGTTGAGCACCGAGGTGACGAAGCCGATGCCCAAGCCAAAACCCATGGCGAGCAGCAGTGCAATCGGCAAGAAGATCGCCGTCCACGAGATGTTCACCAAGGCCACCATGATGAGCAGCAACACGACCGCCTCGAGACAGGTCTGGATCGCGTTGGACAGCGCGCCACCGAGCAGCGCCGTCTCCGTCGGGAAGTAGATCTTCTTGCGAAGGTCAGAAACGCCCAGCAGCCACCCCATGCAACCGTTGAGCACACCGGTGAACAGCGACCACACGATCAGGCCGGTGAACAAGAACAGACCGAAGTTCTCGGCGTTGCCGTTGTCGGTTGTGGGCGCCTGAGCACCGAACACGGTGCCGAACGCGAAGCTGTACACGGCGACGGTCGTCAGCGGGTTTGCGAACGACCAAAACCAGCCGAGCAAGCTGCGCTTGTAGCGGGCCTTCGACTCGCGTTCGGCGAAGTTCAAGATGAGGGTGGTGCTCTTGCGCACCGCGGGAGACAAGGTCAGCATCGTGATCGGGCGCCGCTCATGCGCGGTGCGATCCTAGCGAGCAGCATGGGAGTAGCCTGCCATCCATGACATCGGTCCGTTCGGCACCCGTTCCGGTGCCCCGAATCGGAGCCCGGGCGGGCCTGATTTCGGTGTGGTTGGTGGTCTACAGCAACGGCTTGCTGTTCTTCATCGCCCGGCAGGGCTTGGATCGCCCCGGAACATGGGAAGGCCCGGTTCTGCGACCAGCGATCGTGTTGTCGACCCTCGTTGGCGTGGGTCTGGTCGTGCTCGACGGTCAGCGAATGACGGGCGCTCGTCTGCGATCCGTGTCGCGGGTTGCCTTCGGGGCGGCGACCGGGTTCGGCGTCTGGGCGGCTGTGAGCGCCGTGTGGAGCCTCGACCCCGACATCTCGCGCTGGTGGGGCATCGTCTACATCGGCCTGCCGTGCGTTGCCTGGGTCATCGCCGATTCCTCCGCCGCCCAGATCCGGTCAGGTGTCGCGCTCGGGTCGGGTGTCCTCGTCGTACTCAGCCTGGTCGTGGTGGTCATCGATCCGGCGGTCGGCACCGACATCAACGACGACTGGCGAGGCGTGATGACCAATCGCAACGGCCTCGCTCCGATCTGCGGGGTCGCACTGTTCGCCGGTCTGGCGCTGGCTGCGAGTCGACGGTGGGTCGTCGGCGTCGGCTTGAGCACCGTTGCGCTCATCGGGCTGCTCGGCAGCGGGAGCCGAACGGCCTGGCTCGCACTCGCGTTCGGCTGCGGCGTTGCGACGATCATCGTCGGGGCCCGGCGGGCCTTTCTTCGTGAGCCTCGCCCGTGGATTCCGCGCCTGATGTTCGGGGTCGCGGCCGGGGGGCTGTTCGGGTTGGCCGCGGGCGTGGCGCGATTGTGGGATGACCCGACCTTCGGCCAGCGGCGAGCGATCTGGCGCCTGGTGGGTGACCACATCGCCGACGCGCCGGTGGTCGGCAATGGTTTTGCTGCGTTTTGGCAGGTCCCGGAACTCCACACCGATCCACTCCTCCAGCGGGGGTCGGCGCACGGTTCGGTTCCTGAGGTGCTGCTCGGCACCGGCGTGGTTGGCTTGCTGCTGTGGGCGACCGTCGTCGTGCTTGCCGTCGTCGGGGTGGGGCGTGCGGTTTGGCGCGAGCCTGGCGTGGAGTCGTGGTTTTGGGTGGCGCTCGTCGCGTTTCTGGTCGTCGAGAACCTGACCGAGAGCTTCATCTTGTGGTTCTCGTACAACTGGATTCTGCTGATCGCGGCGGCGCTGCGCTTCGGGGTCGTCGCCGGCTCTCGGCCGGTGCGGACACCCGAACGGGTTCCGGCGTTGGCCGACTGACCGTCAGTCCGACACGCGTCGTCGGCGCACAGCCCGCCGCACCTGGCTGAGAAAGGCCCGCGCCATTCGTATCGGCGATCTGGTGAGCCGATCGAATTCGGCGTGAAGCGCATCGTGCTCGGCTCGCAGCACCGCAAGGTCAGCATCATGGCGGCTGCCTGCGTCGGGGACGAAGTGGGCGCTCGCGATTCGGCGGGCGTCGCCCTGGGGGACGATCACCGGTCGGGCGCTGAGCCGGTCGATGACTCGCCCGTGGGTTTCGTGCCAGATCGACTCATCGACCGTCTCGCTCGCGTTGCCCTCATCGAGGCGGCGGTAGAGCGACGTCTCTGCGTCGATCGAGGTGACGCCGCAGAGTTGCGCGACTCGCATGAAGAGCTCCCAGTCTTCGAACACCGGGAGCGCTTCGTCGAAGGCAATGCCGAACGCCGCCATGGCGGCGCGTGGAAGCGCAACCGAACACAGCGGTGTCTCGTTGTGGCTCACATGGGCGAGCAGGTCGAATCTCGGCGCGAACGGGCGCTCGATCGGCCCGGTCGCACGAACCGGTTGCTCGCCGCCGTCGGTCGTCCACTGCTGGCTGAGCGTGACCGCTCGAATCATGGAGCCGGGCGTCGTTGCAGCCGCTTCGGCGAATGCCTGCAGCCAGTGCTCGGTGACCAGGTCGTCGTCGTCGAGAAAGCACACGTAGTCGCCGGTGGCTGCGGCGAGCCCGACATTGAGCGGACGCGACCGCCCGCCCCCCGCCGCCGTGATGACCTGCAAACCCCCGGGGCGGGCCGAGTCGGGGAGCGCGTCATCGACCGCAGTCGCGACGGCTGGATCGGCGTCATGAACGACGAGCACCGTGTCGTGATTCGGGTAGGTCTGCGCACGGATCGATGCGAGCGCCTCGGCGAGCGATCCTGCCCGCCGGCCCTGCGTCCGTACGATCGTGGTGAACGATGGTTCGCTCGGCGTCGTCGGGACGAGCGGATCGATCCCGAGCGACGATGCGAGTTCGTTGAGGCCACCGGTCATCGACGAAACGGCACCAGCGTTTGAAGCCGAACGGCGATGCGATCCTTCCACGGCCGCTCCACGACGGCGCGAAGGTTGGCGGCCTGGATCGCCATGTCTTCGTACTTCAGTGCCACCTCGGTGTACTGGTCTTCGAGCTCGGTCACCCGTTGACGCAAAACCTCGTTGCGGGCGCGCTCGCCGTGGAGGGCGTCGTACAGCCGCAGCATTTCGCGTCGCAGCGCCGTCGGGTCGGTGTCGTCGAAGGCGTTCACGTCGAAGGAACGAAGCATCGTCGGGGACCTTACCCGGACTCGGTTGGGGGTCGGAGACGAGCACGATGGACCGCGGGTTGGACCAGCGGCCTTCGGAGCGGCCACGACCCAAACGGGTCGGTGGGGGCAAGGTGGTCGGCGTTGCGTCGACGATCGTCAGGGTCGTCGGGTCGGTGATATCCGGGGTGGTACCAGGGGTCGACGATCTCGCCCCATCGGGTCACGAATCGTTCCCATTCTGCCGGCTCGATCGTGGGTACTCGGCTGGCGCTCTCGTGATGGACGAGACTCGACGCCGGCTCCACCACCACGCGTCCGACCTCGCGTTGGAGCTTGAAGCACAGGTCGATGTCGTTGAAGCTGGCGGGCAACTCGACGTTGAGACCACCCACCGACAACAGATCGGCGCGACGGGCCGCGGCACACGCTGCTGTGACCGCCACCACCTCGTGGGCCGAGGTGGCCCGGTGCGGGAGTCGAGCGACCTCCATGCCGACGAACGGGTGGAGCGGAAACGCGTCGTCGATGATCACGCCGAGGTGCTGCACAGTCTGATCGGGATACAGGAGCGCGGCACCGGCCATCGCAACCGACGGGTCGCGCAGGTGGTTGACCAGCGGGCGGGCCCAGCCCGGTTCGAGCATCTCGATGTCATCGTTGAGCAAGATGACGACGTCGGCGCGTGCCGCCAGGAGCCCCTCGTTGATCGCAACCGAGAAGTTCCACGGACCTGGGCGGTGAACGACCGTGGTGTCGACCGCTTCGAGCTCGGCCGGATCGCCATCGAACTCCTCACCGACGACGAGGAGGATGTCGACGTCGTCGATGCCGCCTCCCCGCGCTGCGGCACGGGCTGCGTCGACGAGTCGCTGGCCGGTTGCCGCTGAGCGGGTACCTGCGGTGGGGATCACGAACGACACCGAACGAGGGGTTCGAAGGGTGCGACGGGCCGCGTCGAGCCGGTCGAGAACGTCGTGCGCTTCGAGACTGACCGAGAGCAATGCGGGTCGCTCGACGAGCGCAACCGGAAGATGCCCGATCCGGTTCGCCGCGGTCCCCCCGAGCACCTCGATGCGCTCAGCGAGTCCTCCGCTCGTCGATGCGGTGCGGGACGCGACCAGGTCGAGGTGAGGGGCCAGCGCTGCAGCGGCAACCGGTCCCCACGTCGGCCGGAGGGTCCGTTCACCGTCGATGATCGCGTCGCCGTGGATCACATCGACGTCGCGATGTTCGTCGAACGCGTCTCGGATGGCCGCCAGTGCCCCCGACCGAAGGGTCGTTCCGTGATCGACCATCACCGCTGCGGCGATGTCGTGATGATCAGGGTCCAGTGTCCACACCGCATCGATTTGGTGGACCAGCGAGTCGGCGAGGGGCGAGCCGTCGAGGTCCGTGGGTGCGACATCGGAGATGATCAGAAGCACAGACATAGCCGGAGGCTGACGGTAGCGTCCCGGCATGGCGCCGGGGGCATCGACGAGCAGAATGCGGCCCTTCGTCCTCGTCGCCCTCGTGCTGTTCGCGTTCTGGCAGCCGTTGTTGGGCGGCGCCAGTCTCGGCCCCGACGACCAGCAGTGGCTCAGCGATCCGTTCAACGCCGATCCGCCGCCCGGCCTGATCCCCGAACTCGCCGAGCGAGATGCAGCGACCATTCACGGCGAATGGGTGGCCTGGGCCGACACGATCCGTTCCGGTGACGTCGCATGGTGGACCGATGTCGGTGCCGGGCAGCCCCTGCTCGAGAACGGCCTGCCGCTCACCCATCTCGTCTACCTGGTCGCGCCGTCGTGGTACGCCGCCGGCCTGGCGGCTGCGCTCGCGGTGTTGTTGGCGGCGTTCGGCGCCATGCGGCTCGCTGATCAACGCGGCCTCGCTCCGCTCGCGGGGTTGTTCGTTGGCGTTGTCTTCGGATTCTCCGGGCTCATGTTCGTCTGGCTCGGCTGGCCCCACGCCACCGCAATCGCCTTCGCGCCCTGGGTGATCGGCGGATTTCAGGCAATCGCAATCACCCCATCGGTTCGGCGCATCGGGAGCACGGGGCTCGCGATTGCCGCTCAGCTGTGGTGTGGCGTGTTCATCATCGCGAGCCTCACGGTCGTGGCCGGTGCGGTGTGGGCGATCGCGGCTCGCACGACTCGGGCGGCAACGGCCGGTGTCGTCAGCGCCCTCGGGCTCGGTGGCGCGCTGGCTGCACCGTTCCTCTTGCCCCGATGGGAACGATGGTCCTGGGCCGACACCACTCATCTGCCAACCGTCGACGAGTCGAGCGCCGCACTCGTCGCACTCGTGACCAGCGTGTTCGGCAATGGTCTGGGGAATCCGGCGGTCGGGTTCGGGTGGGTGACGACGGGCTCGTTCCAACTCTCCATGGTGTTCGTCGGCGTGACCACCATGGCGATGGCGCTGCTCGGATTTGTCACCCGGCCCCGATCGCGGGGTCCGGTCGGCCTCGTTGCCGTCGGTGTCGCCGTCGCGTACCTCGGCGGACCGTTCAGCGCGCTGGCGACGCAATTCGCAGGCGACATCGGCGAGGCGACGCATGCCCGGTTCCTCGTCGTGCTCGGGGTGGCGTTGCTCGCTGGTCAGGGAGTCGACACGGTGCTCGACTCGACGACAACTCCCGCTGGGCTTCGCCGCACTGCGCAGGCCGCGTCGACTCGCATCGCCGTAGGCGGACTCGTCGTGGTGACGCTCGTGGTGGGGTGGCGGTGGATCGATGTCGTTCGGGGCCGTGGTCTCGTACGAGAGCTGGCCGCCCAAGCATTTGGACCGGTACTCATCGTCGTGTTGGTCGCACTCGTCGCCGCGATGTGGTGGCGACGCACGCTGACACCGAGCGGCGTGGCGTCGGCGGTGTTGGCGTTCGCGGCGTATGAATTGCTGACGTTTGGGATGTCGATCCCGACGGTGACCGCCAGCGACGAGCGCCCCGTCGCCACGGCGGCGCACCAGGCACTGCATGAGCTGGTCGACGGGTCGGGGCGCATCGCAGGTGACCACGATGTGTTCCCGCCGTTCGTCGCAGCCCAGTACGGCTTCAGCGATGTTCGGGCCCCTGACCTGCGCTCGACCGGGGAGATCGCGGTGCTTGAGGCCGTCGACTCGGTCAGTGTTCGCGGCGCGTCAGGGGGCAGCCCCTTTGCGCCGGTCTTCCAAACCGACGACGGCGTCGTGCGGTTCGATCACCCGACCTGGGATCTCCTCGGCGTCGACGCCTGGGTGATGACCCGAGACGCCGAACCGCCCGGACCCCGCATCGATCCCCAGCCGACCGAACGGATCGACCTCGACTTTGCGCCCACCGCCGGTGTCCTCACGATTCCCGAAGGCGGACTGTGGGGCGTCGCCTTCGACGCTCGGTTCCCTGCCTTCACCCGAATCACCGTCCGGGTTGAGGCCGGCGGTGTCGCCGTTGGAAACGACGTCGTCTTTGCCGGTGGTCGCAACGGCATCGTCGTCGTTCCGGTTCTCGGCGAGTCCCTCCCGTCCGGGGCTGACGCACAGGTCTCCCTCACCCTCGATCCGGGAGCGCGTCCGGCGTCGATGGGCATCGAGGGGGACCGGCTCAGTCTCGGAACCGTCGGTGCTCGTCGCGACCTTCGACTCGTCTGGGTCGATGGTGCGGTGATCCTCGATCGACCAACACCTCGGGCTCATCTGATCGGAGCCGAGGGTGTGCCGCTCGTGACCGAGGAGGAGGCCGGGAGGCTCACGATCGAACTCGACACCGACCGCGGCGGGCGGATCCAGACCGACATCATTGCCGAGCCCGGTTGGACGGTGCGCGTCGACGGCGAGACGGTCGAGGCCGTGATCATCGACGACGTCGTGCTCGGGGTTGACGTTGCCGCCGGGCGTCAGGTCGCGACCTTCGCCTACCGTCCTCCGCGACTCGGAATCGGTCTGATTCTCGCAGTGCTCGCCGGCCTGGGCTGGGCGCTTGCGCTCGTGGCTGAACGCCGGATTGGCACCCCAGCGGGGTGAAGGGTGGCTGGTAGGGTCAGCCGCCATGAGCGACGCCGCTGAGCTGGATTCCGCTGCCTACATGAATCGGGTTCGGTCCGAGATCGAGGCGGCGGCCGAAGCCCTTCGCCACGATGATCCCGAACTCGCCGAACGGGAGCGTGACCTGCGGCAGGCATGGATCGACGTGGCTCCGCCGGGGGCGGCCGGCGACGAACGCGAGCTGCTGCTCGATCGCGCCGAAGTGTTGTCGGTCATCGACGCCGACGCACCGCTCGGAACCCGGCGCGGCGCACGCGAACTGAAGTGGGGAACGCGGAAACTCACGTACTGGTATCTCCGGTACGTGACCGATCAGGTCGGTGCGTTTTCGAATGTGCTCGTGCGATTGCTTCGTCGTCTCGACGAACGAGTCACGGACCTCGAGCACAGCCTTGGTCTGGCTGACACCGACGACCTCATCGATGCGCCGTCCGGCCCGTCGGCGGTCGTCGTCGATGCTGTCGCCGACCTGGCTCCGTCGAGCGGTTCTGCGATCGTGCTTTCCTGCGACGACGGCGCCATCGTCGCGGCACTGCAGCGGCGAGGGCTGGCGACGGTTGGTGTCGACCGAGATCCCGCCCAGGTTCTGCGCGGGGTCAAGACCGGGCTCGATCTTCGCACCGGAGATCCGGTTCGGTATCTCTCCACGCTGCCGACGACGTCCGTCGAGGTGGTGGTGCTCGCCGGATTCATCGAGGATCTCATCCCCGCAGCCGTCTGGAACCAAATCGCCGACGCTCGCGAGGTGTTGGCGCCCGGCGGACTGCTGGTCATCGCCGCATCCGACCCAGCCCAACGATCAGCCGTCGAACGCGATCTTCGCTTCGGGCGAGGCGTGGCCCCCGAAACGTGGCGTCACCTGCTCGCCCGCGCGGGGGCCGATACCGAGGTCCACCCGGTCGACGACCCGGCGCACGCACTGATCGTCACCGCCCGGTTTGCCTGACGGTGCGGATTCACCACTTCACCGCGACCCTCAGCCCTCGAGACGCCGTGGGCGCGCACACCCTCGCGCTCGATGGTCTGCTGCAGGAGCTCGGCCACGAGACCAGCCTGTTCGCCCAATCGGTTCATCCCGACCTCCGAGGGCGGGCATCGGACTATCGCGATCAGGAACACCGACCGGCGGCTGACATCTTGCTCTACCAAGCCAGCACCGGTTCCCCGGTTGCCGGCTACCTGCTCGACCGGCCGGAACCACTGGTGCTCAACTACCACAACCTCACGCCGGCCCATCACTTCGATCCATGGGAGCCGACCGTTGGCGCCGAGCTCGACAGCGGCCGACGCCAGATGGCTCGGCTGGCCCGTCGAGCCAGTGCCGCGGTTGCTGATTCGCACTTCAACGGCTCCGAGCTGACCGAGCTCGGCATGACCAACGTCCGCGTCGCCCCGGTGTTGTTCGATTCGCCGCCTCCGCCGGCGCATCGACGCACCGCCGATCCGCCGACCCTGCTCTTTGTCGGACGGATTGCCCCCAACAAGGCCCAGGAGGATGTCATCAACGCGCTCGCGTTGTTGCGCGAACGGCGGCCCGGCTCGCGGCTCGTGCTCGTCGGTGGGTCGTCGTCGCACCGGTACGAGACCGCGCTGCGAGAACTCGCTGAAACGGTGGCGCCCGGTGGGGTGGAGTTCGCCGGCTCGGTCGATGAGCAGACGTTGATCGACTGGTATGGCCGGGCCGACGCCTTTGTGTGCCTGAGCGATCACGAGGGGTTCTGTGTTCCGCTGGTCGAAGCAATGGCGGCCGGTCTCCCGGTGGTCGCGTTCGATGCGGCTGCCGTCGGTGAGACCGCTGGCTCCGCGGGTCTGCTGCTGTACGACAAGCAACCCGCGACCGTGGTCGCCGCGATCGAGCGGCTTCTCGACGATGCCGAACTTCGGACTCATCTCACGACCGCCGGCCGCGCCCGTGCGCTCGACTTCAGCCCGGAACGAGCGCGTGCCGCCCATCGGGCCGCCTTCGCCGCGATCTTGCAGGATCTCCGATGAGTCGGGTTGATCTGCTGGTGCCGGAGCTGGCTCCTCGCGACGCCACCGGTAGCCACACGTTGTTGCTTCGCGACCTTCTTCTCGACATGGGGGCGAGCGTCCGATTCGTCACCCAGATCCCCGCCGCGGTCGACGAGCCGTTCACCCTCGTCGACGACTGGGATGACCCGGCGCCGACGATCATCTTGCAGCACGGCATCGGCTCGTTCGTTGCCGATGCGGTCATCAAGCGACGACTTCCCATCGTCGTGAACTACCACAACATCACGCCGATCGAGTTCGTCGAACCCTGGACCCCAGAACTGATCGCAGGGCTGCAGTGGGGGCGTTATCAGCTCGACCACCTCGGCCGTTTCGCGACCCGCGGCATCGCGGTGTCGGCCTACAACGCGGAGGAGATGAAGGCGGCTGGGTACCGAGACGTTCGGATCGCTCCCGTGCTCTGGAACGTCCAGCCGGGCCCGACCAGCGACCGCCAACCCACCGAGCTGGGCGATCCACCGACGATTCTCTTCGTCGGACGAGTGGCCGCCAACAAACGCCACGAAGACCTCCTCGCAACCTTCGCGCTCGTGGTCGAGCGCCATCCCACGGCCCGGCTCGTCTTGGTCGGCTCACCCGCTTCGGCGACCTATCAACGTTGCCTCGAGACCTATGCCCGGCGCGCCGGTATCGCAGATCAGGTCGATTTCGCCGGCTCCGTCACCGACGAGGAACTGGCTCACCGGTATCGAACGGCCGACGTCTTTCTCTGCCTGAGCGACCACGAAGGGTTTTGTGTCCCGGTGGTCGAGGCCATGGCGGCGGGTGTCCCGGTGGTCGCGCACCGTGCCGCAGCCCTGCCCGAGACGATCGGCAGCGCCGGCCTCGTACTCGGTGACAAACGTCCGGCAACGGTCGCGGCCGCAATCGGTCGGGTTCTCGATGACGCATCCCTTCGGCATCACATGGTTGCCGCCGGGAGGCGTCGCGCCGCTGACTTCTCGCTCGAACGGGGGCAGGAGCGAATGCGGGCGGCGCTCGCCGGGGTGATCGACGCATGACCGGGGCGATCACCTTTGTTGCGCCCCGCTACGGAGCGGACGTGTTCGGCGGCGCCGAGCAAGCGGCGCGGTCGTACGCCACCCGGTTCGCCGCTGAGGAGTGGACGGTCCGGGTGTTGACATCGTGCGCCCGGTCGATCGACTGGTCCGATGACTATTCGCCGGGAACCACGATCGAGGAAGGGGTCGAGGTCACCCGCTTCCGGGTGCGCCGCCCACGAGACCCGGGGCTCGATGCGCTGAGTGCGTCCCTGTTTGGTCGCCCCGATGTCTCACTCGCAGACGCAGAGGAATGGATTGACCGGCAGGGCCCGGACAGTCCGGAGCTGCTCGAGGCCATTGCCGCCGTCGGTGACGGCGTGCTCGCGTTCACGCCCTATCTGTATCAGCCGTCGGTCCGCGGTGCGGCGGCTGCGTCCGTACCAACGGTCTTGCATGGGGCCGCGCATGTCGAAGCTCCCCTCGGACTCCCCGTCTTTGACCAGCTGTACGGAGACATCGACGCCCTTGCCTTCTTCAGTCAGGCCGAGCAGCGACTGACCCTCGGACGGTTTCCCGCCACCGCCATGACGCCGCAAGCCGTGCTGGGCATGCCGGTCAGCGTCGATGCGCCGGTCGATCCGGGCGCCGCCCGCACCGCCCTTGGCCTCGGTGACGAGCCGTTCGTCGTCTGCCTCGGCCGGGTCGATGCGGGGAAGGGCGTGCACGATCTCGTCGAACGGTTCAGCCACTTCCGCGCTCGACGAGGCCGTGGACGGCTGGTGATCGCGGGCCCGGTGGTCGAGGCTCCGCCACAGACGCCGGGCGTCACTGTCCTCGGGCCAGTGCCGGCGGAGCACAAGTTCGGCCTGCTCGCCGCCGCCGATGTCTTGGTCAACCCCTCACCTCACGAGAGCTTCAGCATCGTTGTGCCCGAGGCGCTGCTGGTCGGGACGCCCGTGCTCGTCAACGGCTGGTGTGGACCACTGTACGAACACGTGGCGAACAGCGGTGGAGGCTTTTGGTACTCCGGACTGGCTGACTTCGAGGCCGCCCTCGAGCGCCTCCTCGACGACCCGGCGCTACGAGCCCGGTGTGCAGCGGCCGGCGCGGCCTACGCCGAAGAGATGTTCTCGTGGCCGTCGGTGCGACGCCGCTACGAGCGGCTACTCGATTCCCTGGCTTGATGGGGCCCCACCCGGCTCCTGCACGTCGGCTGGCCGCATCCGGTCTGCGGGTCCCGTGAGTCGAACGACGAGATCAGCGATCAAGCCCACCGCAAGGACTTGCAGCGTTGCGAAGCCGAGGAGGAGGGTGTTTGCCGCAGGGCGGAAATCCTTGTCGATCAGGTCGAACGTGAGCTTGCCGGCGAAGACGATGCCGAGGAGCGCCGCGATCGGCAGCATGACGCGAAGCGGGTCATACGACAGCATCATGCGGATGACCTGCAGCCCGTAGCGGCGAGTGTCGCTCCACCAGTGGAACTTGGACTCACCCGCCCGCGGCCGGTAGTCGATCGGGACGAACCGTACGGCGTAGCCATTCATCAAGAACGCCATGGTGATGGTGGTGACACAACTGAAGCCGTCCGGAAGCTGGTGGGTGTACTGCCACGCCACATCGCGCCGAAACGCCCGAAACCCGGTGTTGAGATCGGGAATGGCGGTCTGGGTGAGATACGCCGCCAGCTGGCGAATCAGCCACTTGACCGGCGTGCGGAGGAGCCGCATCGAGCCCTGCTCGCTCGTTCGGGCGCCGATGACCTGGTCGGCTTCGCCGAGCGCTTCGACGAGCTGTGGAATCTCGTGATTCGGGTAGGTCAGGTCGGCGTCGCTCCACACGACGATCTCACCGCGAGCGGCCTCGGTACCGATCCGGCGGGCTGAACCAGCCCCTCGGTTCCGTGCGCATCGGATGAGACGGGCTCGCGGGTCGTGAGCGGCGATCTCGGCGGACCCATCGGTGGAGCCATCGTCGACGATGATCAGTTCCCACGAAGCGTCGGAGGCGTCCATCGCGTCGGCGATGCGGTCGATTTCCGCCTGCAGATGTCCGGCCTCGTTGTGCACCGGCAAGACGATCGAAACGTCGAGGTCGGGCGGGGTGGGTGGACGCATCGTCGTCAGCCTAGGACGCGGCTGCGGATGCATAGAGCTCCCGCATCTGCTCTGCATGTCGGCTCCACGTGAGCGCAGCAAGACGATCGATGAGGTCAACCGGAACCGTCGCCCCGATCGCCGCGTCGAGTCGGTCATCGAAGTCGCCGCCGTCGGCGGCGCCGAGCACGACGCGGTCACCGATCAACTCGGGGAGGGCGCCCACGGCGGTGGCGGCAACGGGCACACCCACCCGGAGGGCTTCCAGCGGGGTGAGGCCGAAGCCCTCGTAGTCCGAAGCCAGGGCGAGAGCGACTGCGTCGGCGACGACTGCGCTGCGCTCTCGATCATTGAGATCTCGTCGGCGCACCACCCGGTCGTGCAGACCGGCGGCGGCAACGGCCCGTTCGATGTCTGACTCGGCCGCCCCGGCCGGGCCGACGATCGCCAGGGCGAGATCCCGATCGTGACGGGCGACGGCATCGATCACCCGATCGACCCGCTTGCGGGGCTCGGTCGCGCCAACGACCGCCACGTAGCGGTCGTGCCCGATCAACCGACAACCAGCGCCAGGGTCGGTGGAGATGGGGTCGGGGAGTGCATGGTGGATCACCCGGATTCGGTCGCTCCCGGTCACCTCGCTCAGTTCATGTCCGACCCGTTCGCTCGAGACGTGCATCCACGCCCCGGCGTCGATCGCGTGACGAATCGCCGGAGCCTTCGCAGCCACGGCGGGCGCGACCCGTTCTGGGTCGTTGAGCGGGGTGAGATCCTGGATCGTGAGCACGGTGGTCGGATCGGGCGGGCCGAGGAAGTTCGTGCCGTGGACCACGTCGACGTCGCCGGCGAGGTGGCGGCGGTTCGGCCCGGGGCTGAACCGCCACGTCGTTGCGGCGACTCGTGCCGGGAGGGGCGCTCGCCTGGTTGGTCCCGGGAATGCGGGCATCGGGCCACGAGCCGAGAGCAGCCATCCCGAGATCGTGACGTCGTCGCGTTTGGCGAGGGCGTCGCTGAGATGCCGGGTGTGTTGATGGATCCCCGTCGGCGGACCGACCAGTGGCGTGATGTCGATGCCGACCCGGAGTCGATCGGTCATGAACGGCGAGCTCTCACGATGCCCCGAACCGAATCGCGTACATGCCTTCGAAGACGTCCGTGAGCCCGACGACCTGTTGTCCGGCCCGTTGCGACGAGAGGTGCGCCTGAACGGTGGCGCAGGGTTGATCGAGGCCGCGATAGCCCAGGCCGGTGACGAACCAGATCGCCCCGTCCCCCGCGTCCGCGAGGGCGGCATCGGCGAACCCGACCGGGTCGGTGGTGGTGGCGCGGTCGAGATAGTTGCGCCAGTCGATCGTGTAGCCGTCCCCCGAGGGGAACGCGCGGCGGGTCACATCGCTCTCCAGATAGTGGGTTGTCGCAGGCCCGACCTGATCGGGACAGAGGATCACGACGTCGTCGGCTGCGACACCCGCATCGATGGCGGCGGCGACCTCTTCGCCCTGGCTGCGGGTCCGTCGTGCTTCGTCGATGCTGACCGCGAAGCCGAGGACGATCATGAGCGCGATGACGACAGTACGGGCGCGGCGATCGAGTACCGCCGCGCCTCGACCGGCCAGCACCAAGATGAACGGAATCGCGATGGCGGCGTAGCGAGCTTCGAAGGCACCGGCCGTCGCGATGGCGACGAGAGAACCGATGCCGAGCCCGAGCAGTGCGGCGGCTACCGGGAGACGAACCGCCAGGGGGATGTCGGCACGCAGTCGTACTTCGCCGTCGCGGGCTGCGCCAACCGCGAAGACACCCACGACGGCGAGGAAGGCAAGCAAGATACCGAGGGTTTCGCCCTCGAACCGGTTGTTGCCACCGATCCCTTGCAGTGTCTCGATGAAGACCTCGGTCGGTCGAGCGCGGTCAGCCCACGGGGTCCCGGTGTCGCGAAGTTGGTCGACGAAGACCGGGAGCCACGGGACGAAGGTCACCGCACCCACGGCCATCGCACCGAGGATGGAGATGCATCGTCGAACCTGGGAACGGTTGCGCCATCCGGCGCTCGCGATGATGAGGCCCGCAGCGGCGACGGCGTAGAACGACCAGTAGTGGGTGTGCAGCGCGGCGGCCGTGGCGGCGGCAACGGCGAGCAACGGACCGGTCGTCGGCTGCTCCCACGCGCGCTCGAGCGCCAGCCATCCGAGTGCGATCAGCAAGACGAGGAGGGCGTACATGCGCACCTCGGTGGCGTATCGGATCAGGTACGGGGAGGAACCGGCAAGGAGCACGGTTGCGACCGCGGTTGCGTGGCCGTGGCGGCGAGCGGCCAGCCACAGCACGGGCAAAGTGGCGACGGCCACGACGCCGGAGAGCGCTCGGGCCGCGGCATCGCTCTCGCCGAACAGGTCGATCCAGACGCCGAGGACGAGGTAGTACAGCGCCGGGTGGCCGTCTTGCCGGAGCGCATCGCTCAACGGGGCCTCGCCGGTGGCGATGTGAAGCGAGAGTGCTTCGTCGAGCCAGAGGGGCGACGGGGCGGTGAAACGCAACGCGATGGCGATCAGGAACGCCACGCCGACCACAAGCGGTGTGAAGGTGGCGGTCCCTCGTGTCCGCGGCGTGGTCGAGGGATCCCCGGTCATCGGAGAGTCACCCTAGCGTTCGGCCCTCCGCCACTACGATCAACGGCGTGACGACTCGAATGGTGATCATCGGTGGCGGCCCGGCGGGCCACAGCTGTGCAACGACGGCCGCGCGGCTCGGCGCCCATGTGGTGTTGATCGAGCGAGACACGATCGGCGGTGCTGCCCATCTGTGGGACTGCATTCCTTCCAAGGCGATGATTGCGACGGGGAACGCCCGTTCGTTCCTTCGCCGGTCGGCTCGCATGGGGCTCAGCGAGGTCGGGACCCAAGTCGACCTTGAACAGCTCGACGAGCGGCTGCGCGGGATCGAATCCCGGTTGGAGGGAACGGTCCGGAGCCTGTTGTCGAGCCAACGAGTGGAGCTCATCGACGGCGTGGGGCGCCTCGACGGACCGAATCGGGTCGTTGCGACCCTGGCCGACGGCTCGGAGCGGACGTTCGACGCCGATGTGATCGTGTTGTCGACGGGGAGTCGGCCGCGGATCCCGGAGTGGGCACCGGTCGATGGCGAGCGGGTGTTGTCGACCCGTGATGCGTATCCACCGAAGCTGATGCCGACGCACGTCGTCGTGGTGGGTTCTGGTGTGACGGGCGTGGAGTTCGTGCACATGTTCGAGTCGATGGGCGCGGAGGTCACCCTGGTCGTGAGCCGTCAGCAGGTGCTTCCCCAAAAGGACCCGGAGGTTGCGGCGGCACTCGAGGAGGATTTCTTGCGGCGAGGCGTTCGCCTCTACAAGGGGGCGCGGGCCACTGGCATCGAGCGGATCGATGACGAAGTGGTGGTGAGTTGCGATGACGGACGTGTCGCACGCGGTTCGCATGCGTTGCTCGCGATCGGGTCGATCCCCAACAGCGATCTCCTCAACGTGGAATCGGCGGGCGTTGAGATGGACTACGGCTACGTACCGGTCGACGACCACATGCGGTCGAGCGTGCCGCACATCTATGCGGCAGGCGACTTGTCGGGTCGGCTTCCGTTGTCATCGGTCGCGACGATGCAGGGCCGCAAGATCGCCGAGCACGCGATGGGGATGTACTCGTACTCGGCCGATCGGCGCATGGACTACGACAAGGCGGCGTCGGCGATCTTCACCGAACCGGAGATCGCCGATGTGGGACTTGCCGAAATCGATGCCTTTGCGGAGGGCCGAAAGGTCCGGGTGACGAAAGTGCCGTTCTCGACCCATGCGAAGGCGCTGATCAACGATGATCCGCGTGGGTTCGTGAAGATCATCTCGGACCCGGCGACGGGCGTGGTTCTCGGTGGTTCGATCGTGGGTCGCCACGCGGCCGAGCTGATCTCGGTCTTGGCGGTTGCGGTGACGAACAATCTGACGGTGAACGACATTGCCGAGTCCCTCCTCGTCCACCCGACCCTCGCCGAAGCGCTGAGCGAGGCCGCCGAATAGCCGCCCCTCTCTCGACCTTCTGGGGTCCTATGAGCCCGCTACGCGGGCGAGGAGGACCCCGGAACGGGGAGGGGCTACTCGATGACGGCGACGACGTCGCCGCCGCCGACGGAGTCACCTTCGCTCACTCGCACGTCGGTGATGGTGCCTGCTTTCTCGGCGGTGACGTTGTTTTCCATCTTCATCGCTTCGAGGACGACGATGGCGTCACCGACGTCGACGGTGTCGCCGACGGCGACGTTGACCTTGACGATCGTCCCTTGCATGGGGACGGTCACGTCGCCGCTTCCTGAACCGCCGGCGGACGAGCCGGCGGCGGCGCGTTTGCGTGGTTTGGCGGTGCCTCCGGCTGCGGGTGCGCCTGCTGATTCGGGTACCCACATCGCGACGCTGAAGCGTTTGCCGTTGACTTCGACGTCGACTTCGCGCTTGATCTTCGGTTCGTCCTCATCTCTCGGCGCGGCGGGCGTTGCCGAGACGCTGGTCAGATCCAGTACCTCTTCGACCCACTTGGTCGAGTGTTCGTTGTTGCGGAAGTCGTCGTGTTCGAGGATGGCGATGTCAGCGGGGATGGTGGTGGCGATGCCGTCGACCTTGAGCTCGCCAAGGGCGCGGAGCGCTCGATTGATGGCGACCTCGCGGTCTCGACCCCACACGATGAGCTTGCCGACCAGGTTGTCGTAGAACTGACTGATCTCGTCGCCGGCTTCGTAGCCGGTGTCCCAGCGGGTGCCGAAGCCGTCGGGGGGCGTGAGCGCGGTGATCGGGCCGGGGGAGGGGAGGAACGCACCTCCGGCTGGGTCTTCGGCGTTGATGCGGATTTCGATGGCGTGGCCGCGGATGTCGATGTCGTCTTGCGTGAAGGGAAGGGTCTCGCCGCTGGCGACCCGGAGCTGTTGTTCGACGAGATCGACCCCGGTGATCAGTTCCGTGGCGGGGTGTTCAACCTGGAGCCGCGTGTTCATCTCGAGGTAGTAGAAGCCGCCGTCCTCGTAGAGGAATTCGACCGTGCCGGCGTTGGTGTAGTCGCATCCGCGGGCGACAGCCACAGCCGCTTCGCCCATCTGGCGGATGATGTCGTCGGGGATTCCGGCGGCGGGTGCTTCTTCGATCAGTTTCTGGTGGCGCCGCTGCGCCGAGCAGTCGCGAGTACCGAGGTAGACGGCATTGCCGTGGGTGTCGCACAGGACCTGGACCTCGACGTGGCGGGGTTTGGTCAAGTAGCGCTCCATGTAGCACTCGTCACGGCCGAAGTAGGCGAGTGCTTCGCGTTGAGCGGATGCGAGTTGATCGGCTGCGTCGTCGGCGGTGCGGACGACCTTCATGCCGCGGCCGCCGCCGCCGTAGGCGGCTTTGATGGCTACCGGCCAGCCGTATTCATCGCCGAAGGCCACGACCTCGGCCGGGTCGGTGAGGATGGCCGTGCTGCCGGGGACACCGTGGACGTCGACTTTCTCGGCTGCTTCGCGGGCACTGATCTTGTCGCCCATGACGTCGATGGCTGCAGGGGGCGGGCCGATGAAGGTGATGCCCCGTTCGGTGATGGCCCGTGCGAAGTCAGCGTTCTCGGAGAAAAAGCCGTAGCCCGGGTGGACGGCGTCGGCACCGGACTTGGCGATGGCGTCGAGGATCGCATCGGTGTTGAGGTAGGACTCTGCCGCCGTCTGGCCGCCGAGAGCGTAGGCCTCGTCCGCGAGCCGCACGTGAAGCGCATCTCGATCGAGCTCGCTGTAGACGGCGACGGATTGGACACCGAGTTCGCGGCAGGCCCGGATGACCCGGACGGCGATTTCGCCTCGGTTGGCGATCAGCACTTTAGAGAACACGTGCTATTGGTTAGCCGAATGCAGGCCTCCGATGCGACATCAACCGACGAGAACTTTGCCGCCAGTCGGGCGGCTGCTGCGATCGTTGGGTGGTCGTTCGCCTACGTCTCGACGACGGGCTCGACGAACGCCGATCTCGCTGAGCGAGCTCGGGCTGGTGATCGGCGGCCCGCGCTGCTCACGACCGACCACCAGACGGCGGGCCGGGGCCGGCTCGGTCGAACCTGGGAAGACGATGGTGAGAGTCAGCTGATGGTGAGCTTTTCCATCCCGGTGACGGGGCCCGCGACCTGGGTTGCGGGTGCTGTCGCGGCGGCGGCTCGGGATGTGGTTGCCGCCGCTGGCGCCCCGGTTGGGTTCAAGTGGCCAAACGATCTGATGATCGAGTCGACGGCGGTGTCGGGGAAGCTCGCGGGGGTCTTGGCCGAGTTCGTCCCTGGCGATCCCGACGTCGTGATCGTCGGGATGGGACTCAACATCGGTCCGCCGGGGATCGATGGGGCGGCGTCGCTACGCGAGGTAGGCGCGACGATCGAGCGTGATGAGCTGTTGGCCGGGATCATCGCCCGGTTACCGACGCTTGTCGCAGACCCCGATCTCGTCCGTTCCTCACTCACCGATCATTCGGTCACGCTCGGGCGGCGGGTGAGGGTCGAGCAGTCGTCGGGGGCCTTCGTCGGGACGGCAACGGCATTCGACCAGGAGGGCCGGCTCGTGGTTGACGTCGACGGCGAATCGCGGGTCGTCGCGGTCGGTGATGTGATTCATCTCCGAGCCGAGGGCTGATCTCCTCACGGCGTAACCGGGCGCTACGATCCGCCGCCGTGGTGCAACCCGAGCTGATCGTGGGGGACGAAGAGGTGGTGTTGCGGCGTAGCTGGCCGCAACGGTTCGTGATCCTTGCGTCCCTCGGTCTCATTGCGGGCTGCATCGTTGCGGCCTTCTCGGTGAGCACGCTGTACTCCGAAGTCGCCGACATCGGCCGGATCGAGTTTCCCGGCGATCTCCTCGAGACGGAGACGCCGCCCGGTGAGCCGGTCAACTTTCTGATCATCGGCTTGGATTCGGCGCTCGGCCTCGACGCCGACGACTCGGCCACCATCGGTCGCCAATACGATGATCGTGGGACCCACAACGCAGACAGCATCGCGCTGCTGCGGGTCGATCCGGTTGGAGGTCAAGCGTGGGCCATGTCGATTCCGCGCGATCTGCTGGTGGATGTCCCGGGGAGCGCGGAGTGGCCGATCAATGCGTCGTCGCTGATCGGTGGCGCGCCGTTGCTGGTCGAGACGATCAGCGACAACTTCGACATCTCGATCAACCACTATGTCCAGCTCGACTTTCTCGCCTTTCGCGATGTCGTCGAGGAGCTCGACGGGGTCGGCATGTGGTTCCACTACCCGTCACGTGACTTGGAGACTGGGTTCAACGCATTCGATGCTGGGTGCACGGTTCTCGACGGCGCGAATGCGCTGGGCTTTGTTCGTTCTCGCACGTACGAAGAATTCATCGACGGTCAGTGGGTGATCGATCGGACCGCCCCTGACCTCGATCGCATCGAGCGGCAGCAGCAGTTCGTCATCGCGGCTCTCGATCGGGCGATTGCTCGTGGGGCTCGCAATCCGACGTCGCTGGCCGCGCTCATCGATGCCGCCGCGGAGAGTGTGGTTTTGGACCAGGGTCTGACCCCAGCGGAGTTGATCGACCTGGCCGAGGCGTTCACCGACTTCAGCAGCGAGACGCTCCAGACCTTCTCCCCCGAGG